>CAYVMR010000118.1:0-7546 GCA_964452545.1 uncultured bacterium
TGCAGGTGCAGCACCACTACACCACCCACAATACGTCTGCCACCATTGAACTGCGGGAGGCAGAGGTGGAGAGCTTAGCAGAGCGCATCTACCAGGCCATCGATCAAGACCAGGGGTACATTTCCGCTGCCCTACTGGCCCGCTTCGATGACCTCCAAACCTTCCCCCGCCTACCCTTTGAGCCCATTGATCGGGTCACCTACGCGGCCCTCAGGCAGCAGGTGGAAGCCCGGCGTCGCACCCACGACTTTCACGCCGCCCTGGCTCGCTATGATGCCGGGGAAATCCTGGAGGCGGGGCCCGCGGGCTGTGACTCCGACAAGTGCATGCTACCTGAGAAAAAACCAACCTAGATCGCCTGGACTGAACCCAGGCGGATGGTAGCCTATAGGGACACCATCAAGTCCATGCCTGGATCAGAGCTCGGCTATACCAGGGCTGGGCCGCATCTACCAAGGGGGTTAGTGATCTAGGGCAGCCCTATCCCTGGTGACCAGTTTCCTTAGATCCACGGATACCGACGTGATGATTGATGATAGGGCTGTGACCCCCTTAGCTAATCACGGGTTCACCCTGTAAAGTCTAGGTGTAGCGGCAGCCATGGGAAACGGGACAGGATCGGGCCAAAACGCCTACCCAGTAGGTAATTTGACAGATCGGGCCTGTCCTAAGTCTTCTGGCCAACCCTATAAGTTTCAGCCTGTCCCCATCTGTTAACAGATCCCCAGGGCTGGAACCTGCTAAATTACCCTCCACAGGTTCGCTTCCTCCTCGTTAGGTTGTGTCCATGCTCCAGGATAGTTCGCTGGACTTTAAGTTAGTGCAGCGGGTTTGTCTACTCCAGCAAGCCCTCGATCAGGCTACGGAATCCCTTGAGGAACTGCAGCAGCAGGTGGCCAATCACCAGATGCTGCAGTCCCATCTCGCCCAAACCGAAGAATATTCAAACGTTCAGCAAAAGATCATTGTCAACCTGAAGCAGCAGCTGAACGCCAAGCAGCAGTGGCAGCAACAGCTGCTCAGTAACCTGTTAACCGACCTGCGGCAATTAATTGATATCCAACAGGTTGAGCTGGAACGACTGAGGCTGCGGATTCACCAGAGCTATACCGAGGTGCAGGACTACCTCGTCCGGCTGAAGAACCATTACCAGAGCTCCTCTCTGCAGGCAGAGCCTGCCCAGCCCCATGACCTCACCTCGGAGGTGATGATTGTCCGGGCCTTGACCGTCAGCCTAGGCCACCAGTTACAGGCCGCCCAGGACCACATTCAACATTTGGACCATATCCTCACCCGTTACCAGGTGACCTTTGCCCGCTTCCAGGTCTACAGCAAAGCTCTTGACACCCCATCCCCAACCGGGGTAGGGCCTAGGGCCGCCAACCCTCATCAAGGCAGCGAAGAGGATGCCATCGCCCTCAGGGCCGTGGTTACCGCCCACCAACAGAAAATTGATCAACTCACGGCGGCGCTGAATGGCCAGTTTCATCAGCAAACCTTCCTGCGCTCCCGGTGTCAGGAAATTGCCGCGGAACGGGATAGCCTAAAACAACGGGAAAAGGCCCTGCAGCTTGAAAATCAACGGCTACGGGCGGCCCTAGCCGCCACCCAGGCCCCGATCACTCCCCCCCGTAACATCCCTGCCTGGCAGGCCCCCTCCCAGGAGCCCAGCCCCCTTTCCCGCTGGCTCAGTTAGGCTTAGAGGCGGTTGGAAAAGGCTGGTCCTAGGCGTATACAGCTTAACCATTTAGCTCAGGACATCAAGCACGGCGCTGGGTCTCAGCCCATCGCCAATGGCATCGCCGTCTTTAACTGGGCTGGCAATGGCGCTAGTTGGCCGCCAAGCCTCCGCAAAAACCACCCGGTGGGTAGTCTAGCCAACTAGAACGACCACCCGCCCAGGCGCCCCTGGGGCTGTATCACCTTTAAAGGGACTGGTTGAGACAGCCAGGGGAGCGGAGAGGGGGGGAAATTATGCCTCCCTTGAGCTTGGATAGACGACTACCGATCAAAGGCCAGACGTAGGGATTCGGTGATCACCTGCCAGGCGCTGTCAGTCGCCAGGGGGTCATAGCGGTGGCCATCGTCCCGCATAAAGGTGTGGTCGGCGTCATAGAGCAGGGTTTTATGGGTCACCCCCGCCCCATCCAGGGCTTCAATGATCTGCTCTCGGGCGTCTAGGGGCACATGGGGATCGAGACTACCGAAGAGGGTGAGCACCGCCCCCTTGATCTCCCCCAGCCGCTCTAGGGTATCGGCCCGGCCCTGGCCTAGTTTGCCGCTGTGGACACCGGTGGGGTAACAACATACCGATAGCTTTACCACCGGTTGTAGGGCCGCCCGCAGCGCTAGGTGGCCACCGATGCAAAAGCCCAGGCTAGCGATTTCTCCAGTCGCCACCTGGTCTTGGGTTTGTAGCCAGTCCAGCACGGCGATGGCGTCGGCGTCATAGGCCGCGATCGCCGTGCGACGGGCGTTATCATTGCCCCGCAACCGTCCCAGGCTATTGGGTTCAATCACCGTGCCAATCGGCTCCAGGCGGTGGAAGATTTCTGGCGCTGCTACCACGTAGCCATAGCCCGCCAGCCGGTCCGCCAGCCGGGTGATCGGTAGCCCTAGCTGGTAAATATCCGAGTAGAAAAGAATACCGGGATATTGGCCGGTGGGTTGGGGTGATACCACATACACCCGCATTAAGCGATCCCCGACCATGAGGCCAATGTCCTGTCGCTGCACCTGCATAGACTACACCTTAGTAAATTAAGACAACGATTTTGGCAAACCACGTAGTCATGACTGAAGGGTGTTTCCTAGCCACAGCTAATCTGCGGCAACTCTCTTGAAGGTGGCCAGTCGAGATCGACACCACGGCTTGATTTTATCCATTTCCAGCCAGAGAGGTTAGTATTAACGTACTGTTTTCGACAATTCTATGCTCAATCTGGTTAAGCTTGCCCACCAAATGCAGGGCATGGGCCAGCATCTCAGTCAAGAGGCGGAGGCGGCCCAACGGCGACTCAGCCTGGCGGCGAGCCTATCAACTAAGGCCTTAGCGGATCAATCGGCGTTGGTGGCAGTCCTCGAGACCCAGGGAGATCGCCTGGCCTTTACCGCCGCCGAACCAATCGAACCCCTCACGCCTCACCCGGTCCTCCCCCCGGCCCACCAGCCCCACAGCGTTATCGCTACGGATGGATCCCAAATCGCCCCCAGTCACCACGAAATTGCCTACTGCTACTTAATTAACGTGGGTCAGGTGGTGCTGCACTATGGTCAAAGCCGATTTCCCCGGCTGGATAGCCTGCCGGAGGTGGTGTACCGACCGGAGGAACTGACCCTGTCTCGTCAATGGGGTATGGCCACGGCGGAATGGATGGGCCATCGCCGCACCGTGGCGGAGGCTCAGGAATTGGCGACCCTGGCCAGGGCAACAATCCAGGAGTTGGGGCCGTCTCCCCCACCACTGCTAGCCATGGTGGATGGTTCCCTGATCTACTGGTTTTTAGACAACCTGCCGGAATCAGCTCGGGAATTGATCCTGCCACCGATTTTGGCCGCCTGGGATCAACTCCGTCAGCGGGGCGTTCCCTTGGTGGGCTATGTTAGCGCCGCCCGCAGCAGCGAAGGATTAAATTTTCTACGGCTGGCCGCCTGCCCCTTTTCCACCCCGGATTGCCAGCACCACTGTCAGGGACAGGCAGAGGGGGCGGCCTGTGGGCGATTTATGCCCCTGCGGGATGCTAATTTCTGGGCTAGCCAGCTCACCCCAGGACAGCGCAGCCCTTTTTACCGCAGCACCGCCACCATTTTGGAACGCTACGGTGATCAATCGATCTACTTTTGCTACCTGCATGTGGGGACGGAGGTGGCCCGGGTGGAAATGCCCCGGTGGGTGGTGGCGGATGCCGATCTAGGGGAGCGGACCCTGGCCATGGTGCTAGCCCAAGTACAGAAGGGCTATGGTTACCCGGTGGCCCTGGCGGAGGCCCATAACCAGGCGGTGGTGCGGGGGGGCGATCGCAACCGCTTCTTTGCCCTACTAGAGCGAGAACTGATCCGCGCTGGCCTGAAAAACGTGGGGGTCTCCGCCAAGGAAGCCCGCAAGCGGGGCAGTATTGCCTAGGGTTAGGCAACTCAGCCAGCGTTCCTGGTATCCTGGCCGGTGGACCAGGTTTCCTCACAGCACCACTGGTATGATCAAAAATGAAACCTCCGTTGCCCCATAGAAGCCCTCAAGGCGTCGGTTACCCTGCTCATCCATAATTTCTCCCTGCCCCGTGAAGATGCGAGAGACCCGAAAGCGATGATAGTTGCCCAGCAACGCTAAAACCGGAATATAGTAATCGGGGTGCTCACCCATGGCCACCAACCGTCTATCTAAGGCCGGCAGATGGTACCAAGGACAGGTCATCATTCGATGGTGGGCATTGTGATAGCCAGAGTTGAGCAAGAGGCCATTCAGCCAGGGATAGCGGTGGGACAGCAGGGTCGAAAAGGTATGGCTCTGCTCGTAGGCTTGGGCTGCGCTGGGAGAAAGGTGCTGGTGGTGGTCGGGAATGGGAGACCCAGGCGGCAAAGCCTCATAGGTATGCTGAAAGCCATCCATCAACCGCAGGCAATGGATCATGACGCCGTAGGCCAGGCAGTAGAGCCCCATGGCCTTAGGGGACCAGAGGGCTAGGGCGGAGAACAGCGCGCTGCGTAAGGCTAGGATCGCCAGGAGTCTGGGGCGATCGCCAGGGGATTGGGGATGACGAAAGGCGGAGAGGATTAATGCCATCCTCAGCAGAATGGCTAGGGCGGGAATGTAGCACCACTCTAGGGCCAGGATTAGGGATCGGAGTCGAGGCCAAGTGGATGCCAAAAAACCAGGAATATCAAAGCGAGAGTAGTCAATGCGATGGACGTGGTGGTCAATATGCATCTTGGCCAGGGTCTGGAATGGCGCGTAACAACTACCATTTAGCCAGAGCATTAGATTCCCAACCCCGGCCCGCCACCCTGGGGTGGAAAAGTTATTGCCGTGCAGACATTCATGGGCAACATAGGCCGAGAGCACCAGACCATGGGTGAGGATAACTAGCCCAAGGCCGTTTAGGACAACACTGGAGGACCCCACCCAACCCATACCCAGGCCGTAACTACCCAGGGTATAGAGCAGGGCTAGGTAGTCCCATAGGGGTTGCCTGGCTGGTCGCCAATCAGGATTGGCGGCATCTGGCAAGGTTGAAGGGCTTAGCATAGTCTGGTTTTGTGGGGTTAAAAGGTAGGTTGATCCCCTTTTTTCACGTTTTTAGAGACAGTTGGGTCGGTAGAGGGAACCATCGAGGGACCGTAACGATTGTCCTAGCTACTGACCATGGCTGGATCCTGAAATAGGACTGTACTGAGATAGCGCTCGCCAAAACTCGGTTGAACCATGACAATCAGTTTGTCAGCATTTTCTGGCCGTTTGGCTAACTCAACCGCAGCCCACAGGTTAGCACCGGTGGAAATACCCGATAACAACCCCTCCTCCCGGGCCAGGCGACGACTGTAGGCGATCGCCGCCTCGTCCGCTACGGTCAGGACTTCATCCACCTGGCCAAGATCCATGACGGCAGGAATAAAGCCAGCCCCAATCCCCTGGATTTTGTGCATCCCTGCCTGGCCGCCTGTTAGCACCGCACTATTTTCGGGTTCCACGGCGATCGCCTGCAGGGCTGGCTTACGCTTCTTTAAAGCCCGTGCCAACCCCGTAATCGTCCCACCGGTACCGACTCCGGCTACCACCATATCAACCTGACCGTCGGTATCATCCCAGATTTCTGCGGCGGTAGTATCTTGATGAACCTGGGGATTAGCCGAGTTCTCAAATTGATTTAACATCACCGCATGGGGAATAGTCCGTAACAGTTCCCTGGCTCGGTCAACAGCTCCCTGGCTAAATAAATGTCCAGGGGTCAGCTCTAACTCCGCTCCGTAGGCCTTGAGTATCGCCCGCCGCTCCCAACTCATGGTTTCTGGCATGGTCACAATGAGACGATAACCCTTCACCGCCGCTACCATAGCCAGGGCAATGCCAGTATTACCGGTGCTGGGTTCAACCAAAATAGTTTCCCCTGGCTGAATTAAACCCGTCGCTTCTGCAATTTCTACCATACGCAAGGCAATTCGATCCTTTATGGAAGATGCCGGATTCATACCCTCTAATTTGACGAAGATTTGTGCGAGACACCCCTCTACCTGCGGAATTCGATTTAATCGAACCAGGGGGGTTCGGCCAACCAATTGTGTAACATCGTCAGCAACACGCATACATTTTCACCCAGCGGTTAAGGGAAATAATTATGGGTTTTATAGCTAATTTTCAATTATGTCTGTCAAAAATACTGTTTTCTCCGAGACAGATTTCTATACGTATAATTATTTGGCTTTGTGCTGAGTCCCAAAGCTTTGCTCAGTGTCTGAGCCAAATGGCTACACCTATATATTAGGGCCATAAAAAGCCCGCCGACTTCTCAGCGGGAAATGAAAATCGGACATAGGAACATAGGGAAAATTTGTGGAAACCAGCTACCCTACCACCAAGCCAGATAGCAAACCCATGCCAATACCTGATAGAACGAAACCAGCAAAACGTAGGTTCAATGGCTTAACATCATTACCACCGCTTATCAGTTTCTTCACCACCAAGTAGACGCCGCCAGAAATTACCATTTGAATCGTAGAAAAACCAATCAGGTAAGCGAGCAAAGATGGCATGCCCGCACCGACCACAGCCTCTCCATAGGCATAACCATGAAATAGACCAGCCATTCCAGCCAAAACAATCACGGCCCCTCCTGGCAGTGAGTCTTTCATGGCTAGTAAAAGGCCAAACCCAAGGACGGACAGGGAAATCAAAATCTCGGTCATCGGCATATTGACATTGAGCAGATGGATAATTGTGCCAACAAGTGATGCTAGAACAAAGGCAATGGGAATAGACAGACCTCGATTAAACGTAGTCGCCAACAGTCCTGCTGTAATCACAAATGCCAGATGATCAAGACCAATCACTGGATGTCCAATTCCAGAGAGAAAACCCTCGATGACATTAACAGGAGTGTCACCACCAAAGGGATGGTGAGCCATAGCCGGGGCGCAAAGAAGCAAGAAAGTCAGAACAGTCAGACCACTAATGACAAATTGCGGGCTGAAGCTATTGAAAGATCTAGTATGCATGGTAAAGGTATCCTAACGACATTTTGGGGTTTGATGTTGACAAGGAAGATGGCTGCTGAAGTGATCCGATTCTTGTCTGAATCCAGGCTTTTGACCTGAACTCTCTAAGGGGGAATAGTTCGCTAGAGCAATTCACTTCCTCATCAGTGCTCAGAGTTAGTGGACTGACTATGGATACTGGAACAGTTCATTAAAGTGGCTGATTTCTCCTCTAAATCTGCCCTCTCTACAAGGCCTGTTTCCAGTACAAGTTTTTCCAGAACGGCATACCAACGCTGGTAGTAATCCCAGGTTGGATCCTCTAGCCCATGTTCCGACTCCCATTCGCCGATCATGGCGA
>CAYVMR010000119.1:0-7313 GCA_964452545.1 uncultured bacterium
CGCAATGGGGTACGGCCAGAGGGAGCTGTCACCGGCCCTGACGAGGAGGGGCTATGGTGGCCGGCTCTGCCAGCCAAGCCCACGGCGGAGGAACTGCAAGACCGACAGCGACAGACTGTAGAACAGCGCTCGGAACTGCTGCTGCAAAAAGATGTCAAGTATGCCATCACCTTCGATTACGATGGTCAGCGACAGACCCTACCCACCAATGCCAGTGTTTACCGTGAAGCCGCTCAGGCCTTTGTTGATCAACAGGCCCTCGAGTTAACCTATGGCCCAGCCCAGGAGAGCATTGGTGCTGCTCGCCGCATGGCTAGTTTTGATCGCTAAATCAGTAATTCTACAGTTAGGGTAAAAGTCATCATCGGCTAGAAAACGTCACATTTAGTGATGTCATTGCCTGGATATTGCTGAGTATTGTAGATTCGATCAAAACGCCTAGGACAGGTTACATCGGTAAATGTCGAGGCTGGGCAGGCCTTTTGGCTCGCCTTGGTCCCCTTGCAGGTGGCTACAGCTATGTTTTAGAAACTTCATAATAAGTTTACAAGGCTAGGCAATTGCCTTACAATTATCCGTAATATTACGGAAGTAGTTGTATTCCTGTCTCCTGGAGCTTCCGTGATTAAAACGGTTGTGATTGTCGCCATTGTTACTGGTGTGATTCAAGGAAGAGGGTGGTCATGATTCAGGTATTGCCGTTGAATGAAACTACGGATCAGCTGATTACTGGGGTTTACTATGCTAGCTCGACGAGCTACGTTAGTGGTTTTTCTGGCTTAAGTGCCATACCGCCTGAACGAGTTGGACTACAGGGTGAGTATGACTACTACGGCTTGGCCCACCGTATCCAGGCCCGCTTCCGAGACTATATGGGTAAGGACGAAAAGAGTAACATCGTGGTTAAACAACGGGGTTCCGCCATTATTCTTACCGGAACTATTAGCAGGGCTGAACTGCTTAATGACTTGGTGGCGTTAGCGATGGCCACAGACGGTGTCACCCAGGTCGAAGTTTGCAATCTGGCCGTTCAGACGGACTCATGTGGGAGGGCTGCGTAGGCTTTCAACATCATCCACGGTGGTTAGGTATTTGGGGTTATGTCCTTGGGGGTGACCCATAATCGTAGGACGGAGAGGGATAAAATCGCCAGGAAAAGGACTAGCCCTATGGTGCAGGCGTAGCTAATTTCCAATTTCTCGAAGGCCTGCTCGTAGATATAGTAAACGATGGTCTTAGAGCTATTCCGAGGACCGCCCTGGGTCATAATATAAACCTCTTCAAAAACCTTGGTGGCGGAGATTGCCGAAATTACGGCTACTAAAATTCCATAGGGCCGCATCAGCGGAATGGTAATGTGCCAGTGACGGCGCCATCCATCTGCGCCATCAATTGCGGCTGCTTCGTAGAGGTTCTGGGGAATCGACTGTAAACCCGCCAGGTAAATCACCATGTAGTAGCCAATCCCCTTCCACAGGGTAACCACCATGACACTGGCCAGCGCTAGGCTAGGGCTGGTCAACCAGGGTATGCCCTGGTTTAGGAGACCTAAGGAGGTTAGGGCTTGGTTTAGCAAACCATTCTCCGCAAATAGCCAGCGCCAGGCGATTCCGGCGACGACCATGGAAATTACCACCGGTGAGTAGTAGGCTACCCGGAGCCAATGCATGCCCGGTAGGGCTCGATTGACTAAAATCGCCAGCCCTAAGGGGGCAATGGTCAAGACCGGCACCACCCCAACCAGGTAAAGCAAGCTGTTGCCGACGGTTTGCCAGAACAACGGGTCCTTTAGCAGTCGTTGAATGTTTGCTCCTCCCACCCAGGTAGGAGTTGCGGTTAAATCCAGACCAAAGCTGGTGAAACTCAGATAAAAGGCCTGTAGGGCTGGCCAAAAGACGGAAATGCCCAGGGCTACAAGGGCCGGTAGCAAGAACAGATAGGCGATCGCCACCGGGTGGATGGGCCGGTGCCTAACCCACGGGTGTAGAGACCTCAGGGGAGGAGTCGGGAGCATTGAGGCAATGGGCCTACGTCAATAACGGTGATCGGGCAAGCTCAGACAAGCCGTCACTCCCTAAAAGAGATCCGTCTGTCTTGCCTAGTTATTTTAATGGCTGCTGGACCAATTACCGGTCTCCCCCAGGTTTTCGGGCTTGATCCGGGGGACTGGCCCAAGCCCCTATTGCCCAGGATCGGCAATCCAAGGCAAACTGTTATAAACTACCCCAGGAGATCCCAATGCGGTGATATAGATATAACAGTATGTTTCCATTGGGAGAGGTGGCAGAGTGGTCGAATGCGCCCGACTTGAAATCGGGTGTCCCCAAAGGACCGAGGGTTCGAATCCCTCCCTCTCCGTTAGTATCATTTTACAAAATTGTAGCCATTTGGCCCAGGACAGAGAGTCAAGCGTTGGGGTTCAGGGCGTCGCCCTCTTGTTCTAACCGGACTGGCGACTGCTGTAGGTTTGAGGTTTTACTGGGGAGGATAGGTGATTAGCCATGACCGAGGTGACAGAGTTTTTAGACCAGACCATTGACCTGGCTCCCCTGATTGATCACGCCCTACTCACCCCTACCGCCACCCCCGAACAGGTGAGTCAGTGGTGTGCTGAGGCCGATCGCTACGGTTTTGCCAGTGTCTGTGTTTACCCGGTGTATGTTCGTCAGGCCGCGGAGTTATTGCACCAAAGTGGGGTGCGGGTGGGTACGGTGGTGGGCTTTCCTACGGGGGCTAGCACTAGCAGCACCAAGCTCTTTGAGGCTCAGGAGGCCGTGGATAATGGCGCCACTGAGCTGGATGTGGTGATTAACCTGGGCTGGCTTAAGTCTGGACAGCAGGATGCGTTGCATCGGGAAATCGCTACCATCTGTGAAGAAACCGGACAGGTGGTGAAGGCTATTTTGGAGACCGCCCTGCTTACCCCCACGGAAATCACCCTGGCGGCGGAGCTATGTATGGATGCCGGGGCAGCCTTCCTAAAAACCAGTACGGGTTGGCAGGGGGGAGCTACCCTCGCCGTGGTGGCACAGCTCCAACGCCTGACCCAGGGGCGGGTTGGGATTAAGGCCTCCGGCGGTATCCGGACGGCAGACCAGGCGATCGCCCTGGTGCAGGCGGGGGCTACTCGCTTGGGCACCTCCCGTGGACCTGAGCTGATCAAGCAACAGCTGGCGGCCAGCCCATGAGTCAGACGGCTAAGCTAACCGGGATTAATCTTAAGGCAGTGCCCCTGGGGGAGAGCGATCGTCTCCTGACCATTTTGACCCCTGAGATTGGCCTGTTGCGGGCCGTTGCTCCAGGTTCGCGCAAGCACCAGTCCCGGCTGGCTGGCCGTAGCGATCTCTTTGTGATTAATCAGTGGCTAGTGATCAAAGGCAAACAGCTAGATAAGGTGGTGCAGGCTGAAACTCTGCGCCGCTTTTCTGGCCTCAGTCAGCACCTGGGCCGCTTAACCGCCAGTCAGTATTTGGCGGAGGTGGTACTGTCCATGGCCTTGAGTGACTGTTCCCAGGCAGAACTGTTTGATCTGTTGGTGACCCACCTGGCCCACCTAGAAACCAGCCCCCCGGAGGACCTGCTGGCTGCCCTCTGCCACGGAGTCTACCAACTTCTACGGCTGGGGGGGGTGGCTCCAGAGGTACACCGTTGCTGTCTGAGCCAACGGCAAATTGTGCCGGACTTGAGCGATCCTCACTGGCGAGCGGAGTTTAGCTTTGCTGCTGGCGGTCTGGTGCAGGGGGATAACGCCGTTGGGCTGCCCTGGGGGGGGCTGGCGACCCGCACGGGGGAACCGCTGCCGGTTTACTCTGCCACTGCCCTCACCCGCCACCCGAAACCCATCCCCCTGACCGCTCTGGAGGTGACCCTGCTGCAACACCTCAGCCAGCCTGAGCGAGGCCTCTGGCCCAGCCTGCTGTCCGCTGACGAGGCCCATCCCCAGGTTTGGGCCCGGATGGAACGGCTGCTACGACAATGCGCCCAGGACTACTTAGAACGGCCGATTCGCTCGGCGGCCCTGATTGATGTTTGTCTAGCGAGTGTTTAAACTAGGGGAAAGTTAGGCTTAAACCTGGTCAGATTGCCCTGGCCGGATTGCTGTTGCGGTTGGGTACCTGATGCTGCGTGAGGTTCAGTCAAATAGCCAGCCTGTGGAGGTTCTCCCCCTTGAAACCCACGGCTTGACGGGGCCGGGAACCGAGCTTCTCGTTCCAGTCAGTCAAGATTTAGGGCATGAAGCTATAGAAAATCAAGGATTTGCCTCCGTTCTAGCGAATCGCAACTTCCTCATCCTCTGGCTGGGGCAATTATTTTCCCAATTAGCGGACAAAGTTTACCTGGTACTGATGATTGCGATCATCTCTAGCCAGTTTGAGGGGCTCGGCCAGACCATCAGTGGCTGGGTAGCAGCGGTCATGATCGCGTTCACGATTCCGGCGGTGTTGTTTGGTGCCGTGGCCGGGGTGTTCGTCGATCGCTGGCCTAAGCAGGCGGTCCTGGTGCTTTCCAATCTGCTGCGGGGGGCATTGGTGGTGGTTTTACCCCTGGGTCTATGGCTAACTGGGGGTTGGGGCCAGATTGGGGCCGTGCCCATCAGTTTTCTACTACTGCTGACCGTGACCTTTGCCATGTCTACCCTGACCCAGTTCTTTGCCCCGGCGGAGCAGGCCATCATTCCCGTCGTTGTAGAACGCTCAGATTTACTCTCGGCCAACTCACTTTACACCACCACCATGATGGCGGCGGTGATTGTCGGCTTTGCGGTCGGGGATCCCCTGCTGGGTCTGGGTGATCGACTGATGACCGCTCTCGGCATTAGCCAGCATGGTCCAGCCATCCTCGTCGGCCTCAGCTATCTGGTGGCCGGTGCCTGCTTGATGGCCATCACCTCCCCACCAGAGACCCTAGCCTGCACCCGCAACTTCGCCCAGATTTGGGCCGACATCCGTGATGGTCTTGGTTATCTCAAACACCATGCCCAGGTGCGAGTGGCGATCCTGCAACTGGTTTTGCTGTCCTCCGTATTTGCGGCCCTGGCGGTGCTGGCGGTACGCCTGGCGGAGTTAATCCCCACTATCAAAGCCTCCCAGTTTGGTTTTCTATTGGCTGCTGGTGGATTGGGGTTGGCGCTGGGGGCGCTGTTTGTTGGTAACTTTGGCCAGCGTTTTTTAAAGCGCTACCTGAGTTTGGCAGGCACCCTGGGCTTGGCGATCGGTTTGATCGCCCTAGCCTGGACAACTGAGAAACTCTGGCCATCTATGGCTCTAATTGCCCTAATTGGCTGGTCGGGGGCGCTGGTGGGCATTCCCATGCAAACCCTGATCCAGCAAAGCACCCCCAACGATATGCGGGGTAAGGTCTTCGGCCTACAAAATAATTTCATCAACATTGCTCTCACCCTGCCCTTGGGTTTGGCCAGCCTGGTGGAGGCCAGTCTGGGCCTTGCCAATGTTTTCCTCGGCCTTGGGGTACTGGTGGGGGTGGGGGGAGTTGTAACCTGGTATATTGCCGATACGGCATTACGCCAGGCCCCCTAGGGTACCTCAAGGCCAGTGAGCTGTGGTTGCCTTAGCTGCGGGGGTGGGCGTTAGCCCGGGCGCCGTCCCTTCCATTACAACTCAGACTTTAGATGGCATGCACATTGCTTGGCTCGGTAAAAAATCCCCCTTCTGTGGCAACGTCACCTATGGCCGAGAAGTGACAAATGCCCTGCTGGAGCGAGGCTATCGGGTTACCTTTTTACACTTTGCCCAACCGGATGAACCTGTTCTGGCGGACAATCACCCCGATCGCTCTGAGGTTCCTCTGCCCTTTTTATTTAAGTCCCAAATCCTCACCATCCCGTCCTTTAAGTCTGGCAAGCTGCTGGCGGACGCCCTGCAGCGGCTGCAGCCGGACCTGGTGCACGCCTCCCTGACCCTCTCCCCCCTGGACTTTCGTCTGCCGGAGATTTGCCACGAACTCAATTTACCCCTGGTGGCCACCTTCCATCCCGCCTTTGATCGGCGAGTGCGCAGCATCACCTCTGGTACTCAGCACCTCACCTACCAACTCTATGCTCCCTGCCTGGCCCACTACGACCGGGTGATTGTATTTTCCAACCTCCAGCGGGACCTGTTGACTAAGCTGGGGGTCCCCGCCCCAGCCCTGGTGGTCATTCCCAATGGGGTTGATACGCAACGTTACTGTCCTGGGCCCTCCACGGCGCGGGCCGATCTCCAAGCAGAGCGGCTATTTGTTTACCAGGGGCGGTTATCCCCAGAGAAAAATGTGGAAGCCCTGCTACGGGGGTGGCGACAGGCGGATATGGGGCCCGGTTGTAAGCTGGCGATTGTCGGCAGTGGCCCCCTGGAAGCCTCCCTGAAGTTGTTCTACGGTGACGAACCCAGCATCCTCTGGCTAGGCTACCTGGCGGAGGACCACCGTCGCATCGATCTGCTGCGGGGGGCAGATGGCTTTATCCTACCTTCCCTGGTGGAGGGGCTATCCCTTTCCCTGCTCGAGGCCATGGCCTGCGGCACAGCCTGTATTGCCACCGATGCCGGTGCCGATGGCGAGGTATTGGCCGAGGGGGCTGGTATTGTGCTTGATACCCAGCGGGTCTCTAGTCAGTTGCAGACAATTTTGCCGATTCTCCGAGATCACCCGGAAATCACTCAATTATTGGGGAGAAAGGCCCGCGATCGGGTGTTACAACGCTACACCTTAACCGCCAATATCAGTGAGCTGGAGGCCATCTATCATCAGGTGAAGGCAGCGCCGTCGGATCTGGTGGGTCAGATCTAGGGGCTATAGCCATATATGAAAAAGCTGCCCTGGTTAGGGCAGCGTCCTACTCAATTGATGAGTCGTAGAAGGAGGTCGACCCCGAGGGATTAGACCTTAGTAGTCGAAGTCACCTCCCCCCATGCCGGCACCGGCGGGGGCACCTTCCTTGGGTTCGGGCTTGTCGACCACAATGCACTCAGTGGTGAGCACCATGCCGGCGATGGAGGCCGCATTTTGTAGGCCGGAGCGGGTCACCTTGGCGGGGTCCACAATACCCGCTTCAAACATGTCGACAAACTCGCCGGTGGCAGCGTTGTAGCCCACATTGAAGGGGGTTTCCTTCACCCGTTCGGCGATCACCGCCCCGTTTTGTCCGGCGTTTTCAGCGATCCGCATCAGGGGAGCGGCCAGGGCCCGGGCCACGATGGTGGCGCCGGTATGCTCCTCAGCGGTGAGGTTGCCCTCTACCCAGGCCAGCAGGTCAGGCACCAGGTGGGCCAGGGTGGTGCCACCGCCGGGCACGATGCCCTCCTCCACCGCCGCCT
>CAYVMR010000120.1:0-4275 GCA_964452545.1 uncultured bacterium
CGCATCTACACCGACGGCGCCTGTTCTGGTAACCCTGGACCGGGGGGATGGGGCACCGTGCTTTACAGCCTGGAGGGTGATGCCCATGAGTTGGGGGGTAGGGCGGCCCAGACCACTAATAATCGCATGGAGATGCAGGCGGCGATCGCAGGGCTCACCTGGCTGCGCGATCGGGGTCAGCGCGATGGGGTGACGGTTTACACCGACAGTGAGTATGTGTTGAAGGGCATTACCCAGTGGATCGCCGGATGGAAGCGTCGAGGCTGGGTTAACTCGGCCAAAAAACCGGTGCTTAACCGTGACCTCTGGGAGGTGCTGGATACCCTAACCCTTGACCTGAACCAAACCCTGGAACGGCCCCTGCGCTGGATCTATGTGCGGGGGCATAGTGGTGACCCGGGCAATGAGCGCTGTGACACCATCGCCCGGGCCTTTGCGGCTGGTCGGCCAATTTTCCTGAAAAGTCTAGACTGTGCTTCCCCTCCTGGATGACCCTCAGCCGATAGGATGGGAAGAAGAGTCACAGGCCGTTGCTGTCATGGGGGGGCGCCGTGTTGTTATCGAAGGGGTTTGAAGTCGAGATTTACACTGGTACGCCCGAGGGTGATATTGTGGGTCTCTCCGATCGCATTGTGGCGGACCTAAATGGCTTTGTACGGGAGCCTGATAGTCGCAACGTGGAGTACACCACCCCGCCCCTATGCCAATATGAAAAACTCCTGTGTGAGCTGGTCCGCCCTCGTCATGAATTACGCCGCTACCTCAAGACCCTGGGCAACTATACCCTGATTCCCGGCAGCACCCTGGCCCTAGGCCCCACCGATCGGTTTTTTCGCTCCGATCCGGGTAACCCCTATCACAGCTATATCGAACAAACCTATGGCACCACGGTGGTGACCGCCAGCGTGCACATCAACATCGGTATTGCCGATCCTGAGCTGCTGATGCGGGCCTGTCGTCTGGTGCGGGTGGAGGCCCCTCTCTACCTGGCCCTGACGGCCTCCTCCCCCTTTTTGAATGGTCAGGTGACCGGGTCCCACTCTAGCCGCTGGCAGGTGTTTCCCAAAACCCCCGCCCTGGTGCCTCTGTTTGAAAGTCATCAGCACCATATTGACTGGATGGAGGCTCAACTGGCGGCGGGTACCATGCAGAATGTCCGTCACCTGTGGTCGGCGGTGCGACCCAACGGCGATCGCCGGCCCTACAACTTAAACCGACTAGAACTACGGATTTGTGATCTGATTAGCGATCCGGTGGGGCTGCTGGCGGTAACGGCCCTGCTGGAAGCTCGATTGATCCAACTGCTGCAAACTCCGTCCCTCGATCCCCTAGTGGCCAGCCAGTTGCCCGCCGCCACCCGCAATCGGGAACTGGTGACCCTCAGCGACGCCAATGAGCAGGCCGCCGCCCGCCATAGCCTGACGGCCGAATTGCGCCACTGGCAAGATGGTCGATCGATCATCGCCCGCGACTGGATTGGGTCGCTCTACAAAGAGGTCTGGCCCATCGCCAAGGCCAACGGCATTAGTTGCTTCCTCAGCCCCCTGCAGAAAATTCTCCGGGAGGGCAACGAAGCCCAGCGTTGGCAAGGGCAGGTACAGTCGGGGCAATCGATCCGGCAGGTGGTCACCCAGGCGATTCAGGACGTGCAGGTCTATGAACAGGGCTTGGCCCAGGACCTATGCGAGCCCTGGGCGGCCTAAGCTGGTTGGGGCGGGGAAATTACTTGCGGGCTACCCCATCTACTCGAGCGGCGTGTTTGACAGCGGAGGCCACCGCTGGGGCCACCCGGGTATCAAATACGGAAGGGACGATGTGCTCGTGGTTCAGTTCCTGGGGGCTGACCAGGGCGGCGATGGCAAAGGCCGCCTGCATATACATGGCGGGGGTGATCGCCTGGGCGCGGCAGTCAAGCGCCCCCCTCAGTACCCCTGGGAAGGCGAGAACATTATTGATCTGGTTGGGGTAATCACTGCGACCGGTGGCCATCACCGCCACCTGGTCCTTCACTAGCTCCGGTTGAATTTCAGGGATGGGGTTCGCCATGGCGAACACAATCGGGTCGATCGCCATGGACCGCACCATGTCCACCGACACAACTCCCGGGGCGCTCACCCCCAGAAACACATCGGCCTCTACCATGGCCTCCGCCAGGGAGCCAGACTGCTCCACCGCCAGGGCTTGCTTTTGGGGGTTGAGGTCGCTCCGGCTGGTGGAGAGAATGCCCTTGGAGTCGCACATTATCAGGTGGCTGGCCCCGGCTTTTTGCAATAGCTTGGCGATCGCAATGCCGGCCGCCCCGGAGCCGTTAATCACGATTTTCACCTGGGGTAGGGATTTATGCACCAGTTTCAGAGCATTTGCCAGGGCCGCCAGGGTAACAATCGCGGTGCCATGTTGGTCATCGTGGAACACCGGAATATCCAGTTCCTGCCGCAGCCTGGCTTCAATTTCAAAACAGCGGGGCGCACTGATATCCTCCAGGTTGACAGCGCCGAACACCGGTGCTAGTTGCTTCACCGCAGTGACGATGGCGTCGCTATCCTGGGTGTCTAAACAGATGGGGAAGGCGTCTAGATCCGCAAATTTCTTAAATAGCAAGGCTTTGCCCTCCATCACCGGCAGGGCGGCGGCGGGGCCCAGGTTGCCTAGCCCCAGGACGGCACTGCCATCGGTGACGATGGCCACGGTGTTGCCCTTGATGGTGAGGTCAAAGACTCGGTCGGGGTGTTCGGCAATTTCCAGGCAAATGCGCCCCACGCCGGGGGTATAGGCCATAGCCAGGTCATCCTGGTTATTGAGGGCAAGCTTGCTTTCCACCCTGATCTTGCCGCCGGCATGGATCTGGAAGGTGCGATCGCGAATTTCCAGGATCTCCACATCCCGTACCGCCGCCACCGCGTTGACAATCGCTTGGATGTGATCGGCGCTAGAGGCATCGACATTCACCAGGCGAATCAACTCCTGGCGATTGCGACTAATCAGGGCAAAGTCCCCCAGGTTACCTCCAGCTTGGGCGATCGCCTGGGTGACCTGGGCTAACATCCCAGCTCGATTCGGAATTTTCAGGCGCAGACTAAAACTAAAACTGGAGTTGGGAGTCAGATTGGCCATGGTAAACCCTTTGCGAATGACACTCTTACAGAGGAAGCAAGTCTGTAGAGAAGCACTGAAGACTATAGTACTCTGGGGGAAAATGGACCAACCAATTGTTCTTGGTGTACGGTTTCTATGCCCAGCGTTCACAGCGAAACCACCATTGAGGCCCCCCGCTTTGCCGTTTGGGATGCCCTGGTCAGAAAAGAAGAATGGCACCGCTGGAATACCTTTCTCTATGACGGTGACCCCGCCCTACCCATGGGTCAGGGTAAAACCATTACCCTGACCCTGCGCCGTCGAGAGGGGGAGGCGGGAACGGAGTTTCAAGCCCGGGTTTTAGTTCTCCAACCCAACCACTGCCTGGCTTGGATGGCCAGGGCCCCGGGGTTTCGTAGCGAACATCTGTTTGACCTGGAAGAGGTGGGGGCCAACCGCACCCGGTACACCCATCAGGAACGTTTATCGGGCTTACTGGCCCAGCTGGTATGGCCCCTGGTACGTCAGGATGAAAAACAGGGGATGCGGCGCATGACCCAACAGTTAAAGCGCTACGTCGAACATCACTATCGCCGACAATGGTAAACCCCCACTCTCGCTAACACATCTAGGTCAGGGTTGATCGTTCAACGCTAATCCTGGGAAACTTTCTGGGTCGCCTCCATGCCCTTACCGGTAGCGACTACCGGCGGTGGTGTTGATCTAGAGCCCTTCTACAGCATCGGCATAGCTATAGATCTCAATCCCCAGCGCTTCAGCCACCGGTAAGGCCCGGCTATCCACCATGGGAGAGATCACAATTTTGCGAGTAATTTCTCGATTTTCGTGCCTGGCATAGAAGTCTACCTTACGGCCAAAGCTATACATGCCGGCCTTATCGATGGATGACTTGATTTCACAGGCGATGGTGACACCATTCTTGATGATAATGTCAAGTTCCACCTGATCAGGTGCCCCAAAGACTTCTCCCTGGTGGTCGTAGAGATTCAGATTGAGCACCTGTACTCCAAAGGACTCCCCTAAAATGCCCTGCAGGGCATTGCGAAAACTGGCTTCCGAGGCTAAACCCCAGCGAGAGCCCAGGGCTCCAATGGTGCTATCAAAACGTTTGTCGAGACGGCGAATTTCAGCCAACTGCTCATCCCACTTGCGGTTTTGCTCATCCCACCTGCGGCTTTG
>CAYVMR010000120.1:4375-7268 GCA_964452545.1 uncultured bacterium
TCATCCCACCTGCGGCTTTGCTCATCCCACTTGTGGTTTTGCTCATCCCACCTGCGGCTTTGTTCATCCCACCTGCGGCTTTGCTCATCCCACTTGTGGTTTTGCTCCTCCCACCTGCGGTTTTGCTCCTCCCACCTGCGGCTTTGCTCATCCCACTTGTGGTTTTGCTCCTCCCACTTCCGGGCTTGTGCCTCCCGATCCCGTTGTAGTTCCCCTAGCACCCTGTCAAACTTACTCTCCGTCTCTGGCTTGCTGGCGTAGTACTCAGAAACGGTGCGCAAAATGAAATCCCTCACCAGGGGATCTTGAGCCATTAGCCTGGGGAGTTCTTGCTGAATCAGGGTAACAAAATCCAGTTGTTCCACGGTTAGCCTGGGATGACTTTGCCCTCGCTATCTCTAGTATAGCCAGGGGAATTGGGTCGGTCCCCATGATGCCCCCAACTTAACCTAATCTTGCCAGTGGTCACCACCAATCTCTTCGCCAACCGGCTGGGCCCGGCTGAGTGGCTCACCCACGGTGGCGGAATGGGCCCAGCTGATGCCATGGAAACCCGGCGGATGGTGGCGTTGAGTAAAAAATAGGGCTCCAGCGCTGAGTGGTCAACCCATAGCAGCCATGATCATAGAAGGATTTGATTCGGGGTGCCTTTCTTAGATAGGATGCAACTCAGTATATAAACCATCATTGGCCCTAAAGCACCGTGCGCAAGATTATTATTGCTGGCAACTGGAAAATGTATAAAACCCAGGGTGAAACCCTGGAGTTCTTGAATCACTTCCTGGCTCATTTGAAGGACACCCCCCAGGATCGGGAGGTGGTTCTCTGTGTGCCGTTCACCGACCTGAGTGCCCTTTCTCAAGGGCTGCACGGGGCCCGGGTGAAGGTGGGGGCCCAGAATATTCACTGGGAATCAGAGGGGGCCTACACCGGCGAAATATCGGGGGGGATGCTGCGGGAGTTGGGGGTGTGCTATGTGATTGTGGGTCACAGTGAACGCCGTCAGTACTTTGGTGACACCGATCAGACCGTTAACCTGCGCTTGCTACAGGCCCAGCGGTGCGGCTTGACGCCTATTCTCTGCGTGGGGGAAACCAAACAACAGCGCGATGCTGGAGAGACTGAAACGGTGATTACCCATCAGATTGAAAAGGGCTTGGCGGGGGTGGATCAAACTAACCTGGTGATTGCCTATGAGCCCATTTGGGCGATCGGCACCGGGGATACCTGCGAGGCGGCGGAGGCTAATCGGGTGATTGGGGTCATCCGTGGGCTGCTGAAAAATCCCGAGGTCACCATTCAGTACGGTGGGTCCGTTAAGCCCGCCAATGTGGATGAACTAATGGCCGAATCGGAGATTGACGGTGCCCTGGTGGGTGGGGCTAGTTTAGAGCCCGAGGGCTTTGCCCGGATTGTCAATTTCCAGCTGTAGTTTTGGCTCCTGGCCCTCTAGCCGCCGATCCCAGGTTCACCGGTAGGGTGTCATTGCCCCTAGCCGGAGGCCTTATCCCAGGTACTGGCTGAGGTCTTCCTGGAGCTGGGAGAGGCTAGCTTCGGTGGTGAGCCGGATGCGATCGTCCCGCAGGGTAATCAGGGCCTTGGCGGCGAAGGCATTGGGCCAGATGTTGGGGTTACAAAAAATCTCTAGAAACACATCGCCGGTGTGCTGGTACTCCAGGGATTGTCGTTGGCCGGTGGTGGCCGGCCCCTGCCATTGACTGCGCAGATGGGTGAGGGCGGTCTGGAGATCCTGGGCGGCGGCGGCGGAGAAGTTGAACCGCACCGATCCCTCCGAGAGGTTTAGGGTGATGGCCTGGGTCATGGTGGTAAGGGCTCGAAAGGATAGTGTTAGCTACAAGCTTAGGACAGGGTTGATTGGTCAAAGCCAATACTGGGTGGGCTTTCTGACGCGCCTCCGCCCCCCACAGGTGGCTACAGCGATAGAGCCCTTGCTATTGTGCCACCTGCAGGGCTAGTCAGGGGGGCTAAAGTAGGGGGATTTTGTCTTGTCTGTCCCGGGTTGACTTTACCTGATCCGCTCTGTGCTAAGGGTTCTGGCCAAAGTTATACTATGACTATGAATGAACTTTGGTAAAGCATTTGGGAGAAGGGGCGTGCAAGAAATTTTGATTAGTTTGGTGGTGCTGGTGACCTGTTGTTTAGTCCTGCTAGTGGCCCAGTTTACGGGTTCCCAGGCCGCAGCCACGGCGGTTAATTTGGCGGAGACGGAGGAGGTGAGCACCACGGTGACGCCCATCAGTCTGGCTAGTGCGGCCGTAGAGTCTCCCGGAACGGCCGCAGATTTGCTGGCTGAACCCGCCTCTGCGGTTCCGGCCGGGGCGCCGATCACCACCGCCTCCGGCCTTCAATATACTGACCTAGTGGAGGGCACCGGCGCCATGCCTAAGTCGGGTCAGCGGGTGACGGTGCATTACACCGGCACCCTGGAGGATGGCACTCAGTTTGATAGCTCCCGCGATCGCGGCCGCCCCTTTACCTTTCAGATTGGGGTGGGCCAGGTGATTAAGGGCTGGGACGAGGGGGTCGGTACCATGCGCGTCGGCGGTCGACGCCAGCTGGTCATTCCCCCCGATCTGGGGTACGGCAGTCGAGGGGCTGGCGGGGTGATTCCCGCCAATGCCACCCTGCTGTTTGATGTGGAACTGTTGCGAATTGGTTAGGTTGGTTCAATATTCTTCCTGTAGCAGGTGGTGAATTCATCACCTGCTATAGCTTTTAAACCCAGGCCACTCTAGGTTGAGGGGCTTGCTTTAACCTCCTGGAACTCTAAAGCCTCGGACCAAGCTCACTCTAAGATCCAAAGCCCTACGCAGTAAGTAGGGGTGCATCCCAGTCTTGCAAATCTCAGGATGAGAACTGACCATTGAGGTAA
>CAYVMR010000121.1:0-7253 GCA_964452545.1 uncultured bacterium
CAACCTGGCCAGGGATCTGGAGGCTATGCTGACCCCCTATGGGGTGATTCGTCCCGACTGGCAAAATAATGCGGCGGCCCTGTCGGGGGTTGTTCCCGAGGGAAACTTCATCCGTAATCAGGGGTTATTGAGTGGGGCCCTGAGCTGGCATAGTATGATGCCCCGCTGGGGTCAGGATCAGGTGAGCCGCATTTTTCTGCTCAACGACGCCCAGCTCTGGTTTCTGCGCACCAACATGGTGGGGGGAGATGATCCCAGTATTGAACCCATTCCCCCCACCACCCTGATGGGGGGTATTCCCGTGGTCGGGCGGGTGATCCAGCGGTTTGCCGATGCCTTTGCGGTTTGGCCCACCTGGCCCATGGTGGGGTTAGCCCTGGCCGCTCTGGCCTTTTACGGCTGGCTAGCCCTCGCCTACGGCCTGGGGAATGGCTTTTTAATCAGGCGTAATGCGATCGATAACCCCCTGCGGTTGTTGCTGAATAGTATGCGGTTATGGTTTATTCCGGCCCTTTTGGAGGAAACCCTATTTCGGGTCATGTTACTGCCCCATCCGGTAGAGGGGGTGCCCGGGCCCTGGTGGCTATTTTGGGCGATCATTAGCCTTGGGGCAGGGATTGCCTATCACCTAATACTAGGTAGAACCTTTTACCGTCAAGCCCGGGCTACCTTTTGCGATCGCCGCTTTATTGTCTTAATGGGCTGGTTATCCCTGGTTTTGATTGGCATCTACTGGATTACCGGGTCCCTATGGCTAGTCACTTTTATCCATTGGGCCGTCGTCATGGTCTGGCTCTATGCCTTCAACGGCTGGTGGCGCTTACGAAACACCCCCTTTTACCGGTACCCACCTTCCCCTGAGGTCTGAGTTGGGACTAGAGCGATCGGCAGACAAGCTTGTCAAGCGTCTGGGATATCAAATTGACTACTCGACTCCATCGTAAACAGTCTGGCCAGAGTTATACCACCCGCTGATACCAGACATCAAAACCCCTTGTACGGTGGCATTGCCTACTTTATCGACTTTTCATACAAAGAAATTGCAATTTATGCGCTTATCATGTCAAAATTACTTTGATATTGATAACGGATGACTCAGGTTAGTGTATGGAGGTTCTCACAAATAATTTCTAACTTTAGAGTAGAGGGAAATAGCTCCTGCGACTGCCTTGACCGTTGATGGCTTTCATTAGGATGCTTAATTTACCACCTATAAATCAAATCAATGCTAGATAAGTGTTGTAATTTACTCCTATGAAAAGATGTTTGATTCTGACCTCAATCAAGCTGTGATTGCATCGAAATCTAATCTATTATTCATAGTCATGATTGTTTCTCTGGTATTTTGACTTCATGTTCCTTGAGCTTTGCTGAACAGCTTGACGACAGTTGCTTTCCTTTGATTTGATGGTTTTATTGAGTATATACGCCTTAATTTTTGACTAATTAAATAGGGTAAAACTTAAGTCAATATTTTAAACCATCTTTTTGTTGCCTATCTGCTATTTATTTTTGAAACTTTTATGAAGGCAGTTATTCTGGCAGGGGGATTAGGAACCCGATTAGCCGAAGAAACCAGTGTTAGGCCTAAGCCCATGGTTGAAGTAGGGGGACGACCAATTCTCTGGCATATTATGAAGATTTACTCTTCCCATGGAATCAATGATTTCATTATATGCTGTGGCTACAAAGGCTACGTTATTAAAGAATACTTTGCTAACTACTTTCTGCATATGTCAGATGTCACCTTTGACCTCCGATATAATCAGATGAATGTTCACAACGGTAATGCCGAACCCTGGAAGGTGACCTTAATTGATACTGGGGAAAGCACCATGACTGGTGGACGGCTTAAACGGGTTCGAGAGTACATTGGTACAGAAACCTTTTGTTTTACCTATGGTGATGGGGTCATTGACGTTAACATTACTGAATTGGTTAAGTTTCATAAGGAACACAATACCTTGGCTACCCTGACAGCGGTCAAACCCCCTGGTCGCTTTGGAGCTATTTTGCTTCAGGAAGGACAATCTACTATTCAAACATTTGCAGAAAAGGCCGATAGTGATGGGGCCTATGTCAACGGAGGTTACTTTGTTCTAGATCCGCAAGTTATTGATTTTATCGCAGATGACACCGTGATGTGGGAGCATGAGCCTTTGGCGAAGCTAGCTGAAATGGGCCAACTATCTGCTTTCCGACATGATGGGTTCTGGCAACCCATGGATACTTTGCGCGATAAAAACCACCTAGAGAAGTTATGGGAATCCGGTAACGCTCCTTGGAAAGTTTGGTAAATATCAGCAGTAAGTCTCTTGATTGTTTTATTGATGGGGACTGTTTTGATTTCTCTGATGTGTTTGTCTTTCGTTAATTGCTCTCCCGGATTTAGATAGTAAAAGGCCAAAAGGCTAAACTTAATAATGCTTCGATCTGATCAACTTTAATCTAATTTTTTGGAGTGTTTCTATGATTTTTGAAGAAACTCGTCTGTCTGGAGCCTTTCTGCTTAGTCTTGAAAAGCGCGAAGATGATCGGGGTTTCTTTTCTAGAGCTTTTTGTTCACAAGAGTTTCTAAGGCATGGGCTAAAGCCTGTTGGGATACAATGCAATCTTGCAGCTAATTATCTTAAGGGGACTCTGAGAGGACTACACTATCAAGTTTCTCCTGCGGCTGAAGCTAAGTTATTTCGGTGTATACACGGAGCCAACTATCATGTCATTGTTGATATGAGGCCCGATTCACTCACCTATCTGCAGCATATTGGTGTTGAGTTGTCTGCTGATAACCGGTTAGGTCTTTATGTGCCCGAAATGTTTGCCCATGGCTATCAGGCGTTAAGTGATGGTTCCGAAGCTTTCTATATGGTGAGTGAGTGCTACGCACCTGGCTGTGAACGAGGGCTACGTTACGATGATCCTACCTTGAATATTTCTTGGCCTTTATCGGTAACAAGGATTTCCTCTAAAGACATTGAATGGCCTTTTTTGCCGTCCCTTAATTAGTTAGAAAAGAGGTATTTTAATGATTATTGTTGACACTGCCCTTAAAGCTCGTCAAGAGTCTGGTCAGCCCATTCGTGTCGGCATGTTTGGGGCTGGCTTTATGGGCCGTGGTGTGGTGAATCAAATTGTTAACTACACCCCGGGCATGAAATTAGTGGCTATCGCTAACCGTACAGTTAGCATGGCGATTGAGGCCTATTCAAAAGTGGGTGTCGAAAACGTTTGTCAGGTTAGTACTGTTGGGGAATTAGAAGATGTCATTGCCCAAGGGGGTTATGCAGTAACTGATGATCCGACTCTGCTTTGTCAATCAGAGAATATTGATGTGCTGATTGAGGCGACCGGGCATGTTGAATATGGTGCTCAAGTAACCTTGCAGGCTATTAAGCATCATAAGCATATGGTGTTGATGAACGCAGAATTGGATGCTACTGTTGGCCCTATTTTAAAGGTATACGCGGATCGAGCTGGGGTTATCTTGACCGGATGCGACGGCGATCAGCCCGGTGTGCAACTCAACCTTTATCGGTTTGTTAAAAGCATAGGCCTCAATCCGCTGCTGTGTGGGAATATTAAGGGCCTTCAGGATCGGTACAGGAACCCAACCACCCAGGCAGGGTTTGCTAAACAGTGGGGGCAAACAGCCCACATGGTTACTAGCTTTGCTGACGGTACCAAGATCTCCTTTGAACAGGCTATTGTTGCTAACGCTACTGGCATGAAAGTAGCCCAGCGAGGTATGTTGGGTTATCACTATGACGGTCATGTGGATGACATGGTTGATCGTTACGACCTCGATCATCTGAAGACTCTAGGAGGCATTGTGGATTATGTGGTAGGTCCTAAACCTAGTCCTGGTGTTTTTGTCTACGCTACTTGTAATGAACCTACCCAGGCCCATTATCTCAACTATGGTAAGTTAGGCGAAGGCCCTCTTTATAGTTTCTATGTGCCCTACCATCTGACTGTTTTTGAGGTACCTCTATCGGTAGCTCGAGTAGCCTTGTTCAAAGATGTGATTATTGCTCCCCTGGCTGGTCCTGTGGTCGATGTGATCACCACGGCTAAAGTTGATCTCCAATCTGGGGAAACCTTAGACGGGCTAGGTGGGTACCATACCTATGGTCAGTGCGAAAATGCCGATATTGTAAACCGTGATAACTTACTCCCAATGGGTCTGGCAGAAGGGTGTAGGTTAAAGCGACCTGTTGCCAAAGATCAGGTGTTAACCTACGACGATGTTGAATTGCCCGACGATCGCATTGCCCATCGCCTCAGGGCTGAGCAAAATCTCTATTTTGCTAGTTCTGAAGCAGCTTCTGTGTGCGCATAAATTCGTCGCTGGCGGAAGGCTGTTCTATTTAGCCTGATTATTTGGTTTATCTAGAAATCTAAGGAAAAGAATATGGTTCAAGCCCCTAGTTCAGTGCAAATGGATACAGCTGAAGATGTTGTTAAGTCGGATCTAGCGTATATCTGCAAAAATCTGACTGAGGAGTTCTCTATCCTGTCTGGGAAAAACCTACTCATTACTGGAGGCGCAGGCTTCCTAGGGTATTACCTTGTCCAATCAGTACTTCATTGGAATCAGATTAACCCAACGGCAGCCCCAATTCATATCACAGTCTATGACAATTACATTAGAGGGATTCCTGATTGGTTGACTAATTTATCTGGCAACCCCAACCTGGTCTTGGTTAAGCACGACATTACTAATCCATTACCTAGCGATATTCTGGATTTTCATTTTATTATCCATGCGGCTTCCATTGCCTCACCTACTTTTTATCGCAAGTATCCTATCGAAACCATGGATGCTAATGTCAACGGGTTGAGGTATCTGCTGGAGTATTGTTTGAAACAAAGAGATAGGGGCAATCCAGTAGAAGGCTTCCTATTTTACTCAACCAGTGAAATCTACGGGGATCCCTCTCCAGAAAACATTCCTACCCCTGAAACTTACCGAGGTAACGTATCTTGTACAGGACCCAGGGCCTGCTATGACGAGTCAAAGCGCTACGGGGAAACTCTCTGCGTTAATTTCGCCCATCAATATGGATTACCGATTAAAGCTGCTCGTCCATTTAATAACTATGGACCAGGATTAAAAATTACAGATCGGCGAGTTCTACCTGATTTTGCCCGAGATATTTTTGATGGCCGAGATATTATCCTACTTTCTGACGGCTCTCCAACACGCACGTTTTGTTACATTGCTGACGCGATCGTTGGTTACTACAAAATCTTGATTAGGGGGCATGCTGGTGAAGCCTATAACATTGGTGTTGAAACTCCAGAAATTTCTATGGCCAACTTGGCTGAGCGGGTGGTCAGTTTGGCCCGAGACCTCTTTAATTACACTGGCAGAGTAGTCCGGCAAACCAGCAGTGATCAAGATTATCTGGTAGACAATCCAAACCGACGCTGTCCTGTCATTGCTAAGGCTCGTCAGCATTTAGGCTATGACCCCAGTATTTCTGTCGACGAAGGACTTAAACGAGCGTTGATTTGGTATTCCGGAAATCGTGAGGCGGAGGATGCATAGATGAAAGTTTCTGTTGTTGGAACCGGTTATGTTGGTCTGGTTTCTGGTACCTGCTTAGCGGAGAAAGGACACCATGTCATCTGTGTGGACATTGATCCGAATAAGGTAGATCAAATTAACCAGGGGATTCCGCCCATCTATGAGGCGGGTCTTGAGGATATGCTGAAGGCTAATGTGGGTATCCGGTTAACCGCTACCACTGACTTACGGTCCGCAGTGATGGACTCAGCTATCTCCTTAATCGCCGTGGGTACTCCCTTTAAGGGTGATGAAATTGATCTGACCTTTATTAAAACGGTAGCTCGCCAAATCGGTGAGATTTTGAAGGATAAGACTGACTACCACGTAGTAGTGGTTAAAAGCACGGTGGTTCCAGGAACCACCGACGAGGTGGTACTTTCTATTCTCGAAGAGGCTTCCGGCAAAAAGGCTGGTGTTGATTTTGGCGTGGGTATGAATCCCGAGTTTTTGAAGGAAGGGGAGGCTATTCCAGACTTCATGTGCCCTGATCGCATTGTAATCGGGGGCATTGATGAGCAAAGCTTAAGTGTTTTACGGGAGCTCTATGGGGTATTCGAAGGCGTCGACCAGCTGGAAACCAACTGTAAAACGGCAGAAATGATTAAATATACTGCCAATTCACTACTAGCAACCATGATTTCCTTTGCCAATGAAATTGGTAACCTCTCTGCAGCCGTAGAGGGAGTAGACGTGGTTGAGGTGATGCGAGGGGTACACTTGGATAAACGACTGACACCAATTCTCCCCACTGGCGAACGCATTGTTCCCACTTTTACGACCTATATCCAAGCCGGTTGTGGATTCGGTGGTAGTTGCTTCCCGAAGGATGTTAAAGCGCTTAACGCTTACGGAGCCAAAAAAGGCCTATCTATGCAGCTGCTAAATGCGGTGATTAACGTCAATGCTCTGCAGTACAAGCAGGTTATGGAACGGTTCTACAAACACTTTCCAAGTCCAAATGCGGTGCGGGTAGCTGTGTTAGGTCTAGCCTTTAAACCTGGCACAGACGATATGCGTGAATCACCTGCCATCCCTATTCTGCATGAACTTTTGACTGGTTCAGCAAAGGTTAAAGCTTTTGATCCAGTGGCCATGCATGAGGCTCAGAAACTGTTTGAAAATCAGCCTATTCAATACTGCTCGACGCTGGCGGAAACAGTTCAAGATGTGGATGTCATATTGCTCTTGACGCGGTGGGAAGACTTTAAAGTCCTGCCTGAACTACTGCAAAGCCTAAACCAGTCACCACTGGTGATAGACGGTCGTCGTCTATTGAGTAAAACCGATATCCAGAATTACGAAGGTATTGGTTTGTCAACGGCTTTGCCGTAACTCGAGCTGGGTCAGAGGTAAGGGTGCAGGGATTTATTCGACCAAGCCCAATTGGTCAATCATGTTGGTGACTAAGCCTAAATGGTCTAAATTCTCGATTTGCAGGGGAGGGGGCTATCGCTGAAAGGACTACCCTTTGGCCTAGGTGCTTATCCCCTGTCAACCTGTGGAATGTCAGTCATATGGCTGTAGCCATTTGGCGCAGGACATCGAGTAAAGCTCTGGACTTCAGTTTACGGGAAGGAAATACCATGGCCGCTGTATCCTAACCGGAATGACACCCTATAGTTATAGCTATAGGATGCCAACGAAATGGAGGGGACCATGGCCACTCACCAGCTCTAGTAGC
>CAYVMR010000122.1:0-7196 GCA_964452545.1 uncultured bacterium
TGGGTAGTATCACCAAACACCACCGCCCGTTTACCGGTCAAATTCTGACAGTCAATGGAGCGGGAAAACCAGGCCGCCTGGGAGACAAACCGAGTTTGCTCGTCGATCAGGG
Source organism: uncultured bacterium (assembly GCA_964452545.1). Classification (GTDB taxonomy): domain Bacteria; phylum Cyanobacteriota; class Cyanobacteriia; order Phormidesmidales; family Phormidesmidaceae; genus Nodosilinea. The sequence continues at coordinate 113 of CAYVMR010000122.1, forward strand.
GTTCGTAGTCCACCGTTGCCCCCTGCTGCTGCAACAGGGCTTGGATGGCGCGAATACAGCGGGCGGTTTCCACGATCCCCATGGGGGTGATGTCCACGTAGGGCATGCCCAGTTCGGCCTCCAGGTATTGGGCGGTCATTAACCCCACTTCCCGGTAGGGAACCAGGTTAAACCAAGCCTGCCCCATCTCCTGAATCTGATCTACCCTGGCCCCCTCCGGCATGACCAGGTTAACAGTAATCCCCAACTGGGCCATCAAGGTCCGCAGTTCCCGGGCATCGTGGTTGTTGTGGAAGCCCAGGGTGGTGAGACCCAGGATATTCACCGAGGGCTGGGGCGTTCTCTCCTGGGGTAAGGTACCCTGTTTGCGGGCCTTTTCAATGTAGAACTGGACGATTTGCTGCAGGGTGCGATCGGCGGCCTGCAGCTCATTCACCCGATAATGGTTGACGTCCGCCAGCAGCACATCCCCCCTGGCGCTGAGGCTAGCCCGCTGAACAAAGTTTTGCAGGTCCTCCTGGAGAATGCTAGACGTGCAGGTGGGGGTGAGCACGATTAGGTCCGGGTGCTCCTCCTGGTCCTTACGAACAATGTTGTCCACCACCTTTTCCTGGGAGCCTCGGGCCAGGACGGTGCGATCCACAATGCTGGCAGTGACCGGGGTAAAGTCCCGCTCACGCTCCAGCATCGATCGCATAACATTAAAATAGTCGTCTCCCAGGGGAGCGTGCATGATGGCATGCACGTTCTTAAAGGAACTGGCGATGCGCAGGGTGCCAATGTGGGCGGGGCCCGCATACATCCAATAGGCCAGCTTCATACCGTTAGTCTCCTTGGTGGCAGTGGTCAGCGTGAGTTTGCCGAAACACCCTGAACTGGCCAGACCAAGGGAAATCCAAAACTAGATTAGCGCCATTGTCACCCAAACCCAGCCGCCGTATGTCGATCAAGACACCATTCTTTACCTTAGGCATGCCTCGCTGCTTTAAAGTTCAACGATGGGTTCACCCCACCCCTTTTCCCCAGGATAGGGAAAAGGGAGTGATAATAAAACTTAGTATTGCCAGCTCCAAGGGACATCCTGTAATGGTCTCCCCTGGTGCCGTTTAACCCCTTGAACAAGGCTGGTGTCGGGGGTTTTGCCAGCCCACCATGCTCAGTTATGGCCCCCTATGACCGCTGAACCCAACTTCGTTCTCGACTTGACCCTGGCCCTGGGGGCGTCTGCCCTAGGGGGATACCTGGCCCATCGCCTGAAACAACCGGCCCTGTTGGGCTACCTGGTGACCGGGTTGGTGATCGGCCCCTACGGGCTCGGTCTGCAAACCGATGTGGAGCAGATCCAGGCCCTGGCAGAGGTAGGCATTGCCTTTCTGCTGTTTACCCTGGGGGTGGAGTTTTCCCTGGGGGAACTGCAACGGGTGCGAGCGATCGCCCTGCTGGGCAGTTTTCTGCAAATTGGCCTCACCACCCTGTTGGTTGGTGGCGTGTCCCTCCTATCGGGATCGGCCACTTCCCTGCTGCAGGGGGTTTTCCTGGGGTTGGTCCTGTCCCTATCCTCCACCGCGGTAGTGCTCAAAACCCTCACTGATCGGGGGGAAACCAGCACCGTTCACGGTCAGGTGATGTTGGCCCTGCTAATTGCCCAGGATCTGGCTCTGGGACTCATGATGGCGGTCTTGCCGGTGCTTAACCAGCCCAATGCCCTGGGGCCAGCGCTGGCCCTGGCCACCCTGAAAATCCTACTGTTCCTGGCTGGGGCCCTGGCCCTGGGGCGTTGGGTCGTCCCCCGCTTGATGCAGCACATTGCCGCCACTGAGAGCAATGAACTGTTTTTGCTGACGGTGGTGGCCTTTTGTTTAGGCGTGGCCTGGGTCACCTCCAAACTGGGCCTCTCCATCGCCATGGGCGCCTTTGTGGCGGGGTTGATGATCTCCGAAATTGACTATGCTGACCAGGCCCTGGGGAAGATTCTGCCCCTGCGGGATACCTTTGCCTGTCTGTTTTTTGCCTCGATTGGCATGTTGATCGATCCCAACCTATTGCTCAGCAACCTAGACCACATTCTAGAACTAGTGACCCTGATCATGGTAGGCAAGGCCCTGGTGATTTTGCCGATCGTACTGGGGTTCGGCTATTCTCTCAAGACCGCCCTGAAGACCAGCTTTGGCCTCAACCAAATCGGTGAATTTTCCGTTGTTCTGGCCCTGGTGGGGTTGGAAATGGAGCTCATTTCCCCCCAGCGGTATTCCCTGCTGCTCGGCACCATCGCCATTTCCCTAATGCTAACCCCGCTCTGGATCAACCTGGCCCCTCGGGTACTAGACTGGCTACACCAATGGCCCCTGCTCCAGAACTACGTCAAGTCCACCCAGGAACCCCAGCTGCTGTCGGTACCCGAAGGTATTCAGGATCACGTGATCGTGGCAGGCTACGGGCGGGTGGGGGAGGTCCTGGTCAATATTCTGCTCAGTCGAGGCTACCCGGTGTTGGTGGTGGAAAATAGTGAAACCGCCGTCCAGCGCCTGCGTAATCGTCACGCGCCGCTGGTGCAAATTCCCTTCATCTACGGGGATGCGGACAGTGAATTAGTCTTGGATAAGACTCGTCTCGAGAGTGCAAAGGCCCTGGCCATTACCCTCCCCGATGCCACCAGTACCCGGCTGTTACTGCAACGAGCCCTGGTTAGGGCCCCCCACCTGGACATCATCGCCCGATCCCAAAGTAACGAGGAGATTGACGTCCTCACCCAGTTGGGGGCCAGGGAGGTGGTGCAACCGGAGTTTGAAGCGGCCCTAGAACTGGGATCCCACCTGCTCCATACCCTGGGGGAAAAAACCCTGGAAGTTCAATCTGCACTGGAATGGATTCGTCAGGACTGCTACCGTAGTATCCGTCCCCTGCCCCAGGTGGGGGAAAGCTAGGTTAGGACAATATGGTGGTTACGGAGATCAAATCAACTATGGCGGTTCCCCTGATTCAAGTCGATGCTTTCACCGACCAGGCCTATGGCGGTAACCCGGCAGCGGTCTGCCCCCTGCCGGGACCCTGTGCTGAAGACTGGATGCAACGGGTGGCCAGGGAAATGAATCTGTCGGAAACGGCCTTTTTCTATCCCGAAGCCGATGGTTACCGGCTGCGCTGGTTTACCCCCACCACCGAGGTGGATCTCTGTGGCCATGCCACCCTGGCCACGGCCCATGTGCTCTGGAGCGAGGGCTACCTGGCGGATCACCTCCAGGCTCGCTTTTATACCCACAGCGGAGTACTGACGGCCCGCCGTCAGGAGGACTGGATTGAGCTTAACTTTCCCACCAACCCTTCCCGCCCGATTGCCACCCCAACGGGGCTGGAAGCCGCCCTGGGGTTGACGCCGATCGCAGTGTGGGAAAATTCCCTGGGTTACCTGGTGGAGCTTGAATCTGCCAGTCTAGTAGAGCAGTTGAGCCCCAACTTCAGGGCCCTCAAGGCCCTGCCGGTGGCGGGGGTAACGGTAACCAGCCTAGCTAGCGCCCCCTACGATTTTATCTCCCGTTTCTTTGCCCCTAACCTGGGGATTAACGAAGATCCAGCTACGGGCTCCTCCCATTGTTGCCTCAGCCCCTACTGGCGCGATCGCCTGCATAAAACCACCTTCCTGGCCTACCAGGCCTCCCCCCGGGGTGGGGTAATGAAACTGGAGGATGAGGGCGATCGGATTCGCCTCAGTGGTCAAGCGGTCACCGTCCTCAAGGGGGAACTTTTCTACTAAATTAAGGTCTAGCGTGACTCGAGCGATCGGTCTCAGTAATCCTAACCTTGCCCCCGTCTATGGCCATGGCCTCCTCCCCGACTCCCCCTGCCCCCCTACCGGCCTGTTCGGTCCAGATTCGCCACTTGAATCACTTCTTTGGCCAGGGTGACTTGCGTAAGCAGGTGCTCTACGACATCAACCTGGACCTGCACCAGGGGGAAATTGTGATTATGACAGGTCCCTCGGGGTCTGGCAAAACCACCTTGCTGACCTTGATCGGAGCGCTGCGATCGGTACACCACGGCCATCTACAGGTATTGGGCCGGGAGCTTACCGGGTTAACCCCGCGGCAGCTAGTGCAGGTGCGGCGGCAAATTGGGTTTATTTTTCAAGCCCACAACCTGTTTGAGTCCCTAACCGCCGTTCAAAATGTGGAGATGGCGGTGGAGCTCAGCGGCAACCTCAAGGCCAAACGGCCGCGAGCCGCCGCCATGCTAGCCCAGGTGGGGTTAGGGGATCGGGCTAATTATAAGCCGGCAGCCCTTTCCGGAGGGCAAAAACAGCGGGTGGCGATTGCCCGGGCCCTGGTCAATCACCCCCGCCTAATTTTAGCGGACGAACCCACCGCCGCCCTGGACAAGGCCTCCGGTCGGGATGTGGTGACCCTGATGCAGCGATTAGCCCAGCAGGAGCACTGCACCATCTTGATGGTCACCCACGATAACCGCATTCTGGATGTGGCCCATCGTTTAATTAACCTGGTGGATGGTCGCCTCGAGTCGGACAGTAAGCCCCAGGAGTTTCTAGCCAGCCATACGCAACCCGTGGATGGCGGTGTGGTAGTGATGTAAAACCAGCTCAGACCACCGCATCGCCCCCCGGCTAGCGGTTCGAAAGAGCTAACGTAACTCTGACGGTAGGGGACTGGGCCGCACCGTCATGGTTTTAGCCTGACCGTCCCGCCATACCTGAATATCCAAGGCCGATCCGATCTGGATCGACTCCATCAGGACCTGTACCTGACTAGGGGTGGTGACAGGCTGACTCTGGATCACCTGCATGACATCACCCACCTTTAACCCAGCCGTTTCCGCTGGACTGCCCGGCAGCACCTGGACAATCAGGACACCCGTGGTGTCCTGGGGCAGGTTCAGGCCCTCTGCCTGGTTCAGGTCAGCAATGGTGTCCGGGGTTAACTCCAACATTTGAATGCCCAGGTAGGGATGCTGCACCTGACCGGTGGCAAACAGTTGATCCGCAATCCGCTTGGCCGTTTCAATCGGGATGGCAAACCCCAAGCCCTGAGCATTGGCCCGAATGGCCGTATTCATACCGATCACTTCCCCCCGATCGTTGAGCAAGGGGCCGCCGGAATTCCCCGGGTTGATAGCCGCATCGGTTTGAATAAACTGCACCCGTTTGTCAGGAATACCCACTTCGTTGCTGGTCCGCCCCAGGGCACTGATGATGCCCGCGGTGACGGTGTTATCAAGGCCCAGGGGGTTACCGATGGCGATCGCCCACTGCCCTGGAGCCAGATTTTCCGTACTACCCAGCCGCACCGCCGGCAGATCACTGGCCTCAATTTTCACCACCGCCACATCGGTTACCGAGTCGACCCCCACCACCTTGCCAGTAAAACTCCGACCATCCCGTAGGGCCACCCGTACCGTCCTAACCCCATCCACCACATGGGCATTGGTCAGAATTTGACCATCGGCGTTAAGAATGAAGCCAGAGCCAGTGCCCTGCTGAATCCGATCTGGACCTAAACCAGGCGGGACTTGATCCCCAAAGAAGCGTCGAAAAAAAGGGTTATTGAAGGAGTCAGGACTGACCCGGGAGATCGATCGCTCCGCATCAATCCGCACCACCGCCGGCCCAACCTGCTCCACCGCGGCAGCAATAAAGTTAAGGGCAGGCGCCACTGGTGGCTGAACAACGGTGAGGTTGGGCTCCACCAACTGAGCCGCCGCTTGCACCTCCACAGGCCTCCGATCCAACGATGGCAAGGATCGCTGCCAGAGCTGATGAGCCCACCAGCCGCCGCCTCCCCCCACCAGCAGGGCGGCCATCAGCCATCCCGATTGTTTGCGCAGCACCTTCATAAGTTAGCCATCCCGACGATGAGCAACGACTATCAACCTTAGGGTCCGGGGTTCAGCCCTCCACCCCTCTCCAGCAAATCAATCCATGAGACTAACAAACCCGACTACCCCTCAGGATTGTAACGGTATTTTAACGACCCAGGACAGACCCTAGGCCTTCACTTTAACAAGAACGCCAGGGGAATCGCGGCTACGGCCATAGCACTATCCCCCCCACCATGGCGAGATATTCCTACCTCGCCATCGGACCGCTGCTGGGGTTTCCGAGTTAAAGTGGGCAATAGCTGGTAACGGCTATCCATGATCCACCTGAATTCCACTCAATGCCATGGCTGAACACACTGGGCAAATTCTACTGGTTGACGATGAACCCGGCCTACGGGAAGCGGTGCAAGCCTATCTGGAGGACAGCGGTTTTATCGTCAGAACCGCCAGCAATGCCCAGGAGGGCTGGAATATGCTGCAGCAGGAAACCCCTGATGTGCTAATCTCCGACATTATGATGCCCCAGGTAGACGGCCACGCCTTCCTGGCCCAGGTCCGGGAAGATGTCCGCTTTAAGGGCTTACCGGTGGTGTTCTTAACCGCCCGGGGCATGACTAAGGACCGGATTCAAGGCTATAACTCCGGTTGTGATGCCTACCTGCCCAAGCCCTTTGACCCGGAGGAGTTAGTGGCGGTGGTGGGCAACTTAATTGAACGGCGGGCCGCCCAAGTCCCGGAGGCCGGCGAGGTTCCTGACATTGCCGTGATGGCTCGCCAGATTGAGGAAATCAAGGCCATGCTGAGTCAAAAGGGAGGCATTATCAAAGTGGCCTCTGACCTACACATCGACCTAACACCCCGAGAGCAAAGTGTGCTCGACCTAGTGGCAGAGGGGCTCATGAACAAGGAAATTGCCAGCCGCCTAGACACCAGCGTACGCAATGTGGAAAAGTACGTCAGTCGCCTCTTCAGTAAAACCGGCACCAATAGCCGTACTGAGTTGGTGCGCTTTGCCCTAGAACATGGCCTGGTGAACTAAACATTCTCCTCAGGGGCATGCATTTAGTCAACCCAACCAATATCAGCATCAGAGATCATGGAGTTGGGCTGCCCCCCCAACGGTACCTGGGCTGGCACCCCCCGCCGGTAGCCGGGTTGACTGGGTCGGGACGGCACGTCACGGGGGCCGATATCCACCCCTGAACGACTGGCCCGTGGCTGTGGGTTCGGGGCGGGAGGGGGCGCACTGGCCTTGCTT
>CAYVMR010000123.1:0-5573 GCA_964452545.1 uncultured bacterium
GGTCGCGAGCTGGTCAAAATCTACCGCCGCTGGGCGGGTACCAGCCGCCCAGGCACGGGGCAGGAACCCAGCACCTGGGTGCACCGTGAGGATATCGTGGGGGCGATTAGTCTGGCCCAGACGCGATCGCTGGGGGGCCTTTATAACCTGGTGCAGGATCAGATCTGGCCCGTGGGTGAGTTAATTAACCGGGTTTGTCGGCACCATGGCCTGGATCCTGTCTCCTGGGATCCGTCCCGTCCCAGCGATCGCAGCTACAACGCCCGGCTCTCCAACCAAAAACTTAAACAGGCGGGCTATAGCTGGCAGTACCCCTATTTTTCTGAATACCCTTAGTCCCGGATCAGCTGACCAACTCCCCCTAAAGACGGACATCTGGTTTACTGGAATCAAAGGGTAATTCCAGTAGTAGAGGTATCCAGATTAGCCTATGGGGTTAAAGGCGGTTTTGCTGAATTTCTCCGGGGTGATCATTAGGGATGAGGCGCTGCACCGTCAGAGTCTTGAGGAGTTATTACTCGAGGAAAACCTATCCCCTACCCTGTCTGACTACGTTCAGGTCTGTCGGGGACGTACCCACCTGGCTTGCCTGGTCGACCTCTGGCAACGACAGGGTCGGGTCTTGACCCCAGCCCAGCAGCAGCAGTTACTCAGGCGTCAACACCAACGCTATGGCCAGGCCCTGGCCAGGCTGGAGCAGCTTCCCCTTTATCCCCAGGTTGGGGAGCTAATAGAGCGGATCCAAGGGGCCCAGATAAAAACCGCCATTGTGTCCGGCACCGGTGAACAGGCCGTGGAGTGGGTCTTGAATAGGATGGGCTGGCCAGGGGTAGATAGGATCATCGGCGGTGACGAGGCCTCCCTAGGGGGCAGTCAGCCTGCCCTCGATAGCTACCTATTAGCCCTGCAACGGCTGAACCAGGCGTTTCCTGACCTGTCTCTCCAGGCCAGCGATTGTCTGGCGGTGGAGGCTGCCTTTGTTGGCATTACCGCGGCCAAACAAGCTGGCATACCGGTGGTCGGTGTTGCCCATCACTACCCCTACCAGATCATGCATCGACGAGCCGACTGGGTGATTGATAGCCTCGGTGAGTTGGACTTGGACTGGTTGCATCCCTACTATGAAAATCAGCTATTGCCGTCAAGTCCCCCTAGGATGCCGGTGGAATAGCGGCTGACTGCATCCCATTAACTGGAGGCGGAGGATGTCTGGCTATCCAGTCTGCCACCGGTCTGAGCCCGGAGATCCCCACTACCCTTGCATTCTGTGTCAATTATCAATTTGGTCTGGCGTTTAAGGCTAGGATCAGGGATGAAAGGGTTCTCCGTACCTCAAGTCCTAGGAATCTAGCAATGGGAGCTGACCATGTCTACAGGTAAACAACCACCTATCAGGCAGGATGACGCTTTGCCGACGGCTGAGTTACTAGCCCGATATGCCTTAGGGGAGCGAGAATTTAAGGGTATTAAACTGGCTGATGGAGACCTCGGAGGAGCCAGTTTGGGAGGTATCGATCTGAGTCGTTCCCAGCTGACAGGGGTTAACCTGGCCCGGGCTCACCTGCAGAATGCCAATCTCAGTGAGGCCAACCTGGCGGGGGCCAATCTTTCCCACACCAATCTCTTTGGGGCCTTTCTGAGTGGGGCTAATCTCCAGGAAGCTTGTTTGCTGGAGGCTAATTTGACTGAAGCTGACTTGAGTGGGGCCACTATGGTTAACGCCAACCTTAGCGAGGCCCTGCTTCACCTCACCTGTTTATCTGGGGCCGATTTACAATCGGCAGATCTGACCGGTGCCCGCATGTGCGGTGCCAGGCTGTGGAAAGCTAACCTGGCGGACGCCAACCTGAGGGGGGCCGACCTAGCCGATGTGAATCTCTGTGAAGCTAATCTTTGTGGGGCTAATCTAGAAGCAGCGGATACCAGTGAAGCCGTGCTGACTGGCGCCACGATGCCCCCTGGCAACCTCCACGACTAAGGGGCTGGCGACGGGCCGTTAGTAACCCGCCTTCAGGCACCAGGAGAAGCCGCTAGATCTAGGCAAGTTAGTGCGGGTGTACTCGATGAACCCCTTAGATGTAGGCCGAGATATCTTCGCCGCATTCCTCTGCCAGGTAACAGAGGGCGCGAAACCTCAGAGCGACGAGTTCATCGTAGACAGGGTTAAGTTTGCAAAGGGGGGGAACGCGTAGAATTGACCGACCGCCAATGGTAATCTCTCGTTCAAAGGGGCATTGTCCGGGAATCAGGGTAGCGACATGGTGGGCGCGGCTGGGGGTAGTGACATCTAAGTTTCTCAACCACCGACGCAGGGGCTCTAGGGGATGCAGATTCAAAAGCTGAAGGGGTCCTGAAATTAACACCTGTATTATTTTAACTTGAGCAACGAGGTTCGGCATTGACCTGCTCCAATCTACCCTTACTAATTATTCGGAGGGGGCTGGGGGCGCTTACCTAACTAAGGTCCGGGCTAGTAGGTTACCCAGCTGCGGCCCTATTCAGAGTTCAAACAGTCCGTGAGATGGGTCTAATATGGCCTACATTAAGCGTTTTTTCCTGGGTCTGGGTAAAGGCAGGGCAAAGGTTGGGCTGAGCGGCCTGAAGTTGGTGTAAGGTTTGGGGCAAACTAGGGCTTCTCCAGTCGTACCAGGTACCACTGCAGGGTTTCCCCTGGCCGGAGTTCAAATTCACAGGTGGTATCGCGCAGGTGTTTGGCCTGGTCTACGGGGGAGGGAAACCGACACAGATCGGGGGGCAGGTTATCTTGGCGATCGCTTAACAAGTCCGTCAATCGACCTAAAAGCTGATCAGCGGAGACAAACTCCTCAGCCTCTCCTGGCACCAATACTACGTAGGTATCGCCCTGGTACATAATGGCATCGGCCATGGGTCACTCCATTAACTTCTATGGACAATTCTTGAATTGCTTGGATCCAATGGTAAAATTCCAAAACACCTTAATTCCGACCGGCTTACCGGGTATTCTCAGTGGATGGCGATGCACCACAGTTGGCCAGGTCGGAGGTTAGGATTACTTTCTCGCAATGGTAGACCCTGTTGCTGTTATGGTTCAAACTCCGCTGCCGCCTGCCTATTCTAGCCCTAACCGAGGAGATGCCAGGCGCTCCAAGGTTGAAGACATTAAGGAAAATAGCCGTTTCCTCCGAGAGCCCTTAGCCAGTGAGTTGCTAGCGGACACTCATCACTTTTCTGAAACAGCGGTGCAAATTCTGAAATTCCACGGTTCTTACCAGCAGGATAACCGGGATCATCGGGTTAAGGGGCAGGAAAAGGAGTATCAGATGATGCTCCGCACCCGTAATCCCGGTGGCTTTATTGCTCCAGAACTTTACCTCACGCTGGATCGGCTGTCGGACCAATATGGTAATCACACCCTGCGGGCCACAACCCGACAGGGGTTCCAGCTGCACGGCATTCTTAAGCACAATCTGAAGGCTACCATTGGTGCTATCGTCCGTAGCCTGGGATCAACCCTAGGGGCCTGTGGAGACCTGAACCGTAACGTGATGGCGCCCCCAGCTCCGTTTAAAAACCGGCCCGAGTATCAGCTGGCGCGGGACTATGCCAACTACATTGCCGACCTGTTACGGCCCCAAACTGAGGCCTACTACGAAATTTGGCTGGATGGGGAAAAGTTTCTCTCCGCCGAAGAACACCCCGATGTGGTGGCGGCCCGTCAACCTAATAGTAATGGTACGACTATTCCCAATAATGAAGAACCGATCTATGGCACCCACTACATGCCTCGTAAGTTTAAGTGTGCTGTTACGGTCCCTGGTGATAATTCCATTGATGCCTATACCCAGGATGTCACCTTGGTGGTGATGACCGACCGAGCTGGGAAACTAAAGGGGTTTAATGTGCTCGCTGGGGGGGGGCTGGGGCGTACTCACAACAAGGAGGAAACCTTTGCCAGGGTGGCCGATGAAATTGGCTATGTCGATCAGGAGGATATTTTTGACCTGATGAAGGCCATTGTGGCCACCCAGCGGGACTATGGCGATCGCGTCAACCGTCGCCATGCTCGCATGAAGTACCTAATCCATGATTGGGGGGTGGAGCGGTTTCGCCAACAGGTGGAAACCTACCTGGGTAAGCCCCTCAAGCCCTTTAAGAAACTCCCTAAATGGACTTTCTATGACTATCTGGGCTGGCATGAGCAGGGGGACGGGCAATGGTTTGTTGGTATCCCCATTGAAAACGGTCGGGTGTTAGACAGGCCCGACCTGCGCCTCAAGACCGCCCTGCGACAGATTGTGGAGCGGTTTAATCTGCCCATGTTGGTGACTCCCAACCAGAGTGTGCTGTTCTACGATATTCCCCTGGACGCCAGGGATGGAGTCGAGGCCATTTTAAGGGACTGTGGCATCCAAAAGGAAACCGATTTGGATCCTCTGGTGCGCTATGCTATGGCCTGCCCCGCCTTACCCCTCTGTGGCCTGGCCATTACTGAGTCAGAACGGGTCATGCCTACGGTGCTGCAGCGGTTGCGCACCTTGCTGACCCGCCTAGGCCTGCAGGATGAACACTTTGTGGTGCGCATGACTGGCTGTCCTAATGGTTGTGCTCGCCCCTACATGGCGGAGTTAGGCCTTGTGGGCAGTGCTCCGGAGGCCTATCAGGTTTGGCTGGGGGGCTCCCCCGACCAAACTCGCCTGGCCCGGCCCTACCTGGAGCGGATGGCCGATGCGGCTATGGAGACGACCCTGGAGCCTCTGCTGGTTTTCTTCCGAGATGGTCGCAAGGGTGGAGAAAGCTTTGGGAATTTCTGTAGTCGGGTCGGATTTGAGTCCCTACGCCAGTTTGCCGCCACCTATGACCCCGCCCAATATACGCCTAAACACACTAAGGAAGGGCGGCATCGCCTCAGTGTTTCCCATGATTTATTCATGACCCTGCAGGCCACAGCGGATCAGGAGGGCCGTTCCTTAAGTCAGGTGATGGCGGATGCCCTGGCCGTATATTTGCAACAAACTGAGGCGGATTAGCCGCTGAATTATCAGTCCTTGGGGACGGGTTAGTTTTGCTTTAAATCAGCGATCGCCCCCCTGGCCATGGCGGCGATCGCTTGATCCGTCGCCTTTGGCAGTTGGTAATAGCGCCCCCCCGCGGCCTGGGCTAACTCCTTGCCAAAGCCCGTGGAGACAAACTTGCGCTCGGTGTCAATGATTAACAGTTGGTAGCCCATGGCCCGGATGCGGCAGGCGATATCCAGCAGTTCCTGCTTAATATCGGGCTTTTCCTCCGGCTCCAGGGTTTCCCCCAGGGACCGGGCCAGGTGAATGTTGCCCCGACCATCGGTAATAGCCACAATCACCACATTGCCGATGTCTCCAGATTGCTGGGCGTTACTAGCCACCCGTACCGCCTGGGTGAGGCCGTGGGCCAGGGGTGAGCCACCCCCGCAGGCCATCCGTTCTAAACGGCGACGGGCCATGGCGATGGATCGGGTGGGGGGCAGGAGCACCTCCGCCTGTTCTCCTCGAAAAGGAATCAGCGCTACCTGATCCCGATTTTGGTAGGCTTCGGTGAGCAGTTCTAGCACCGCCCCC
>CAYVMR010000123.1:5583-7185 GCA_964452545.1 uncultured bacterium
CCATGGAGCCCGAGGCATCAACCACAAAAATAACTAGAGAGCCAGCCTTGCGGGCCAGTCGCTTGGCCCGAATATCTCCGGACTCAACGATTACCCGACGGCCAGGCTGACGCTGGCGACGCCCCTTCTGGTAAGGTGCGGCCGCCCGTAGGGTGGCATCGACCGCGATCCGTCGCACCGGTCCTTGGGGCAGAAAGGGTTTGATGTAGCGTCCCCGTTCCTCGGAAAAAATCAGGCTTTGCCGACCAGACTTGCCCTGACGGCTCATGGTTTGGGCAAAGATCAGTAAGGAGGGATCTAAAATCACCCCTTCCGGATCAAAGACAAACTCTTCGGGAATGGTGGGGGGTGTCTCTTCAAGGTCTTCGGGTTGCTCCGGTTCCGGTGGGTCGTCACTGTCCTGCAGGTCTTGATCAGTTTGGGAGTTGTCCTGGCTGTCTGGGGCTGGAGGTGGGGGTGGGCTTTCGGGTAGATCCTGGGGCAGGCGCGATCTGGGCACAATCACTAGTTCCACCGCTACCCGCAGATCTTCGGCGGTGACCACAGAACGGCCCTCCAGGGCGGCATGGGCCTTGGCCACCCGCACCGCAAATAGCTCTGGACGGTGCCCTTGCAACCCACCCCGTAGGGCCTCGGTGACCAGGTATTGAATTTGGTCATGGGTGATGGTGACCTCCTTCAACCATTCCCGAGCCAGGATAATTTGCGTTTTCAGGGCGTCGGTCGCCTCTGTATAACTGGCCAAGAACTCCTCTGGCTGATTGGTAAAGGCGGCTACCTGATCCACCACGGCTACTCGGTCTTCTAGGCTGAGCACCACATCAGCGGATAGGGCAATGGCAATTCGGTCTAGCAGGTGCTCCCGCAGGGTACCTTCCTCGGGGTTATAGGTGGCGATCAGCAATGGTTCGCAGGGGTGTTGAAAGCTCATCCCCTCCCGCTCAATCTGGTTGTGGCGATCGGTGAGGGCCGTCAGCAAAAGATTGGCAATCTGATCATCGAGTAGGTTAATTTCGTCAATGTAGAGGACCCCCCGGTTGGCTTCCGCTAGGAGCCCTGGCTGGAAAACACTTTCTCCCGATTGGATGGACTTAGCGACATCCACAGCACCCAATAACCGATCCTCCGTCACCCCGAGTGGCACTTGGACAAAGGGGGCTGGAACAACGCGGCTGGGTATTTCCTGCGGTTGATCCCCAGAGCTATAGACAAACCGCTGGCGAGTTTGATCATCCCAGCGATCGGGCTGGGTCGGATCGACATTACAAATTGATCCTTCCACTACTTCAATAGGGGGAAGGAGCTGGTGTAGGGCGCGCGCCATAACCGACTTGGCGGTTCCCCGTCGTCCTGCGATCACCACTCCTCCAAGAGTAGGATCCACTGCTGCTAGCAGCAGTGCCATCTTGATCGCCTCTTGATCAACAACGGCAGCTAGGGGAAAGGCCCTCACAGGAGACGGAACTGTAGCAACCATAGAGTATAAATTGGGTTACTATTTGGTTACTAATTATCTTAATCTAAGTCTTCTGCGATGCCTAGATGAGTTGTAACCGTCCCTCAGCCAACTTTTAAGCCAAGGATAGAGGCTTGTGTTGAGAG
>CAYVMR010000124.1:0-7176 GCA_964452545.1 uncultured bacterium
CTCCACCGGGTTGATATTCAAACCCAGGGCGGCAATGATGCGATCGGGGCTATTGCTCAGGTCAACCACCAAGGGCAGCAGACGGCTCAGGTCCGGTTCCAGGGTGGCCAGGGTGCCCAGCATAAAGCTGGCGGAGGGGCGGCGTTGGCCCCCAGCGTTTACCCAAATGCCCAATTTGTCGATCCACTGGCGGTTATGGCCGTAGTAGGTTAACCACTTCAGCTTCAGCGATCGCCGCAGTTCTTGACTATTCACAGATTCTCTTTCCAGAACCCCAGGGAGGGATTTGCCAACCGTCTATCCAGAGATTGATTAAACCAGAAAAAAGTCCGTCAAAGTCTAAAGAGGAACTGGAAATCGGGCATCGGGACGCCAGGGGTCATACCATCATGAGGTCCAAATCCTCTAAGGGGGGCTGGGGTGCCCCAGCCGGGGGATTCAGGTAAAAATCTGAGAGTAGGCTAAACAGGTCGCGATCGGCGGTTTCCTGCGGCACCACCCCCTCCGGTCGGGCCAAAATCTGATCGGCAATGTTGAGGTAATATTGACACACGGGCTCCAGGCCCGGATCGGTTTCCGCCATCTCAAACACCGTCTTACCCTTCACCCGAGAAATCCGGATATCTTCAATCAGGGGCAAAATCTCCAGGACCGGCATGGGCACATGCTCCACGTACTTATCAATCAAGTCACGCTTAGCGGTGCGGTTGCCAATTAATCCGGCCAAACGCAGGGGATGGGTGCGGGATTTTTCCCGCACTGAGGCAGCAATCCGATTAGCGGCAAACAGGGCATCAAAGCCGTTATCCGTAACGATCATGCAATAGTCAGAATAATTGAGGGGAGCGGCGAACCCCCCACAAACTACGTCACCGAGGACATCAAAGAGAATCACGTCAAACTCATCAAAGGCGTTGAGCTCCTTCAAAAGCTTCACGGTTTCCCCCACCACATAGCCACCACAACCGGCCCCCGCCGGAGGTCCCCCCGCCTCAACGCAGTGCACACCGCCATAGCCCTTGTAGATCACATCCTCGGCCCACACATCCTCATAGTGGAAGGAGCGCTCCTGCAAGGTGTCAATGATGGTGGGAATGAGAAAGCCCGTCAGGGTAAAGGTGCTGTCGTGCTTAGGGTCACAGCCAATCTGCAAAACCCGACGACCACGTTTCGCCAGCGCCACAGAGATATTGCAACTGGTGGTGGATTTGCCAATGCCCCCTTTTCCGTAGACGGCAAGCTTCAAAGGTTGGTGTTCCATAGGGATGACGATGGTTTACTAGGGCGGATAGGGTCCAGCCCCCAGGGTCAACCCCCGAGTGGGACTGGACAGTAGAACAAACTGGGGACTACGCCACTGTGCTGAACGCAGACCAGGGTGTTTCGGCTGCTGCGATTATCAGCCCAGAGCCAGGGGCTTGAAAAGGGGGCAGAAAAATAAACAGAGGCGAAATGGAGAGATCAGAGGCTCATTAAGGCTAAAAACAAAATTATTTCTAATGAACTGGCTCTTAAAGCTAAACAGCAAACTATACAAGATTTTGGGATGCTTATTATAGAAAGTAGATACAAAAACAAACATCTGGCGATAATTGGCCATGGGGCTATCTCAGCCATAGCAGAACAAGTCGCTCAGTTGGCTGCTCACAGCCCGTCAAGGTGGGGGGAATCTGCCGGTGGAGAACGGGGAAAGAAATATGGGGCAGGCGGGCAGCTAGGTTTCCATGGCTAGGGATCAGGGTAGCCCCAGGCCCTAGGGGCTGCCATGGGGTGTTACCCCGGCCAAGATAGCCCCCTGGACAGAGCCAATCCAGACCTACGGCAAGCCGACCCCTGTCAACGACTTAGGCCTGACTCGCAGCTTTCTCTATAGATTTGTAAAACTTTCGCCATTGTCAGGAAATGTAACGAATCCTAACCCGGTATCGGGGGTTAAGGTGTAACCCAAGGTAACCAGGGGTGAACGGGGCAGAACCTCTCCATGGCCGGTACGGTTCTACCCACCCGTCATCAGGGTTGCGCCTGTTACCTTAGGGATACGGTTGGTGGTGGCGTTAACCCCTAACCCGCTGGTGCATCAACGGCAGCTTGCTGTATATCAAGCGTCCTACCTGAGCCCAAAACCCGTTGATTTTACGTGACATAGTGCTTAGTCCTAACCTGATGAGGTATCGCTGTGAACAATTCTTCCGGTAAAACTCCTGATCTTTTCAACGGCGTCAGAAATGCTGAGTCCGGCAACTCCTTGATGCAGTACGTCCACGCCATGAGCCCCGAAACCGTAGCCCAACTCTCCAACCCGGCCTCTGGGGAAGTGCAGCAAATGATGGAGAACAATATCATTGGCCTGCTCGGCGGACTACCATCCCAGCATTTCGATGTGGAAATTACCACCAACCGGGAAAGTCTGGGTCGGTTACTGGCCTCTGCCATGATGAGTGGCTACTTCCTGCGGGGGGCAGAACAACGGATGGCCATGGAGCGAGCCCTATGCTTCGCTGAATCTGGAACTGAGGCGGAGTGAGCCCCAGGCCGATGGCCGACGGCCTGCAGGATGGAGAGTCGGCCTACCTGGATCGACCTGATCGGCCTGGGCCAATCGGTGGCCCGGCAGAGGGTTGGCGGCCGGACATCTTCTCCTTTTGTGGGTCGGAGCTGCGATCGCAGCTGCTCGACTGGTATAGAGACCACGGCCGTTCCCTACCCTGGCGCCATACCCGTGATGCCTATGCCATCTGGATTTCTGAAATCATGCTGCAGCAAACCCAGGTGGCTACGGTGCTGCCCTATTACCAACGATGGCTAACCCAGTTTCCCACCGTCCAGGCCCTGGCGGCCGCTGACCGACAAACCGTATTAAAACTGTGGGAAGGGTTAGGCTACTACGCCCGCGCTCGCCACCTGCACCAGGCCGCCCAGATCATTGTCCACCACCACCAGGGCCGGGTGCCTCGGTGCTTTGATCAAATCCTTGCCCTACCGGGCATTGGCCGGACCACCGCCGGTGGCATTTTGAGCGCCGCCTTTAATCTGCCCTACGCGATTCTAGATGGCAATGTCAAACGGGTACTGGCCCGTCTAGTGGCCCTACCGGTGCCCCCAGATCAAGCCCTCAACCACCTCTGGCAGCTATCGGAGCAACTGCTCGATCCCGACCGCCCTGGAGACTTTAACCAAGCCCTGATGGATCTAGGGGCCACCCTCTGCCGTCGGCGTCAACCCGACTGCCACCGCTGCCCCTGGCAGGTACATTGCCAAACGTATAATTTAAACGCGCAAGCTAAAATTCCCATGACCCGTGCCAAAGCTCCTCTGCCCCACAAACACATTGGCGTAGCCGTAATTTGGAATGACCAGCAACAGGTGCTGATTGATCAACGTAAACCCGAGGGCCTACTGGGAGGGCTGTG
This sequence comes from uncultured bacterium, assembly GCA_964452545.1. Classification (GTDB taxonomy): domain Bacteria; phylum Cyanobacteriota; class Cyanobacteriia; order Phormidesmidales; family Phormidesmidaceae; genus Nodosilinea. The sequence continues at coordinate 3,411 of CAYVMR010000124.1, forward strand.
GGAGTTTCCCGGCGGTAAACTAGAACCCGGGGAAACCGTCCAGGACTGCATCCACCGGGAGGTTTTAGAGGAGTTGGGGATCATCGTCGCGGTTGGGGATCACCTCTGCACCGTTACCCACGCCTACTCCCACTTCAAGGTCACCCTGGAGGTCCACCACTGCACCCACCTCAGTGGCGATCCCCAACCCCTGGCCTGCGATCAGATTCGCTGGGTGACAGTAGGGGAGTTGACCTCCTACCCCTTTCCCAAGGCCAACCTAGAAATTATTCAGGCCCTGACCCCCTATGCAGCCCGCCAGCCAGGGCAGTAAGGGCGTTATAATTCTAAACAGTTTGACTGGATAGGCTGAGGTTTGACTATGAGCAGTCCCATGCTCCATGCTTTTTTCGTCGGTCGGGCCCTGGCGGAGGCCGTCAATGAACAGGCCGAACACCTATTGACCGATTCCCTGAGTTGGCTCGGTCAGTTTGATGCTGAACAACGAGAGCGACTTCGTCAGTTTACAGAGGAGGTGTTGGCCCGAGCCCACCAGGCCGAAAGCAGCGCCGCCCCATCCGCGGCTGGCCTGGCGACCAGCGGTGAGGCCACCGTCGATCTCCAGGCCACCATCGACACCCTGCGGGCGGAAGTAGCCCAGGTGCGAGTGGCCCTGCAGCAATATCGTCAAAACCATGGTCAATCCTAACGGTTGACTGATTTATGCCATTGTCCGACGTCCCCCCCAGTCAGGAGGTTGAGTGTCCGCCATCTTTGATGCCGCTGGCCAGGTTAATGGGTCTTCACCCCCACCGGGTGAGGATGGGTCGAATGTATCTCTTAACCCTACGGCGACTATGGGGGGGGAGGATCTGGGGTTCACAGGGGAGTTAACGGCGGTGACGTTTACCCAACCCGACTCGGCTGCACCGGCCCAATCAGGTTCAGAGCCCATCCCCTTGGCCGATCTGCCCCCGAGTTTCAGCCCTAACGCCTACCGCTGGAATCGCGGCCGTTACTCGCGTCAGCGTCGTTTTATCGATATTTGGACTTTTGTGCTGCGCCTGCTAACAGCACGCTGGTTATACGGTAGAGCCTGGAGCTATGGCGGCACTATTACCCCGGAAAAGCAGGCCCAACGGCGGCGGCAACTGGCCGTTTGGATTCGGGAAACCCTGCTGGACCTGGGGCCCACCTTTATTAAGGTGGGTCAGCTGTTTTCTACCCGGGCTGATATTTTTCCCATAGAATTTGTCGACGAGCTCTCCAAGCTCCAGGACCGGGTGCCAGCCTTTAGCTACGAGCAAACTCGCTCCATCGTAGAAACGGACCTGGGTAAGCCAATCCAGACCCTTTACCGCCATTTCGATCCCATCCCTCTGGCCGCGGCGAGCCTGGGCCAGGTCCATCGGGCTGAGTTGCACAGTGGTGAAGACGTGGTGGTAAAAGTTCAGCGACCAGGGTTGCGATCGCTGTTCACCATCGATTTAGCCATTCTTAAGGGCATTGCCCGTTATTTCCAAAATCACCCCTCCTGGGGACGAGGCCGCGACTGGATGGGCATCTACGAAGAATGCTGTCGTATTCTCTGGGAGGAGATCGATTACCTAAATGAGGGCCGCAATGCTGACACCTTTCGACGGAATTTCCGCCGTATCAACTGGGTCAACGTACCCCGGGTATTTTGGCGCCTCACCTCCTCCCGGGTCCTCACCCTGGAGTATATGCCCGGCATCAAAATCAGCCACTACGAAGCCCTGGAAGCCGCCGGCCTGGACCGCAAACGACTAGCTCAGTTAGGCGCCCAGGCCTACCTACACCAGCTGTTGGACAACGGCTTTTTCCATGCCGATCCCCACCCCGGCAACATTGCCGTCAACCCCGACGGCGCCCTGATTTTCTACGATTTTGGCATGATGGGTCAGATCCAGCCCTTCACCCGCCAACGTCTGATGGGCACCTTTATGGGCATTGCCCAACGCAATGCCGACCAGGTGATGAGTTCCCTGATCGATCTGGGGGCCCTGGCGGAAATCGAAGATATGAGCCCGGTGCGGCGGTCAATTCAGTACATTCTAGATAACTTCATGGATAAACCCTATGAGGAGCAATCCATTGAAGCGATCAGTGATGATTTGTACGCGGTAGCCTATGACCAGCCCTTTCGTTTTCCAGCCACCTTCACCTTTGTCATGCGAGCTTTTTCTACCCTGGAAGGGGTAGGCAAGGGACTTGACCCAGACTTTAACTTTATGGAAGCGGCTAAGCCGTTTGCGGCCCAACTTATGAATAGCAATCCCACCGATGGTCCCAATAGTTTGCTGGGGGAATTAAGCCGACAGGCGGCTCAGGTTAGTAGCTCTGCCCTGGGTCTACCCCGTCGCCTTGAGGACACCCTAGATCGCCTGGAGCGGGGCGATATTCGTCTCCGGGTACGGTCGGTGGAAACCGATCGCATCCTCCGCCAGATGGGTGGCATCACCATGGCCAATAACTACGCCATCTTACTGGGGGCGTTTAGCCTCTCCGCCACCGCCCTACTCTTCTCCAATTGGGTCTGGCTAGCCGCCATTCCAGGGGTTTTGGCGGTGGCCGCCGGAGTTGCCTTTTTGCGAGTATTAATTAAGATTAGTCGGGCAGACCGGATGCCCTAGTCAGATACCCTAGTCAGATCGTTGATACCACTTGCCCACAAACCCCTAAACCATCGATGGGATGGTCATTTTGCTGGAGAGGGGAGATGCTTCAGGGGCCTAGGGGGGATAGCGGAGCTTCTGCTAGGGAAACCCCTAGTGCTAAGACAGGTAGGTTAATGTTGAAGATCATGGGCAGTCACTTCTCAGGAGTATCGGATCAAGGGTTGCTACGGGAAAGCAACCAGGATCACTACTACATTGACAGGACTGGCCGTTTTTTCATCCTGGCCGATGGCATGGGCGGCTACACCGGTGGAGAGGAGGCCAGTCGGTTAGCAACGGAAACCATTAAGACCATCCTGGAGGACCATTGGCAGGGGGAGGAGTCGACGGTAGACCTACTGAAACAGGCCCTGCAGGCAGCTAATGCCAAGATTTTAGAGGAGCAGCAGCGCTATCCCGAATGGGCGGACATGGGGACAACGGTGGTGATTCTGGCCTGTCGATCCAGCGATCCCCAACCCTGGTGCGCCCACATTGGCGACTCCCGTCTTTACCGCCTACGGGGTAACCAACTGGAGCAAATCACCGAGGACCATACCTGGATCGCCAGGGCAATACGAGCCGGAGAATTATCCCCCGACCAACGTCGCAGCCACCCTTGGCGCCATTTGTTATTTCAGTGCTTAGGTCGGGAGGATCTAACGGATATGGAGATTCAACCTGTCTCCTGCCAGAGGGGCGATCGCTTTTTGATCTGTAGTGATGGGCTGACTGAGGAGCTATCCGATGACCTAATTGCCGATCTGATGACCACGATTCCCAACTGTGAGGCCGCCGCCACCGCCCTGGTCAACTCCGCTAAGCAGGAGGGAGGTCGGGATAACATCACCGTTATTCTCTTCAATCCAGAATAGTCACTCCCCTTTATTATCCAGGAAACCCGTTACCCAGGAAACCTGTTACCCAGGAAACCCGTTACCCAGGACAACAGCCGCACCATGGCCAATACCCTCTCCCAACAGATTCAAACCTTCTATGACAGCTCCTCCGGTCTGTGGGAACAGATTTGGGGCGAGCATATGCACCACGGCTACTATGGCCCGCGGGGCGATCGCCGGGTTGATCGCCGCCAGGCCCAGGTTGATCTC
>CAYVMR010000125.1:0-7066 GCA_964452545.1 uncultured bacterium
GCCTCGGCCTGGGCCAGGGCCGAAGCCACCAGCCCCTTCGGTAGGCGAGCCCCGCCATGGAGGCTGAGGCTCCCCTGGTGCTGTAGTTTAGCCAGCAGCTCACTGGTCAGGGGCGATCGCTGCAACGCCCGGATCACAGAGGAGAATGCCATAGGGAGTGCTCTGAACAATGGACACGGGAAACACCCCTGGCAATCACTCCAGGGGGGTAGGGTGATGGCGGGTTCACCTCTGGTTACCTATTGTATAGCCGCAGCCTGGCGGAGACGAGTCAGAGGGCCGACCCAATTGTCACCTTTACCAAGCCACCGTCTCTTGGTAGACCCTAGTTTGGCTGTACCGACTTCCCCTGGCGCCCCTGGAAGGGCTCCCCCCAACAAAAAAACAGAGATATCTGGGGCAGATACCTCTGTAATGATCGAGAATGCCCAGGGGGTAGTTCCCGGGAATTTTCGATCCCGGCCGGACCGGGGACCAGACTACATTTTGAACTTACCGCCCTTAGCCGGGTCAGACCAGTCACAGGCGAAGCCCTTGGTGTCGGGAACGAACTGGTTCCAGGGCTGGGGCTCAACGGGGCCCGGGGTGGCTTCGACGATGTCGAACAGGCCGTCATCCCGCACCTGACCAATCCGCACCGTTTTGGAGATGTGGTGGTTGGGGAACATCTTCACAGGCCCCCCAGGAGCGGCCATCTCCTGACCATAGGCGGCCGTTCGCACAGCGGGAATATCAAAGGTACCCGCCTTTTCCACCGCCTGCTTCCACAGGTAAACCATGATGTAGGCCGCTTCCATGGGATCGTTGGTCACCCGATCATCCCCGAATTCCGCCTTAAAGTCCGCCACCCACCTGGTGTTTTCGGGACTGTCTACGGTCTGGAAGTAGTTCCAGGAAGCGTATTGACCCAGCAGGAAGTCCTTACCAATCTGGCGGACTTCTTCCTCGGCGATACTAACTGACATGGTGGGATACTTGTCGGGGGTCAGGCCAGCACCCTGCAACTGCTTAAAGAAGGCCACGTTGCTGTCACCGTTGAGGCTGTTAAAGATCACCCCGCCGTTGGGTAGGGCCGCCTTAATCTTGGTGATGATCGGGGTTACCTCGGTATTGCCCAGGGGCAGGTAATCTTCCCCGACGGTGCTACCGCCCCTAACCTTCAGTTGCTCTTTGATAATGGTGTTGGCGGTGCGGGGGAAGACGTAGTCAGACCCCACCAGGAAAAATTCCTTACCCTTATTTTCCAGCAGCCAATCCACCGCCGGCTCAATCTGCTGGTTAGGTGCGGCACCGGTGTAGAAAATATTCTTGGAACACTCTTGGCCTTCGTATTGTATCGGGTACCAGAGCATGTGGTCCTTAGCTTCAAACACCGGCAGCATCGCCTTACGGCTGGCGGAGGTCCACCCACCAAAGACCACAGCTACTTGATCCTGGTCGATCAGTTTCTCGGCTTTTTCAGCGAAGGTGGGCCAATCAGAAGCCCCATCCTCCTGGATGGCTTCAATTTGCTTCCCTAGCACCCCACCAGCGGCATTGATTTCCTTAATGGCCAGCATTTCAGCATCGACCACGGTGGTTTCACTAATGGCCATGGTGCCGCTGAGGGAATGGAGAATACCCACCTGAACGGTGTCACCCCCGCCAGCTGCCGTGTCAGTGCCACCGGTGGCGGTACTATCCGTGGTTGTAGTGCCCCCACCACAGGCCTTTAACAGCATGGAGGTACCCAGGGTCGCCGACCCGTAAACTAAAAACTTACGCCGATTAAATCGAGTTACCATTCAACCTCGCTCCTGACTCAATAAATGAGGTAATTTGCCGGAATCGTGACGAAATTCTTTGAGTTTAGAATTCACTCTGCATCCAGAGTGGATATTAGAGGTACTACATGGGACAAAGTGTATTCCACGCTACAAAAATCCTGCTTATTATAGCAGTTTGCCATTCGTTGACCCTGACAGGGCCAAGTTTTTCATCACAACCCAGTTCTCTTCGCCGATTACAGTCAAGCGGGTGCCGGGGCAATGTTAATTTATACTCCCCCTAATGGGGGCAGTCAGCTGGAACGGAATACAGGTGTTCTGTCAGTAGATCACAAATCCTACGGTTAGCCCTGGTTTTGCCCAAACCCTCTCCCCGTCTGTCTTGCTTGTCTCAACCAGTCACTTTAAGCTTGATAAATCGGTAGGAATAGGGAACATGGCGATTATTTACGAAATTGAGCATATCACTCGCTATAGCTACGCCAACCCCGTCACCCTGGGGGAGCATCGGGCCATGTTTCTGCCCAGGGGCAGCCACGCCGAGCGCATCCTCAGCTACTCCGTGGAAACCAATGTGCCGGCCAAAGTCCACTGGATTATGGATACCCTTTCCAATAATGTAGCGGTGATCGAGTTTGCTAAACCCACGACGGAGTTGACGGTCACCTGTCGATTTAAGGGTATGCATTTTGGCACTAAAGGGATTGAGGACTTTCCCCTCGATCCACGAGCCCGGGAAATCCCGGTGCAGTATACCCCTGACGAGTGGACGGATTTGTCTGGGTACCTGCGGCCCCACGCCGACGATCCGGATGGCCATGTGGCCGCCTGGGCCAAGGGTTTTGTGGCTGGCGATAGGGATGTCACGGAAGATGTCTTAGAACGGATCATGGATAGTATTCGGCATACCTTTACCTACCGGGCCCGGGAGGAAGAAGGCACCCAGTCGCCAGGACAAACCTTGAGTACCCGATCTGGCACCTGTCGGGACTATGCCTGGCTGATGATTGAGACCTTGCGACGCCTCGGCCTGGCCTGTCGGTTTGTCTCGGGCTACCTCTATGATGCGGCCCTGGATGGGGGCAACATCGGCATGACCGGATCCGGGGCTACCCACGCCTGGTTATCAGTGTTTCTTCCCGGGGCGGGGTGGTTATCCTACGATCCCACCAATCGCCTCACCGAGGGCTTTGACCTGATTACCGTGGCGATCGCTCGCCATCCCAGCCAGGCCATTCCCCTATCGGGGTCCTGGTTTGGCGAAGCGAAGGATTACCTAGGGATGGAGGTAACGGTGAGCGTCAGCAAACGGGGGAATTTCCCTGAGTTTCAGTAAAGATCACCTTCCAGTCCTGTTTCATATCCACCACCAGCCAGCCCCGCTCAGGCGCTTCCTTGAGGGCTTCCACCAACTTGCCGGTGCTTTTGGTGTTGACGTCGTAGGCATACTCCCGTTCACTGTCGGTATGGTGAACGATCAGGCCAAAACTAGGGCGTGGGTTATTAATCGTGGTGTACTGCAACATGGCATGGTCACCGTCACTGTTTCCACAGCAAACCGTCGGTCGTCGACCAATGAACTGATAAATGCCGACAGGCTTACCCTGCTTGTCGTTGACAAACAAATTATCGAGGGTTTTAATCAGCACCGGTCCACTGTCCCGTAACTCGAAGAGGGTCTGGGCTGTCGAGCCGACAACCCGCTCTGGGGGAATGCCGTACACCCGCTCTACCCAGACCCGCATAAAGTCGGCACCCCCACCGGAAACGATGAAGTTCTTGAAGCCATTGGCCCGTAGATAACCCAGGAGCTCCTGCATAGGTTGGTAGGTGAGTTGGTCGTAGGGCCTGCCGTAGCGGGGATGGTTGGCCGAGGCCAGCCAGGCTTCCACAGCAGCACGAAACTCACCCACCGTCATCCCCGCGTGGGTGAGGGCTAGGACGTGCATCAGACCGTCGAAGTGTTGACCAGCCAGGAGTGTTGCCAGGTCACCGGCCAGGGCGGCTTGCACCATGGCATCGGCGGCCAGCTCGGGCTCCCTGAGAACGCGACGGTTGAGTTCATCGAGGGCAAAGGCGGCCTGAAACGGCATCGGGTTCTCTGGCCAGAGGGTGCCGTCGTTGTCGTACACCGCAATACGTTCTGCCAGGGGCAGGAAGTCCGGCGACCCGGCCTCTGTTACCCTGGCCACGAAGGCCAGGATTTCCTGCTTGGCGGGGCCATCATTCCAGGAAGGGAGCGGATCAGCAGTGGTGGAGATCATAGAGCTTTTGTTGGGCGACACCGAAATCTCCGACCTGGTAGAGGCTGACGGATACAGCCTGGACGGAAAAGGCCTGGAACGGCTCCGCCTTGAGGTCGTCTACAACGTCACGGGTACCTATACCAACGGTCAGATGAGGGTTGTAGTTCTTGCCTGTACGGGGGCCGACAAAGTTGTTGACATAGTCCACGGTGGGTTGGCCGATTTCCCCACCGTCCGGGCGGGGGGCAAAGGCCTCGCCGGTGCCCTGATCCACGGCGAAGGGCGCAACGGCGTCTATGACAAGTTGCTGAAGACGACGCAGGTCCTCGGTGGGTTCAATAACAATCCCCAGCAAGGCGAGATTCTCGGAAGCCAGGTCATAGTAGCCAATTGCGTTGCTCTTCCAGGTGATCGACTGCTCTCTGCGCAGCACTTCGGTAACAGCCTTAGCAACGGCGTCTAGGTCAGTGTCCTGCACAAACCGCTGCAGGACGGTGATATGGGGAGCATGGTTGGCATCGAGGGCGAACCCCTGGGGATAACTCTCTCGGAGTCGAGTGTTCACCGCCTGGGACCTTTCCACTGTGGCGGGGTCTGGATCTAGAAGGATGTTAATCGCGATCAGAGTCATGGACGTTGAAGGTGGCTTAGGCATTTAGCTGGATTATGCTAGCAAATCTCTGAACTCCTAAATTGGAACTACAACTTAATTACAACTTTCATGATCCTGGGTCTGGCTGGGTGCTATGGACTGCATAGCCAGCTGTGGCTATAACTGTATAACAGAACAGCCAACCTAGGGATATCGTTCTAACTAAAGCCTAAAAACCTAAGTTTTAAATCTATGCACGTTAAATTTTCCCAGGAAATTAAAACCCTCCTAGAACGCTTAGCTAACCAGCCCCTCAGCCTGGCTGATTTATTATCGGAAACAGCGGAGCGGGGGTTTAGTCTGGTGATCGGATTATTGGTCTTGCCCTTTCTCTTTCCCATGCCGCCGGGGTTTACGACAATTTTGGGCTCCGCCTGTCTGTTACTATCCCTGCAGATGATGGTGGGTCGCCGCACCCCCTGGTTACCCCGGCGGGTGGCTGAGTTTAAGTTCCCCCAGGTATTGACCCTACAAATTCTCAACAATCTCAAACGGGTGACCCGGTTCACCGAGCAATTTGTCCGCCCCCGCCTCAGTGGTTGGGCCGAAAGTCCCCATATCTGGCAAGTCAATGGCGCCTGTATTGCCTGGTTGACTCTCTTGTTGATGAGCCCGATTCCCATGACTAACCCGGTGCCGACCATTGGTATTCTCCTATTCACCGTTGCTACCCTGGAGGCCGATGGCTTACTGATGTGGATAGCCTATGGGTTTGCGGCGTTAACCACCGGCCTCTTTGGCTTGATTGGTTACCTGCTGTGGCGATCGCCGGAGTTGATTCAGCAATGGTTCTCCTAGGGTTCTACCAAGGCTTCAGCCAGGGATCAAGCTTTGCCTGCCTGGCTGAAGCCCCCCTTTGTCTGACCTCCTCATCGTAGCCGTTATAGAGAGGAATCACCCTGGCGATCGCGATCGCCAGGGTGATTCCTTCAACGGTGGCTGGTGGGTCGCCGGTTTTTTTGGGCGAGACGGCGGCGGCGCTTCGCACTGGAGGAGAGCCAGTCGGTGATCACGTGGCTGAGGGCGCCCAACTCCAGACCCACCAGTAGGGCCACCCAAAGTCGCCAGTGCTGTCGGGCCAGCCAACCTAACCCCTGGCCCAGATCGCTCCAGGTCAGGGCGGTGCGGCCCAGGTTATTAAGCAGATCGACCACAATTAGGCCGGCCAGGCCCAGCCACAGGCCGCTATAGAGCACCCGAATCGTGGTGCCCAGCAGGGGTCCGTGGGACCAGCGGGAGCGATGGCGCATGCTACCCCGGTAGGGCAGCCAGATCCACCGCAGCCATCCCCAGCGTTTATACTGCACCGAGTGAATGTCCAGGTCTGGACCAAGCAGCCAGCCCCCCAGCAAAAACCCTAGGCAGACCCAGGTGGTTAACCAACCATTTAGGGTCAGCCGGAAACTCAGTAAAACCACCACTGGTAGACTCCAGAGGGTGATGCGATCGTGGGTGCGGCCGGAGGACATAGCACAAATGTATCACATCCTCTGGCCCAGGGCAAACCGGGCCAGGCCTAATCCGGGGACTGCACCAGGGCTTCGATGGCCGCCACCGCCGTCGGCAGGGCAGCGGTCAACACCCGGTGGCCACCTTCGGTGATCAGGACATCGTCTTCGATGCGGATGCCCCGCACCGACCCAAAGGCCTGTAGGCGGTCCCAATTCACTAGGTCGTCGTATTGCCCGGAGTGGCGGGCCGGCCCTAAAATCGCCGGCACCTGGTAGAAGCCGGGTTCAATGGTGACCACCATGCCCGCCGCTAGGGGCCGATCCAGACGCAGAAAGCAGAGGCCAAAGCGATCGCTGCGCTGCCGCCCCGGGGCGTAGCCCGCCCGGTCTCCCAGGTCCTCCATGTCGTGCACATCCAACCCCAGCAGGTGGCCCAGACCGTGGGGAAAGAAGAGGCCGTGGGCATCCCGTTCCACCAGGTGATCGACATCGCCCCGCAGAATGCCCAGATCCACCAGACCGGCCGCCAGCCGTCGACAGGCCAGCAGGTGCAGCTGGCGGTACTCCACCCCTGGTTGGGCGGCGGCGATCGCCCCATCATGGGCCGCCAGCACCACCTGGTAAAGATCCCGCTGGGGTCCTGAAAACCGTCCGGATACGGGCCAGGTGCGGGTAATGTCGGCGGCCCAACCCGCGGCGGTTTCCGCCCCCACGTCCGCCAGCAGCAGATCCCCGGCCTTGAGGGGGTGGTGGTAATGGGGGTTGTGCAGCACTTCCCCCCGGGTGGTGACAATACTGTTGTAGGCACAGGTCAGATTTTCCGCCAAGATCACCTGCTCCATGGCGGCCCGCACCTGGGCCTCCTGGTTAGCCCTGGGGCTGGCCGCCATCCCGGCCCGGTGGGCCGCCACTGACACCGCCGTCGCCCGTTCCATCTCCGCTAGGGCCAGC
>CAYVMR010000126.1:0-7048 GCA_964452545.1 uncultured bacterium
GAGGGGCTGGGGGTGCGGGAGACTTTGCGATCTACCCAGCCTTAGTCTTCGCCGATCAACCGGGGCCTGGTTTAGTTATGGTTCGCCACGGGGTACTCTTCACTCTCCCACCCTGGGCCAGATTCAAGCCGCGCTAGCCTCAATCCTGCGGATAACGCAGACCCCACCGGTGCCGTAGTTCATCCATCAGGGTCAGCAGTTGCAGGGATTCTTGCAGGGGCATGATCGAGCTTTCGGTCTGGCCTTGACTCAGGCAGGTCATGACCTCCGCAGCTTCATAGTTCAAACCATTGCCCACTACGGGCTGCCACTGAATCTGCCCCTTATCCCTGAGTTTCTGGACCAGTTGCTGAGCCAGGCGATGACGTTTAACCCAGCTACTGAGCTGCTGTTTGAGGCCAGAGGAGGGGGTGTAGGCCGGGCTGGTGACCACCACCGGCTCCGGGGATAGGGGGGTCAGGGTAATCTGGTCAGGACGACAAAAGGGGGGATGGATGACAATTTTGCCGGTGGTGCCGGTGATGGTGGCGGTGTTGCTGGTATAGGCCCGCAGGGAAGCGAAGAGCTGGGCGATCGCCCCCCCCGGGTAGGAAAGCACCAGGCCACACTGCTCATCCACACCGGTGGAGCCCAGGTGGGCCTGTCCAGTTACCGTCTCGGGATAGCCCAGGAGATAAAAGGCCAGGGAAAGGGGGTAGCTACCCCGATCCAGCAAGGCCCCGCCCCCCAGCTGGGGGTTGAAAAACCGATTTTCGGGGTCAAACTCCGTCGGATAGCCAAACTCAGCCGTTAAGCACAACACCTCCCCGATCGCCCCTTGATCAATCAGTTGCTTAACCCGTTGGATGAGCGGTATAAACCGCATCCACATGGCTTCCATGCAAAATAACTGTCGTTCTCGGGCCAGGGTGATAATTTCCTGGGCCTGCGCCGCATTCAGGGCCAGAGGTTTTTCACAGAGGACCGCCTTGCCCGCCTGCAAGCAAAGCAGGCAATCGTCCCGGTGACGAATGTGGGGGGTGGCAACATAGACCACATCAACATCCTCGTCCTCCACCAGGGCCTGGTAACTGCCGTAGGCCCGGGGGACCTGATAAGCCTGGGCAAATTTCTGAGCCGCCGCCAGGGTACGGGAGCCCACCGCTAGCAGTTGAGCTTCAGGCAGGTGCTTCAAACCTTCGGCAAACTGGCGGGCAATTCCCCCTGTGCCCAAAATTCCCCAACGAATTGGCAATGTTCTACTCACTACTTTTGACCCAAAGGTGTTAGTTCGAAATCGTTAATCTAAAACTGTTTTAACTAAAACTAAACCTGGGTAGTGCCAATGAACTCAGCAACAGGCTGGTGAATACCCCTATGAATCAATACCTGTCGGTCCTGAATCGGGTTCCAACCTAATTCCTGTTGGGCCTTAGAGAAACTAAATACAGCACTGAAACTACGACCTTCCGAATCAGCATAGCTGGGGAAGGAGACATGGGGATCACGGCCAACACTCTTAATAGCCCATTTTGCTAAACCTTGTAGATAGTCTTTTAAGGGAGACCCTTGAACACGACTAATTCTTAAGCCCGAAACCGCCTCCAGTTCATTCAGATAGTCATTAGCCGTAATACAGGGTTGACTCGTTAGATTATAGGATTCACCCTCAATTCCTGGGACCTCTATGGCTTTGACCAAGGCATCCGCAACGTCTTCAACCAGGACAATTGGCAACTTATTATTACCATCTCCCCATAGCTGACAAACTGATTTATAGGGCCAGTTAGCAACGCCGAGATGACGTGGATTTCCACCAGGACCCAGAACAATACCAGGACGGAAAATCACAACCGGCAAACCCTGATCTCGGTACATCTGCCTTAGCAACTGCTCATTTTCTGCCTTTGCCCGAGCATAGGGTGCTACACGTAATATGCCCCCATGGGGTTTAGTAGCCTCAGTAATGGTAGTCGCTCCAGCCCCAGCATAATATATGGCAATAGAAGAGGTGTAAAACAACCGCTTCACACCATGGCTAAGGCAGAGTTTGGCCAACTCATGGGTAGGTTTTACGTCAGAAGTATAGTAATCCTTCCAGTTATTACCTGAGCCCTTAGCCAAATGGTAAAAATATTCGATGCCATCCAGAGCCGCTGCGATGGAATCAGGATCATTAAAATCACCTTTGGCCAGTTCAATGCCTAAACTTCGCAAATCCGCTGGGCAGCTATTGGGATCACGACAGAGTAACCTGACTCCGTAGCCAGCCCCATGTAATTTGTGCACCAGGGCCTGACCAATGAAGCCCGTACCGCCCAACACTAAAACATTTGATGGACGCGTAGGGGATACAACCTCAGGGATGGGAGTAACTATAGTCGCTGGCTCTGGCAATTGAACTGTCCGGGCAATCCAGTCCGCCAGAGCTACAGCCGCTTCCCCAGTGTTCGCGTCAATGCGCTCGTCTAGTTTGGCATGGCGGGTTTGATAAAAGCTTTCCACCGTACGAGTAATACTATGTTGAAAAGGCTCTCCCACCTTGGACAACTTCGCCGTTGTCAGAAGAAAGTTAGCTAGGGTTGAGGTGGCTTGGATGGTTGATGTTTTAGCAATGTTGAGCACCCGCAAAAATCGATCAACATCCAACATGTTAGGGGTATGGGCTTCGCACACATAAAGATTATTTTCAAAATCAACCAAGGCCGAGGCGTTACTACCTCGCACTTGGATATAATGCTCCGGGTATCCTTCTATGAAGGAAAACCTCAGACGAATACTGGTGCTGCCCTGCCAACCCTGGACCTCCCATTTACGGTAAAACTCTAAACCGCGGGGCAAATCGACCCTATCCCTTGCTTCTACGGATATAGAGTCGGGCAACCCCCCGATCAAATGGACTAAGTGGGAAAACGAGTGAGGGGCAACCTCAAACAATATATTCTTTGGTCCTTGCAACATCCAGGCTCCAAAGGGACCACCCTGAAGCTGACCTAGTTCTTTATTCCAAACAATATCAATTTGATCAATTTTTCCTAGCCGACCATCACGAAGATCAGAAATCAACTTTTCATAGGCTGGGAAGTAGAGAAAGTTATGACTAACTCCAACAACTCTGCCTGCCTCCTGCGCCTGCCGTCGCAATGCTTGACAATCTAACAGGCAGTGACAAAGGGGCTTTTCTATAAATGCATCTACCCCTGCTTCCAACACCTGACTAGCAGTCTTATAGTGAATATTTGGCGGAGTTAGAATATGCACCACATCTAGCGATTCGCTAGACAACATGTCAGCCAGATCAGTGTAGAACTTTGGTATGCCATGGTACTCAGCGAATTGCTTCGCCAAACGACCATTTAAATCGCATACAGCCTTAAGACGAACTTGAGGCAATCCCTTAAGAGCTTTAGCATGGTAATCGGCAATATAGCCCGTACCAAGTAATGCAACGCCAAGGGGATGAGATAAATTATTAGTAGTCATTAGAATTATCTCCAAAAATAAATAAAAACAATTTGATTAATGCTATCTACTTTTATACTCAATAATTTTACCTTCCTTATTTAGCCATTCGTTCCAATAGAACTTGATTAAGCCGAAGGCCTCAGGAAAGACCGAGAAAGCACAGGATACGCCCCAAGCGACACTGTCCTTGACACTAAACCCCCGGCGCCAAGTGGTCAACACCACGCGTAAGGCTGTTAAGGGATAACGGAGAAATAGCACCAGAGATAACCCTTTAGTGAGTAAGGCTAACCCCAGCGCCCCCACTGGTATGAATATGCCCCATATCCAAGTTCGTCGCACCTCTTTTCTAAACTTACACTCTGGTGGAGAACCATGTAAACGATGAACCAAAGCATAGGCGTATCCGCATCGCTTAGCTCGTTGCCACCATTGACCAATGGTATGTATATTGGCGTCATGAATTGTGCTATCGCAATCTATCCTCAAAATTAATCCTGAGGATTGTCGCAGCCGTACACTTAACTCATCATCTTCAGCAGCGATTACCGTGGGGTTGTAGCCCCCTACCGCTTCAAAGGACCTAGCCCGAATCATGACATCTCCACCGAAACTCGAGATCTCTCCTAGGTTGCCCATGTGCCACTCAACATTGCAAATGCGGTTAAAGAAACTATTTTCAGGATATCGTTCTCGCCTCCAACCACACACAGCTACTACGAGGGAATTGTCATCAAGCTGCTCATAGGCCGCCTCAATCCATCCGCCCACGACTTCGCAATCACCATCGACAAATTGAACATATTCAACTTCAGGATGGATTTCTATAAGTCTCTCAAAACCAGCATTTCGGGCTCTAGCAGCGGTAAAGGGTAAAGATAGATCTAAATTAACGACTTCAACATTTCGAGAACTCGCTAAGGTGCAACTGTTATCAGTCGAACCCGAATCAACATAAATAACTGGAGTACCGCGAGCAATATACTGTTGGAGAGAGTTGAGACAAGCGACCAGCCTGTCACCTTCATTTCTTCCAATCGCAACTATACCAATACGATTCATATATGGCTTTTATTAAGAATTCCTTCGATTAACCCCTTGCTTCAACGGCAAGACATATTTTTATCTTTAAGGCTATAGAATGTCATTTAATGATTCAGGAGACTTACTCATATATGCAGAATTTAACGCTATAATCAATTAAATAAGTTGAATTACTAGCCCCACTCAATCTTGCTCTCATCAAGTAGAAGGATGCTATCCAAACCCATAAAAACATGGTTTAATTAGGGCGCATCCCGTCTATCAAGAATTAATCACATTATTACAATAAAGACTTCATAAAGTTTAGCTTTTATCTTTCTACGATTTTAATTAATGCTTTACTAAAAACTCTCCTAGGTAGTTTTGTACATTAATGTTTATATCATATATGTCATATTTTTTCGAGGACATCGTGGTTTCAGGTCGGCATAGATTGAATTAAGGGTTAGTCCTAACCTGGTTGACTGACGGAACTTAGTCAGAGGCATGCTGGTACGTGTGTATTTTTAACTCAATTCGATAGGTGCTTTGGTCTTGCAAGGGAGGGGCTACCGCTAGAAAGACTACCCTTTAGCCTAGAACACCCCACATCATTTATTCCCTATCAACCGGCGGAATGTAAGTTCGAGTTACCTCTTTTCCACCAAAAGGAAGGTTGCTGGGACATCGGACCCAAGAGGAGTCGACGATATTGCCTGACCTTTCTGTGGCCCATGGGAAGACAATAGGTATGTTTTTAGTTATGTTAATACTGGCATCAGCCGGGTAGTACTTTTGTGTCTACTGGCTGGGGAAGCATGGTTTGTATCCCTACAACACAGGGCTATACAAAGTTCTAGGTATGCTAGACGTCTACAAATCTATAAATTTCAGGTATTTATCTATGGCAGCCAACACCGGTCCTATCCCTACCCAGCCTCGACCAATAAAATTTGGTACCGATGGTTGGCGTGGCATTATCGCCGCTGACTTCACCTTTGAACGGGTAGGCCAAGTGGCCGCCGTTGCCGCCCATGTGCTAAAAGAGTATTTTGGGGCTCAGACCGGCAGCCGCACCATTGCCCTGGGCTACGATCGCCGCTTCCTCTCTGCAGAATTTGCTCGCACCGCCGCTGAAGCCATCACCGATCAAGGCTTTGACGTTCTGCTGTCCCAATCCTATGCCCCCACCCCTGCCTTTAGCTTTGCGGCTAAGCACCAGGGGTGGCTGGGGGCGATCGTGATCACCGCCAGCCACAACCCCCCGATCTACTCAGGTTTAAAGATCAAAGGCGCCTTTGGTGGCTCCGTGGGCCCAGAGGTGACCCAGCGGGTGGAAGCCCTGCTGCCCACCCCGCCAGCGCCCCTGGGGGCAAAGGGGCAGATAGTCGGTTTTGACCCCTGGCCTGACTACTGCGCCGCGTTGCAGGCCGCTGTGGATGTGGCCGCCATCCAAACCGCTATTAGCACGGGACAACTAACCGTATTTGCCGATGTCATGCATGGGGCGGCGGCGGGGGGGCTACCCCGCCTGCTGGGGGAGGGAAGTATTCACGAACTGCACCACAGCGCCGATCCCCTGTTTGGCGGTAACCCCCCAGAACCCCTACCCCAGTATCTGGAGGAGGTGATGCATAGGGTTAAGAGGTACCAACCCCCCCAGGCTGGGGTGAAGGTGGGTCTCGTGTTTGATGGCGATAGCGATCGCATCGCCGCCGTCGATGGTGAGGGGGAGTTCCTCAGTTCCCAGGTGTTAATTCCTATCTTGATCGATCACCTCAAGGCCCGCCGCGGCTACAGCGGTGAAATTGTCAAGACCATCAGTGGTTCCGACCTGATTCCCGCAGTGGCCAACCTCTACGGTCTAGGGTTGCACCAAACCCCGGTGGGCTACAAGTACATCGCCGATCGCATGCAGGTGGCCCAGGTATTACTAGGGGGGGAAGAATCGGGGGGGATTGGTTACGGCCATCACATTCCTGAGCGAGACGCTCTGCTGTCGGCCCTCTACGTCCTGGAGGCGGTGGTCATGTCGGGGCTGGATCTAAGCGCCTACTACCGCTCTCTGCAGGAGAAAACCGGCTACCACTCTGCCTACGATCGCATCGATCTACCCCTGGCCAGCATGGCCGTTCAAGCCAAACTGTTGGATCAACTGGCCCAGCAGCCCCCCACCCAGATTGCCGACAAGGCGGTCAAAGCCTGCCTGGCCATTGACGGCTACAAGTTTACCCTGGCGGATGATAGCTGGCTGCTGATTCGCTTTAGTGGCACCGAACCGGTGTTACGCCTCTATAGCGAAGCTCAAACCCTGGAGGAGGTGCAGAAGCACCTGCATTGGGCCCGGGACTGGGCGGAATCCTTTGGGGTCTAGGGGCAGGTCAAGCCGCGGGCCACTGCAGATCGATCACCTGACCCCCTTCCGTCAGGGTGAGGGAGAGTTGCAGGGCCGCCGCCATGCGGGCCGCCACCTGAAAGTAAAACCCCGGAGAACATCCCTCTGGGGGCTGGGTGACCTCCGTAGCGGGGGTGGCGGTGGTCGGCCAGGGGCTCTCACTGCGCAGGCAGAGGCCCTGGGGTT
>CAYVMR010000127.1:0-7043 GCA_964452545.1 uncultured bacterium
GAATAACTTCTGCACCGCCTGGCGAGTACCGGACCCTGGTTCCCGCATAATGAACTGGTGGCCGTTCAGGGCCTGAATCGGCACATTGGCCTTGCCAACCAGGGGGTGATCCTTGGGAGCAATCACCACCAGCGGATTTTCCAGAAAAGGATAAATCTTCAAATCCGGCTGTTCAGGAGGCGAACTAATGATGTAGAGATCATCGTCGTTGTTCGCCATGCGCTCTTGGATATGCTGATGGTTGGTCACCTTTAAGGAAATATCAATGCCAGGGAAGCGATGGCAAAAGGGACCCAATAGGCGGGGGACAAAGTATTTTGCCGTAGTAATCACCGCCAGGCGCAGCTGTCCCTGCTTCAGCCCCTTGAGATCAGAGATGGCCATCTCGAATTGATCCAGCCCACCGAAGATTTCCTGACAGGTTTCTAAGAGCTTTTGGCCGGCCTGGGTCAGGTATAGCCGTTTACCAATTTGCTCAAACAGAGGCAGACCCACCGCCTTAGTCAGTTGCTTGACCTGAATAGACACCGTGGGCTGGGTCAGGTACAGCTCCTCGGCGGCACGGGTAAAGCTGCCATGGCGAGCTGTGGCCTCAAACACTTTTAGTTGGTGGAGTGTGGCGTGGATCAACCTTCTGCCTCCCTGGGCGCTTAAAATTTCCTATAGATTCGATTCTATCAAATAATCTGTTACACTGGGCAACATTCTATGATTTAGGGGGCTATAGTTCTCCCCATCCTCCAAACCCAGGATAAAGTCGATGGATCAATTTGCGTTCCTGCGATCGCAGTTAAACCACTGCCATAGCCTCAGCCAGTCAACCTGCCTGGAGGACGCCAGCGTTTTTCACCAGCAGGTTCTAGCCCTCCAACAGGGTTTCCAGGGGCAGGTTTTACCCCTGGCCGCCGCCGCCGATCCCTGTCTGCAACCGGTGCTGACTGAAGTTAACCGCTGCCTACGGTTACTGGCTATGGATGTGGCCTTTTGGCGAAGTAGCCGGGAACCCCTAACCCAGCAGCAGCGCCAACACCAGATCAGAGAACGCCTGGCCCAACTGGGGGCACTGCTGGAAATGCTGGGCGATCGGCTAGTCCCGATTGGCTCCCAGGGTAAGAGCTTTGAAGCAGCAAGCGATGAGGTGCTTAATTCTGGCTGATCATCAGATTAACTAACTGCCGGGCCCGCTCGGCCCCAATTTCATCTCCCTGGCGTTCGTAGAATAAAATGGCCAGTTCAATATTAGAGCGGGCTTGAGACGATAACCCCTGACCCCAGAGAGCCAACCCCAGATTGTAAAGAATGGCCGGATCATTGGGATTCGCCTCAGCCACCTTACGGTAGGATGCGGCCGCTCGCAGATACTGCTGACGTTCCAACAGGAGCTCTCCCAGTAGGGCGTGGGCCGCCACCAGATCAGGATTGGTTTGGACCGCCTTGAGGAGATGGCGGAGGGCGCCGTCTTGATCGTTAGCTCGGTAAAGTAGATACCCCAGTTGATAGTTAGCCTCAGGGTGGTTAGGGTTAAGGGCCAGGGCCCGGCGCAGACTTTCCTGGGCGAGGGTAGGGTTATCTAGCAGTAGCTGCAGATTAGCGGCCCGCAGATAGAGACGCGCTTGCCTGGGGTTGGCCTGTAAGGCACGGTTGAGATAGGTCAGGGCCTGCTGATGGTCTCCCTGTTGGCTAAACAGATTGGCTAGGGCTTCATAGGCTTGGGCATTGCCAGGGGCCACCTGCAGCAGGCGCTCATAGGTGGCCATTGCCCCGCTATAATCCTGCGCTTCGAGTTGTAGAGTGGCGACCCCCAGATAGGCATTTACCTCCCTGGGATGGCGGCTGAGAATGGCCTGGTAAATTGCCCTGGCCTCATCCCCCTCACCGTTGCGGTAAAAACTGTGGGCCAGACCGTATTCGAAGGTCAAGGTGTTGGGGGCCAGGGCGAGGGCCTGACGATAGGCGTCGATCGCCTCAGAGTATTTTTCTTGCTGGAGATACAGGTAAGCTAAGCCAGAGAAAATCCGAGGATGACGCGGATCAATCTGGGCGGCCTGTTGATAGGCGGTGATGGCCGCCCCATAGTCCTTGGCATTCACCCGGGCCTGCCCTTGTCGCAGCAACTCATCCAGGCGATCCTGTTGATCTGAGCTGAGGCTAGGGGTTTGAGCCAGCCAGAGGGCAGTGGCGGCTGGCCCCGCATGCTCGTCACCCCACTGAGTCACCTTGGGGCTGAGCTCAGGCAGGTCAACCGTGGCCGCTTGGGCGAGGGGGGTGAGACTGGCCACCCAGCCCGACAGACTTACCCAACCCGCCATTTTGATCAGGGACAGACTCAGGGGCCTGGTCGTGACCGGCGGTTTTACACCATCGGCAAGGCTGGGGCTCTGGTTCACAGGGAAGGCTCCTTTGTTAAGTTTCCAGTCGAATAGTAACAGTTGTTGACAGTATATCGCTTTGGCCAAACCGCTTAGGAGAAAGTTGAACGATGAAAGTTCCGTCCAGCTAAAGGTGGCTATAGCGCTATTATTGGACCACCAGATTATTGGACCACCAGGCGAGACAGGCTGGTACCAGGGTAATAATTTCCCAAAATCTCCGTGTAGGTATAACCCTGACTGGCCAGCTCCATCGCCCCGGTCTGGCTCATGCCATTACCGTTGTGGGCCGAGGCCACGATCGCGTCGGAGGCGGCATACAGGGACTCAACAATACCGCCGTTATGGCTGATAAACTCACCGGTGGTACCCACCACCGCGGCTTGGGTGGTGTTGGTTTCTTTGCCAATGCCCAGGTAGGCTTGATACCGCTGGGTATTGTCTAGATCGTAGGGCCGGCTAGCATTGCGCACATGGTGGACGAGGGCGTAGGAACGAGCAGCCACCGCCTGAGCCTTGAGGGACTCCAGGGGCCAGTGAACGTACATCTCACTGCCGACCACACTACTCAAGTAATCATGCAAAAGCACGAAGTTGACAGCGGTGAGCCGGTCACCGCTGGTCATCAGCAGGACTCGACCCTTATACCAGCGATCGCCCACATAGACATAGCCCCCTTCACCAGGCTCCAGCCAGGCGGCCTCAGTGAGTTGGCAACCCTGCGCGGTCATCCCCTTACCCTGGGGCCTGAGTACCAAACTTTGCTGGGGACTGAGGTTACAGTAGTTTTGGCCATTTAGGTCCACCAGATAGCCCTCTACGGAAGTGGCCACGGCCAAGCTACTCACCTGTTTGGCCACGGCCACCCGCATTTCTAGATTAGTGTCAATGGTTTTGCCGGGGTCAAAGGCCGGAGCCGCAACCGGCTGGGTCGGGACCCGGGGTGGCGCCAGGCGATCGGCCGCAGGGGCGGTGGGCAGATCGGTCTTAGGCAGGGTCTGAGGGCCTGGTAAGGAGGGCTCCCCATTAGCTACCACCGCCGGCGCCTTGATCATAAAACGTCGGGCCCGGTGCAAGTCCACCACCGACTGCCGGACGAGACCGGTGGATTGCCACAGCGCCGAATCGAGGAACCTGGCCTGGCTATGCCCCCGGTCATCCCCCAGAGAGTTGGCGGACAGGTGCACCAGCACCATGCCAGAGAAGGCTAGCCCGGCCACCGCCTTAACCCGGTGGGACGTGGGGAACTGGCGGCAGCTCTGATCCTTCCATCGGGTCAGATGATTGACTAGAGATGGGGTCAACCCGACCCGTTTAAATAAGCCTTTCATTTATCAGTAATTCACGAGTGGGCAGGTAATAGGTCGAACAGATTGCATAATTGACATAAAATCACTCGCCCTAGGGCCAAACAAGCCCAACATAGGTTCTGAAAACTTTGGCAAAGGCTAGACCAGTAGCTCGAGCTGCCGAGCAATCATGAATACGTGAGTGATCACACCTAGACCATGGATTTTGGACATGCAGCTTTGGTCAGAGCATGTATAGCCGGGTGAATCGATGAAACCAGTCGCTAGGTTGGGGCTTTAGCTTACCTGGCCCGGCTGCAGAGAGCTATTTCTAGCCATTTTTTAAATACTAGGCATTGTTTAAATAATTATTAGAAATAATTAACTGAAATTAAAGCATAACTATAAAGCTAAAGGCAAGGCAGTACAAATTCCGACACCCAATCTTTATTTCTGACGCTCAACCATGGCCGCCTTGAGCGGGCTTGGCGATCTGGCCAGACTCGGCCAAGCCCTGGTCTACCGTTCCCACAGGGGGTCGCTATAGTAGGGAAATGATTTGAACTTTAGGGGATAGGTCTGGTCCCTAGGACATTAACCAAAATGTTCTAGGAGAGGCTGAGGGGGGGGATATCCATGGATCAAGACTGGCATACGATTCCCCTGGATGGGATTTTTCAACAGTTGCAGACGAGCCCCCAAGGACTGACCCAGACCGTTGCCCAGCAGCGCTGGCAGGCCCTGGGGCCCAACCAGCTACCCCAAGCGCCACCGGTGAGCCTGGGACAGGTTCTCTGGCGGCAGTTGTGTAGTCCTCTGATCTATATTCTGGCCCTAGCCGCAGTGATTTCGCTGCTAGTGGGAGACTGGCAAGATGCCGGATTTATTCTGGCGGTGCTGGTGATTAATGCCCTGATTGGAGGGTATCAGGAGTGGCGGGCAGAGCAAAGTAGTCGGGCCCTACAGCACTTGTTGAAAACCGGGGCGACGGTGGTGCGGGATGGCGAGGTCTATGAGGTGGATGCCACTACCCTGGTGCCCGGTGACCTGGTTTGGTTGGAGTCGGGCAACCGTATACCGGCGGACTTACGCTTAATCTATAGTCATAATTTAGAGGTGGATGAATCCCTGTTAACGGGAGAGTCTCTGACGGTGCTGAAGGCAACTGATTGGCAGGGTAGCGGCCCTAGCTCCCTTAGCGACCGACTCAACATGGCCTACGCCGGCTCAATTGTGGTACGAGGCCGGGGGCGAGGCCTGGTGGTCAGTACGGGGGCGGCTACCGCCATGGGTCAGTTAGCCCTGGATATGATCGTGAGTCTCGGGGGCCAGCCACCGCTACTCAAGCGCATGGCCCGCTTTAGCCAGGTGATTGCCGTCGTGGTGGTGGGGGTAGCTGTGACCATTGGCTGGCTAGGCATAGTGCGCCATGGTTACAGTCTGCTTGACATGTTCATGGTTACGATCGCCCTGATCGTATCCGCCATCCCCGAGGGCTTACCCGTTGCCATCACCATTGCCCTGTCGGTCGCCACCCATCGCCTGGCTCGACGAGGCGTCATTGTCCGGCAATTACCCGCGGTGGAGGGCTTGGGTAGTTGTACCCTCATTGCCAGTGACAAAACCGGTACCCTAACCTGTAATGAACTGACCGTACGGGAGATTTATCTCCCCACGGGGGAGCACTTTCAGGTCAGTGGCGAAGGGTTTACCCCGCTGGGGGAGGTGTTGCTCCAGGATTCCAGGCAGGGCACTGATTACCTCCCTTTACAACACCTGGCCCGAGCCGCCGTGCTCTGCAACGAAGCGGACCTACACCACCGTGATGGTCACTGGATCTGGCGCGGTGACCCCACGGATATTGCGCTGTTAACCCTGGCCCATAAACTGGGCTGGCAGCGGGAACAGGCGCTTAATCTTTACCCCCAGGTGAATGAAATTCCCTTTGAGCCAGAGCACCAATTTGCCGCCACCTATCATCCGATGGAGGGGCAGATGCGAGTGATGGTGAAGGGGGCACCGGAGCGGGTCCTGAGCATGTGTGATCGGTCGATCCAGGCTACCGCGGCTGGCCAATGGGCGGAGACCATGGCCAGCCAGGGCTACCGGGTACTGGCCCTGGCTGCTGGCCAGGGGGGAGACCGTTTGGACCAGCAGCACGTTCCTGCCCCACCTAGCGGTCTGGCCCTGTTAGGGTTGGTGGGGATGATTGACCCGCTACGACCGGGGGTAAAGCCGGCGATCGCCCAATGCCACCGCGCCGGTATTGGCGTATGGATGATTACCGGTGACCACCCGATCACCGCTCGGGCCATTGCCCAGGACCTGGGATTGGGGGGGCCCGTAACCACGGTGGTCACCGGTGCCCAGTTAGAGGGGATGGACAACAGGGACATCCAGCATCTGCTGCACAGCACCTGCGTCTTCGCCCGCGTCGCCCCCCACCAAAAGTTGCTACTGGTGGAGGCGGCCCAGGCGGCGGGGCACTTTGTTGCCGTTACCGGCGACGGCGTCAACGATGCTGCCGCCCTAAGGGCCGCCAACATTGGCGTAGCCATGGGTAAAAGTGGTACTGACGTGGCTCGAGAGGCGGCGGACCTGGTGATTAGCGACGATAACTTTGCCACCCTGGTGGCCGGTGTGGAGGAGGGCCGCATTGCCTACGATAACGTTCGCAAGGTGATCTATCTACTGGTGTCCACTGGGGCAGCGGAGATCGTCCTGGTGGGTTTGGCGGTGGTAACGGGCTTGCCCCTGCCCCTGCTGCCGGTGCAACTGCTCTGGCTAAACTTGGTGACCAACGGTATTCAGCATATTGGTCTAGCCTTTGAACCGGGCACAGCTAAGGTGCTACACCGGCCCCCCCGATCCCCGAGGGAACCGATCTTCAATGCCCTGATGGTGCAGCGCACCCTGCTGGCGGCGGCGGTGATGGGGGGGGTGGGGTTTTTCCTGTTCAGTTACCTACTGGCCCAACCCGAGGGTAACTTGACCATGGCTCGCAGTGCGTTGCTACTGCTGATGGTGTTGTTTGAGAACGTCCATGTCGGGAACTGTCGCTGTGAATCCACCTCCGCCCTGGGTCTCTCCCCCCTGCGCAACCCCATCCTGGTGGTGGGGACCCTGGCCGCCTTTACGATCCATGGGGTGGTCATGCATCTGCCAGTGGGACAGGGGCTGCTCTCCATTAGACCAGTGCCGGTGGAGACCTGGGGACTGGTGATTCCCCTGAGTTTAACGGTGTTGGTAGCCATTGAGGTGGATAAGCGGATCAGATCCTTGGGGCGGCGGCGATAGCCAGAGCCAGGTGGGTCTCAGAACTGTCCCACCAGGGCCGGTATGCAGCGTTCGCAAAGGCTAGGGTGGTCGGGATGGTGGCCCACCT
>CAYVMR010000128.1:0-6925 GCA_964452545.1 uncultured bacterium
TAACCGAACTGTTACAGTTTGTAAAGAGGATGGCTCAGAAAACGGGCTGGGACCCCTGTCAATCAGGGACATCCTGGTGAGACTGGGCATAGGAGTCGGCAGCGAGTGGCCAGGTGACCGCCTGAGGACTACCTACTAGCGGCTAACTTTCTGACCTAACCCTAGATTAGGGAGGGGTGTCTCCAGGGTACCGATCGCCACCAACTGATGGGCAAGCAGAGTCTACCACTGGCCAATCCGAAGGGCGCGGTCCGTGGCCCAATCCTTCACCGCCGGGTTCCACCAGACCCCTGCCATTTCCTGCAGCGACTTTTGTCCATCAGAGGGTCAGATGGGCGTAGCTAACGATAGGGGACATCCATTCAACTTTAGGACCTTAGGGTACGGGGATCGAGGGCATCTCGTAGGCCATCTCCCACCAGGTTAAAGGCCAGGGAGGTAATCACAATTAAAATCGCTGGAGGCCAGACCAACCACGGCTGAAGCACTAAGATAGAGGCATTGGTGGCCAGGGTTAGCATATTGCCCCAGGACGCATCGGGCTGTTGAATCCCCAACCCAATAAAGCTCAGCACCGCCTCAGCCAAAATAAAGCCAGGGATGGCCAAGGTAGCAGCAATAATCCCATAGGTGGCTGTCTGGGGCAAAACATGGCGGGCAATAATATAAAAAGAACTGCCCCCCATCACCTGACTGGCCTGGATAAAATTTTGCTCCTTGATGGCTAGCACCTGACCCCGAATCACCCGTGCTAGCCCAGCCCAGCCCACTAGGGAGGTAATTAGGACAATTAGCAAAAACCGTTGTACGCTACTCAAACCTGGCGGTAAGACCGCAGCTAGAGCCACCAATAGATAGATACTGGGAATCGTCATTAAGACTTCTACAAAGCGCATTAAAACCGCATCAATCGCCCCGCCAAAGTAGCCAGCAATGCCGCCAATAATCATACCCAGGGGAAAGGAAATGGCAATGCCAATCAGCCCCACACTGAGGCTGACCCGGCTACCGTGGAGCAATCGACTAAACTGGTCTCGACTTTGTTCGTCGGTGCCCAGTAGATTTATTTTTCCGGGACCACTGGTATCAAACAAATGTAAACGTCCTTGTGGGTCTCGATGGAGCAGCCTCAGGGCTGAGGGCTGGCTATAATCCACCTCAATCCGGCGTTCCCCGGTCTCTAAATTGATCGGACCTTGTGTGGTGGGATAAACATGGGGAAAGAACTGACCGGTCTCGGCATTGCGCCAGTAGATCTGGGTGGGTGGCAGCAGGGACCCATTCATCTGAGTCTCATAGGGGCTGTAGGGAGCAACAAAATTAGCGCCTAGGGCTATACCATACAAACTAATCAGTAGGACCGATCCCAGTTGTGCTAAGGGATTAAGACTCAGCTTGCGCCACCAATTCATGGCAGTCCTCACATGTAGAGTAGGGTTTTCTCATTTTCTACCATAAACACATTGGAGTATAAATTAGCAATCACCTGCTTACCCTGTTGGGTAAAGGACAAATACCGGAGACCGTCCTGGACATAGGGGTGTACCCGTTGCCAGTAAAACTGAGGGTAGTTGGCCCGTAAATCTCCAGGGTGCTTATAGCCCAAGTCGCGATTCAGGCCGGTTTCCTCAAACTCGTAAAAAATCGCCGCGGTTTTTTTGAGATAGCGGGGATCGCTGAGCTGACCAATCAGGTCGGCAGCCCTCACCAAACCTGGAAAACTTTGGGTGTCTTGGTGATCCTCTTGGGACGGCACAGGAAAACGGGTGAGCTCAATGTTTTGCTTGATGCGCTCCGCGTTAATCAACGGATTATTGCCGAAGCGCTCCTCAATAAACCGTTTGCCCCGATCGACATGGTAGGGCATGAGGGCAGCATCAGAGTTACCCGGTAATAGCATCACCATTTCCTCCCCCTGACCGGTGCCGTAGAGATGGTTGCTTTCCTGGTCATGACGACAAACTCCCTTGACATAGCCAATGTCATGACACACCAGGGAAATAATCACGTGCAACCAGTCTTCCCCAGTGACGCCCCCTTCCCGGATATGCTTGCCCCGCAAAATTTCCTGTCCCACCAGGGTCACCAGGATGGTGTGTTCAACGTTGTGATATAAGGCGTCGCTGTTGGCAATGTTTTCCAGGGCCATGCTACCGACCCAGCCGATAATATCCTCGTACTGAGGGTTTTGGCTGCCGTAGGTACGCCGGTAGCCAGATTGTAGATGGTTGACAAAGTCATTAATCAAAACCTCTACAGAATTAAACATCGCCACCTCCCATGGGTTAAGGGTCAACCGGTACCAGAGTTATGAGCAGAAGGCCAAGCATAGGCTAGAACTATAGAAACTAAAACCCTGGGATGCACCAACAACCCTAGCCAAGGGGTACGGCTGGGAATTAGCCCTCTCCATCGATTAGCCCCTATTACAGCAGACCCCAGTTCTGGCAGGTGTGACCCAGGTCAGTACAAGTGGTAAAAGATGACACCAGTATCTACCTCTACTACCGGCTTCTTCTAGAAAGTTCAGCTTTACGTCATAATAAAAAAAGTAATAATTCTCAATCTTTGTCCTCTCTAAGGATGCTACTGTGCAAGACCTCCACCCGCCCCAATCTCTGGAGATAGATGATGCCTCTGTTCAGTCTAATGTTGCGGTGATGGCCTATGACCAGGGGCGCCGCCCCCTGCTAGGTTGGCCCGCCTTGGTGCTGGGAATGTTGGCTGGGGTGGGGTTAACCCTGGGGGTCACCCGGTTCCTGGCTGATCGGCCAGCCCCACCGGAGTCGACGCAGACGGCACCCCTCCCCCCTGCTGGACAGGCTGTTACCACTGCCCAGGTTGCCTCCGCTACGGTAGCGGAGACCCTGGCGGTCAATGGTACGGTGCAGGCTAGAGATTTGCTCTCTATTGCCCCTCAGGTGAGTGGCTTGCAAATTCGCCAGGTACTCGTGCGGGAGGGTGATGCGGTGACGGCTGGCCAGGTGTTGGCCCAACTCGATGACACCACCCTGCAGGCTGACCGACGCCAGGCTGAGGCTCAGTTGGCCGTCGCCCAGGCCCAGGTGACCCAACGGCAGGCGGCCCTGGCTCAAAGTCGGGCTAACTTAACCGAGGCGCAGCAAAACCTGCAACGGAGTGAGGCCCTGGCCGATCGCGGTGCAATTAGTGAGCAGGAGTTGACGCGGCAACGCACCCAGGTGCTCACCGCCCAGCAGGCGGTGGGCTTGGCCCAAGCTGAGGTGGAAAGTGCCCGGGCCGGCGTGCGATCGCAGCAGGCCGCCCTGGAACGGTTACAAACCCAGCTCACCCAGACGGTGGTTCGGGCCCCGGTGGCCGGCATTGTGGCCGAACGCCGGGCTACCGTGGGAGATATTTCTTCCCCGGCTACCGCCGTGGTGAGTCTGATTCAGGGTAACCAACTGAAGCTAGTGGCCGAGGTGCCCCAGGCCCAACTGGAACAGGTCACCCCTGGGGCTCTCACCATGATCACTTCAACCAGCGATAGTCGTCTGCAACTTGAGGGGACGGTAGAATCCATCGATCCGGTGGTCAATGCTACCACTCGCACAGCCATGGTCAATATCACCCTGCCCGCTAATAATCGGTTGAAGGTGGGCATGTTTCTACGGGCGGAAATCACCACCGCCTCCCGTCAGGGGCTGACGATTCCGGCGACAGCGGTGCAACCCCGACCCGATGGCAGTAATCAGGTGTTTGTCGTGAATCCAGATAACCAGGTCATGGCCCGATCGGTTGAACTGGGTAGTCGCCTGCCCGCCAGGGGGGACCAACCGCCCCTGGTGGAAGTCCGTCAGGGCCTCCAGGCCGGTGATCAGGTGGTCACCAGTGGGGTGGGGTTTTTGCAGGATGGCGATAGGATAACCCCTAACCCCTAGTCAGGGGCTAGAAGCGCTAAGATACAGGTTGCCACCCCGGAGGTTTTTATGCCTACCCAAGTTCCTTCCCTATCAACAGCCCCTAACCCTATGATCTGGCGGCAGGCGAGGGTCAGCCGCACAACGGGGGAAACCGATGTCCAGGTCAGTCTAAATTTGGATGGCACGGGGCAATGTATCGCTAATACGGGTATTCCCTTCCTCGATCACATGCTCCACCAGATTGCTTCCCATGGGTTGATAGACCTAGAGATTCAAGCCCAGGGAGACACCCACATTGACGACCACCACACTAATGAGGATGTGGGGATTACCTTGGGTATGGCTCTGCACCAGGCCCTGGGCGATCGCAAAGGGATTACCCGTTTTGGTCACTTTCTCGCTCCCCTGGATGAAGCCCTTGTTCAGGTAGTTCTGGACTTTTCCGGTCGGCCTCACCTCAGCTATGGTTTGCAGATTCCCAGCCAGCGGGTGGGGCAATACGATACCGAGTTGGTCCGCGAGTTTTTCGTGGCGGTGGTTAACCACAGTCAAATGACCCTGCACCTACGCCAGTTGGATGGCCTTAACTCCCATCACATTATCGAGGCGAGTTTCAAGGCCTTCGCCCGGTCCCTACGCATGGCCGTTGAGATCGATCCCCGTCGAGCCCATGTCATCCCCAGTTCCAAGGGAGTGCTATAGAGGGTAACCAGGTCATTTAGGGTGCTGGCCTGAGGGGCGGGGCCCATACCCTAGGGTCTTTAGTCCTAACCCAGTTACCCTCTAAGCCTTCAGATCCGGATCCTTACCATCTTTAGCACTCAGAAACCGATGGGCTACGGTTTCCGGTTGGATCGCCGATAAAATAGTGTGACCAGAGTCTGTAATGATCACAGCTCGGGTACGGCGACCATAGGTGGCGTCAACAAGCTGACCCCGCTCTCGAGCATCGTTAATAATCCGTTTAATCGGGGCTGATTCGGGACTAACAATGGCAACTACCCGGTGGGCAGAGACGATGTTACCGAAGCCAATGTTGATCAGCTTGATATCCATAGCACTAGGAACGCTTAAGACACGCTTAATCGGTGAAAGCGAAGGCTGGGGGACGTTCTGGGTGGCTGCCCTCCCTGCACGGGGGCTAGGCCGTAGCCATCGCTAGTCCGGTGAGAACAAGACTGGCAGGGCATTGGCTGTAGGCTAAGACCCAGAGCTTTGCTCGGTGTACTGAGTTAAATGGCTGGAGCTATCTATTCCAGCACTGGGCGAAATACCTCTATGCTAAAGGCTAATTCTTAAGCTGGGGTCAATTGCTGGGAAAACTTCAGCTTTAAGCCCACCTACTAGCGCGAGGGCAGGGTGATTTTTCCAGGGGGTCTGGCTTTAGCTGGAGCTGGGTGAATCTTGGGCAAGGGCGGAGGGTTGTGGACCTTCGGGCTGGTCAGTCAGAACTTCATCCTCTAGGGACTGCCCTGGATCGGCCATGACCGGCGGCGGGGGGGGATTAACCATCGGTGCGCGGGGTGGAATTTCGATCACGGCTCGTTTAGGTTTAGGGGTTGTTAGCGATCGCCACAGATCCCCGATCCACCCCCCTAGAACTAGCCACCGTTGCCGCCAGCCCAGGGGTGCCTGGCGGTGTTGGGTAATCACGAGTGAGTTGGGTTGAGTGGCAGTCGTTCCTGGCGGCGATCCTAACTCCACTAAAACCTGGGTCTTGCCTGGTCGGCCCGCTGGACTTGGGGGACCTACCGGCACGGGTTGTAGCTCTGGGTTGGCAGACCCCTGGCCGGGGATGGGGGCGACCTTAGCCAGGTCATCTAAAAATTCGTAATCCACCTGTTTTAACGAGGAGACCCGCAGCCCTGGCCTCTGGCCCTGATCAACGGTAGGGGCGGTGAAGCGATGAGATTGGGTCAACCACCGGCCCAGGGCGGTTTGGTTAATAACATCCTGCCCCAGAGCGATAATTTCGCGCCCCAGGTTTGACCAGGAATCACTGGTGTAGGGGGTTTGTAGGGCCAGGGGCGTACGTTTACGGCGTAGGACTAGGGTTTGCCAACCTAACCAGCCTATCAAACTGACGCTAGCGCTATGGCCGAGGAATGTGGTCGCATCCATCGACCCGCCTACAAACCACAGCACCAGGGCGTAGAAGAGGCCGACCCCACTCCAAAAAAAGTCGTGGCGCCGGTGTACCTCCGGAAAGAAAAAGGCGGCTAGGTAGAGGGTGAGACTACCCAGCCCTACCACGATCGCCAGGCTGCGGACTAACAGGTGAATCAAGACCATACACCGATAGACCTAGGCTTGGGATGCCAGACACTGATTCAGTTGATCCCTCACACTGGCGTGGTCAAGATTTTGGCCAATCAGCACCAGTTGATTCTTGGGAGAGGCTTTCCAGTCTTCATCATCTAAGGAGAAGCGCTTGCCACTGAGGTGAAAGACGTGGCGTTTAGGGCTCTCCTCGAACCAGAGAATGCCCTTGGCCCGAAATACTGACGGGGGTAATTGGTTGTCTAGAAAGTGCTGAAATTTACGGATCGCAAAGGGGCGATCGCTAGCAAAGGAAATCGAGGTAAAACCATCTACCGCCAGGTGATCGGAGTGGTGGTGGTGGTGATGATCCTGTCCTTCACCGTCATGGTGGTGGTGATGATCGTGGTGGCAATCACCATGGTCGTGATCGCAGTGGGCGTGGTCCTCACCCTCCTGCTCTTGATGCCCCTGGCGGCCATGAAAATACTGATCGGATTCAAACAACCCGACGCTAAGAATTAAGGGCAAAGGTACCTGGGCCCGGGTGGTGCGCAAAATCCGGGCGCCTTCCTTCACCTCACGGATTTTCACTTCCAGGCGATCCAGGTCAGCCCCATCCACCAGATCAGCTTTGTTAAGCAAAAGGATATCGCCGTAGGCAATTTGGTTATAGGCGGCCTGACTATTAAACAAATCCAGACTGTAGTTCTCCGCGTCCACGACGGTGACGATGGAATCCAGCCGGGTCATGTCCCGTAACTCGGTGCCCAGGAAGGTCAGGG
>CAYVMR010000129.1:0-6843 GCA_964452545.1 uncultured bacterium
CCGCTCGCCAAGCCGCCCCTAGGCTGCCAAAATGGCTATGCAACCGTTTTAGGGTAACTGGTCCAACGCCATGGACCTGGGACCAGGCCACCCAATAGGCCCGTTCACTGATGATTGGTCGGGTGGTCACCGGCATCCCTCAAGCTGGTTTCCCCTAGGGTGCCCCATTCTTGCCTAGGCCATCACCATGCCACCATCCACATTAAACACCTGACCCGTAATGTAGGCCGCCGCCGGATCCGCGGCTAGAAAACGCACCATGCCGGCTACCTCCTGGGGCTGACCAAACCGACCAAGGGGAATAAACTTGAGGATCTCCTCGCTATTGGGTAGCTGATCGGTCATGTCGGTGGCGATGAACCCGGGGGCGACCGCATTTACCGTAACCCCCCGGCTGGCCAGTTCCTTGGCGACGGTTTTGGTAAAGCCAATCACCCCCGCCTTGGCGGCGCTGTAATTTGCTTGTCCCGGGTTGCCCATTTGACCCGCCACGGAAGCAATATTGATCACCCGGCCCGATCGCTGTTTGAGCATCACCTTACTAACCGCTCGGGTACACAGAAACACCCCAGTTAGATTTAAGTCAATCACCGCTTGCCAGTCCTCTAGTTTCATCCGCAGCAAGAGGGTGTCGCGGGTAATGCCAGCGTTGTTCACTAAGATGTCAATGCGGCCAAAATGATCTAGGGTTGCCTTGACCAGGGCCTCCACTTGATCGGCCTGGGCCACATCGGCCTGTAGGGCGATCGCCTCACCCCCATTAGCGCTAATTTCAGCGATCAAGGCCTGGGCGGCGGTGGCGGATTGGGCGTAATTGACCACCACCTGGGCGCCCTCCGCCGCTAAGGCCAGGGCAATGGATCGGCCAATACCACGGGAAGCACCAGTGATAATTGCCACCTGACCCCCTAGGGCCGTGGACGATGGAGCCATAAATCAACCTCCCTCAACGAAGACCTGCAGCCTCACTTCTAGCTTTGGCCAGAACGCTTAGGACGCCGTTGATTGGCCTCAGCTGAGCCCGGATAGGCGTTCTGACTCGCTCCCGCCCCCTTACCTGGGGCTACGGCTATAAGCTGGCTTCCAGCTATGCTTTTTGGTTGTATCACGAAATGGGCTCAGGTAAAGTCGGGGATAGACCCCTCGAATTAGGCACGCCGCCGCAGGCGGGCAAAGTGTTCCTCTCCCTGGCGAGCTGGCACGGAGACCGCCACCGGGTCCAAGCTCACCACCTCAAAATAGGGCGTAAACAATGCCGTGAGCTCTGCAGTGGAGATGCCAAAGGGGGGGCCGCCGGGGCGATTGTGGGTGAAAAACACTGCCAACAATTCCCCTTGGGGGGCCAGTAGATTGGCGCTGAGGTGGACGTAGGCGGAGCGGAGGCTGGGGTCAAGGGCACAAAAACAGGTGTGTTCCACCACGTAGTCAAAGTGCCCTTGCCACTCTGGTAGTAGGCTAAAGATGTCCTGTTCCAAGAGGGTGAGGGATAGGTGGGTGGCGGCCGCCTCCTGGGCTAGGGCGGCGATCGCCGAGGGGGCAAAATCAACGGCGGTCACCCGAAAGCCCTGGCGGGCAAATAATAGGGCATCATGGCCTCGGCCGGCCCCTAGAACGATGGCCGAGGCGGTGTTTTCAGGGGGGGGCTGGCTCTCTAACCACTGACTTAGGGCCGGGGCTGGCTGCCCCAGGTCCCAGCCCGTGGTGCCCTGCTGGTACCGATTTTCCCAGGCGGTGGGGCTCAGGTTGAGAGAGGGGGGTGCGGCCATGGCTGACTCCGGTGTATGCTCGGCTGAGATCCTTAGGGTAGCGCGGCAGGGGCTTCGGTATGCAACGACGGCATTTGCTAATGGGATTAGGGACAGGCTTAGGGATGGCGACCCTGGGGTCAGGGTTGGTCTCCTCCGCCCCGCCGACCAAACCGCCTCGCCTCAAACCCGGCAATCGGGTGGGGATTATCAGCCCCGCTGGGGCCAGCTTTACCCCCGATCGCCTGGACCTGGTGGTGGAGGCGGTGAAGGCCCTCGGGTTTGAGCCCCTGGTGGCCCCCCACGCCCTGGATCGTTACGGGTATTTAGCGGGTCGAGATCGCGATCGCGCCGCCGACCTAAACCACTTCCTTGCTGACCCCCAGGTGGCGGCCCTACTACCGGTGCGGGGGGATTGGGGCAGCGCCCGGCTGTTGCCCTATCTGGACTATGATCGACTGCGTAGCCACCCTAAGGTGATCATCGGCTTTAGTGATATTACCGCCCTGCTGCTGGGGATTTACGCCCGCACTGGCCTGGTCACCTACCATGGCCCCCACGGTTTGACCGCCTGGCGCCCTGACCAGGTGGAGCTATGGCGTCGCGTATTAATGGATGGCGAGGCGATAACCTACCAAAATCCTCTGCTGGGGATCGATCAGGACCGCCTGATGCGGGATCAGGGCCGGATCACCACCCTCACCTCCGGTCGGGCCCAAGGCCCCTTAGTGGGCGGTAACCTATCGGTCCTAGCTGGCCTAGTGGGTTCCCCCTATTTCCCCGATACCCGGGGGGCTATTCTATTTCTTGAGGATGTGGGAGAACCGCCCTACCGCGTTGATCGTCTGATCACTCACCTGAAACTAGCAGGAGTGCTCGATGGCCTGGCTGGATTCATCTTCGGTCAGTGTGTAGACTGCCACCCCGGCCCTGGTTATGGATCCCTAACCCTGGGGGAAATTCTCCAGGACCACATTCAACCCCTTGGTATCCCCGCCTGGATGGGGGCCTGGATCGGCCATGTGGAACCCCTGTGGATTTTGCCCATCGGCGGATGGGTGCAGATCGATGCTGACGCTGGCCGCCTGGTTTTGCTAGAGTCTGCGGTCCTGTAGTAGGGGCGGTCATGTCTGGCTTGAGTTGGCCCCACCCAGTTAAGGTAGGGAGCCCCATCCGCGATTGACCGGTAACTTCTTGCTTTCGACACCATTACCAGCGCAGCTTTTACCACAGCTTCACCCGAGACCAGATAAGCTGATATAGGGTGCTTATCGACTTTATTTCCGTTTCCTAACGTTATCGTTGAGTCCTCGTGGTCATTGTGCAATCTGCTCCCTACCTGAGCCTGAGTACCCGTTCGGGCGATCGTTATTTGCCCCTACAGGGCATCCAATGTTGGACCGTGGGTCGTAGCGACAACAATAACTTAGTCCTTTCTGATCGCTGGATTTCCCGACACCATGCTATGTTTCAGGCTATCGATCAGGGGGACTTTTACCTAATTGACCTGGGTAGTCGTAATGGCACCTTCTTAAATGGACGGCGAGTGACTGTGCCGGTGATCCTCAAAGATGGTGACCTGATCACCTTTGGTCAGACCGAGCTGCGGTTTTTCTGTCCCCAACCCCACCTCACCAATGATCAGGGGATCTCCCCCCCGGGCCACAGTGCCGGACTGGCTCCGACGGCGGCTCTACACGTGCGCCAGTTAATGACGGTGATGGTGGTGGATATTCGGGATTTTACAGTGATGGCTCGCCAGGTCAGTGAAAAGATTTTAGCAGAGGCCATTGGCACCTGGTTTCGGCGGGCAGGGGAAATCATCGGCCGTTACGGCAGCGGCGTAGATAAATATATCGGTGATGCGGTTATGGCGGTCTGGGTGCATCAATCCGCCGACACCACCGTTGTTGAAATTCAGCAAATCTTGCGGGCTGTCAATGCCCTGGCCGAAATGACAGCGGCCCTGCACCAACAGTTTCCTCTGCCCTTTGGCCTCAAAATTGGGGCAGGGCTCAACAGTGGCTACGCCATGGTGGGAAATACGGGCTCCGGAGATCGCCCCGATTACACCCCGATTGGCGATACCGTGAATGTTGCCTTTCGCCTGGAGTCTGCTACAAAAGCCTTAGGGGTGGATATTGCCATGGGAGAAAGTACTTATAACCTGCTGATTCGGGATAACCTGTCTAGCCCTGGGGAGGGTCAGTGTCCCCTCTCCTGGCAGCCCCACACCCTCAGGTTGAAGGGCTACGAAAACCCAATCGCGGCCTATACCTGTAACTTTGCCCAGCTACACCACTGGCTGACTCAACCCCAGGTTTACTAAACTGCAAGGGTTGAGGACCCATCCTGGAGAAAGGCCCGTGGCACCGCTGTTTCCAGGGTTTAGTTTTGGCCGTGGACTAATCCCGATGGTCTGAGGGGTGTTCACTCTGCCCTCAGCAGTGTGGCCCAAGCTATATTAGGGGATTATATCAGGGGATAGATTCCGGTAACCTATCCAAGAGGTTGTTTGAAGGGCCAAAGCGGGTCTCAAACGATGCCTATGGAGTAGGATAATGGCCTCAGAACTCCACATTTTTGCGGCCTCTTGGCGGCGAACTATACCTGGGACACCCCTTTCCAAACAACCTTTACGTATGGTCCGCTCCGATATCCTCATTCTCTCTAACGGCCCTGGTGAAATTGCCACCTGGGTGCGACCTGTGGTCAAGGCCCTCCGGCAGCGGTTACCTAACTCGGCGGATGTGCGGATTTCCCTGATATTGTCTCCCTGCGTCAATGCCTCGGGGCGGGAGGCGGAAATGGCCGCCAGCTTGGGGGGGCTGGATCGGGTACAAGGGGCCCAACACTTTTTTCCCTTTTTGTTATTGGGTAAAACCGCCACTGATTGGGACTGGTCTCCCCAAGGTGTAGTGGTGTTTTTGGGCGGTGACCAAATTTACCCCGTGTTAATTGGTCGGCGGTTGGGCTATCGTACCATTATCTATGCTGAGTGGGAGGCCCGCTGGCACCGCTGGGTGGATCGGGTGGCGGCCATGACCCCAGCAATTGTCGATCAAGCCCCGCCCCAGTTTCGCCATCGGTGTGAGGTGATTGGGGACTTGATGACGGAGGTGGAAACCGATGGGGACCAAGCAGCGGCGATTGCCACGGCTCTGAATTTGCAACCAGACGAACCCCTCATTGGCTTAATGCCGGGGTCTAAACCAGCCAAGCTGAGGATTGGCCTACCCTTCTGTCTGGCTACGGCCACCGCCCTTCACCAGCAACGTCCCCAGACTCGTTTTGTGATTCCAGTGGCGCCTATGCTATCCCTAGAGGCCCTCACCCAGTTTGCCGATCCTCACCATAATCCCGACTGCGGCTTGTTTGAGGGGGTTACCAGCGCCCATCTGGTGCAGTCAATGGGGCAGCTGCCCCGGTTGCGTACCGCCGCTGGTCTTGAGATCCTCCTCTGGACCAGCCAGCCGGCCTATGATTTGCTTGCTCAGTTGGCCCTCTGCCTCACCACCGTTGGGGCCAATACGGCGGAGTTGGGGGCTTTGGGTATACCGATGATGGTGGTCTTACCCACCCAAAAACTGGAGGTTATGAAGGCCTGGGATGGTATCCCAGGCTTGCTGGCCAACCTACCCCTGGTGGGAGACCCCCTGGCCCGCCCGATTAACCGGCTGGTGTTACGCAAAATTTACCAGCAGGGCCGTCTGTTTGCCTGGCCAAACCTCTGGGCCCAGCGATCGGTGGTGCCTGAGTTGATCGGTCCCCTGCAACCCCGGGTGGTGGCCGACCAGCTGGTGGACTATCTGGATCATCCCGATCGCCTGGCGGCCATGGCGGCGGACCTGCGATCGCTGCGCGGCACCCCAGGGGCCGCCGCCAAACTGGCGACCTTGGTGGTGACAGAGCTGGGGCTGGGGTAGATCACCAGTAGGGTTTTCCCCGCTGTCAAGGGCGATGCTGTTGGCTAGGATGGTCGTAGCTACCCAACGTGCCTATGCAGATAGTTCTCATCCACGGTTTAGCCCGTACCTCCCTGTCGCTCCTGAGCCTAGAGCAGGCCCTGCGCCAGGCGGGGCACCCCACCGAGCAATTTGGCTACTTTGCCTTTGCCGAAGGTTTTGATGCCATTGCCCAGCGGCTCTGCCAACGCTTTCAGCGGCTGGGGGAAGTGGGGCCCTACGCCGTGGTGGCCCACTCCCTGGGGGGGGTATTAACCCGAGCGGCCCTGGGGCTGGGCCCCCAGTCTAGCCCCGACCACGTGGTCATGCTGGGTACTCCTAACCAACCTCCCCGGTTAGCTTCCCTGGCTTGGAAACTGCCCCCCTTTCAATGGTTTACCGGCCAGTGTGGGTTTAACTTAACCAGTCAGCAGTTCTATGATCAACTGCCCCTGTTGCCCTCCCCCTACACCATCGTGGCGGGTACCGGTGGTCCCCGTGGGGCGTTGAGTCCCTTTGGGGAGGACGTCAATGATGGGGTGGTGGCCCTGCAGGAAACCTACATGACCAAGACCGATGTCGTCCTACAGGTGCCTGCCTGGCATACCTTTATGATGAACCATCCTCAGGTACGGCGGATTATCATGGATCGGCTGCTGAGTTCAGCTCTGATAAAACGGTCAAGCCGCCGCCCCGATCTTCAGAGATCTCCCTCAGGGGGTAATATGTAAACAATTCGCAATATTAATCCACCGGTCTGGAAGAAGAGCGCCAGCCGGAGATGCGGCCCAACCTTGAGCAGGTTTTCATGTTAGCCACCCCCCCTAGCCCCTCCTCCCGTGCTACTGGCCTCAGGTCAATCCACCCCCAAAAGGTGGTGGCGATCGGGGATAGCTGTGTCTACGGTTTTGGTGATCCGGAGGGGGGCGGCTGGGTAGAGCGCCTCCGACGTCTTTCCCTGGCACCGGAACGGGCTGGGGCTGTGTTCTATAACCTGGGGGTCCGGGGCGATCGGGTGCCCCAGGTGAGGGCTCGCCTTGACCATGAGTTTCGCTATCGGGGTGAAATCCGCAACCGGCTACCGGACCTGATTATGCTATCGGTGGGCATGAACGATTCGGCCCGGGTGGGGCGTCCCCTGGGGCGTAACTATA
>CAYVMR010000130.1:0-6748 GCA_964452545.1 uncultured bacterium
TGGCTAAACACCCTGGCCAATAAGATCTTTGCCCTGCTGTTTTCCTTCCTGCTAGAGCAGCCCCTGAAGGACACCCTCTGCGGTACCAAGGTGCTGTGGCGGCAGGACTACCAACGCATTGCCCAGGGCCGGGCCTACTTTGGCGAGTTTGATCCCTTCGGTGACTTCGATCTGTTGTTTGGTGCCGCTAAGCTCAACCTGCAGATTGTCGAAGTACCGATCCGTTACCAGCCCCGCAGCTACGGCCAGTCCAACATTGCCCACGTCAGAGAGGGGCTGGTGCTGTTGAGGATGGCCCTCTACGCCGGCCAAAAACTGAAGTTTTGGTAGGTCTGCCCCATCTTGAATAGACCCGGACACCCCCAGCGGCCCAGGCGGCTAGCCTGAACAAATTTCCCCATTTGCCGCCCTCCGGCTGGGTGACCTCACCGAGTATGGACTGCCGCGATAAACTGGTGTCGAAGTAGTCACCTGAAACGGCATACTGACTAGAGACTCTTGGGCCCCCCAGCTCGGGCCAGGATAGCGTTAAGGCAAGGAAGGAAACCCATGACCGATACCATGCTTTTGCAGAACCACGGACAGACTAGCCCGGTTCTGGATTTAGCGACAGTTAATCGGCAGTGGGAGGAGGGGGATGCTCTTAGTTTTGTGACTTGGGGTTGGGAAACCTTTGGGGCAGGGTTAGTACTCAGCACCAGTTTTGGGATTCAATCGGCGGTGATGCTTCACCTGGTTACCCAGGTGGTGCCCCAGATTCCGGTGATTTGGGTAGATACGGGCTATCTACCGGCGGAGACCTATCGCTTTGCCGAAGACCTCAGTCAGCGTCTGCAGCTTAACCTTCAGGTGTACC
Organism: uncultured bacterium; assembly: GCA_964452545.1. Lineage (GTDB taxonomy): Bacteria > Cyanobacteriota > Cyanobacteriia > Phormidesmidales > Phormidesmidaceae > Nodosilinea. Next base: position 857 of record CAYVMR010000130.1, read on the forward strand.
AGTCACCCCTCAGCCCGGCCCGCATGGAGGCCCTCTACGGGCGACTGTGGGAACAGGCGGAGGTGGCCGCCCTGAACCGTTATGACCAAATTCGCAAGGTGGAGCCCATGCAGCGGGCTCTGCGGGAATTAGGGGCGACGGCTTGGCTGACTGGCCTGCGGGCGGATCAAACCGACCATCGGCGATCGCTACAACGGGTTGGCCTCCAGGACGGGTACTATAAACTCCTGCCTATTCTCAAATGGAACTCGCGGGAAATTTACCAGTATCTAGTGGCCCATGATCTGCCCTACCATCCTCTGTTTGAGCAGGGCTACGTCAGCGTAGGGGATTGGCACTCTAGCCGTCCCCTCACCGCCACCGATAGCCATGACCGCGATACCCGGTTTCAGGGCCTGAAGCAGGAATGTGGCCTGCACCTGCCCCAATCGCCGGAGGAGGCGGCCAGTTTAGATTCCAGCGCCCTTTAGCTGCTGTTCTGCCTGCCAGACGGCCTCCAGGGTAAAGGTCAAGGCTGGCACCTCCACCGAGATAGAGCTAATGCCCCAGGCGACCAGATCGGCGATCAGCTCCGGGTGACGGACCGGGGCCTGCCCGCAGATCGAGCAGATCATGCCACAGCGCCGCGCCTCGCGAATCAGGTGGGCCATGGCCAGGCGCACCACCGGATGCCGCTCATCGTAGGCGGAGGCCATGGTGGGTTGGTCCCGATCCACCGCCAGCAGGAGTTGGGTGAGGTCGTTAGAGCCAATGGTGATGCCTTCTACCCCAGCCTGGGCATAGGCTGGGATGAGGAATAACACTGAGGGGACCTCCGCCATAATCCAGAGGGCAAAGTCGGGGCAGTCCCTGAGCCCCGCCTGGGCAATCAGACGGCTACAGTTGATCACCTCTTCGACACTGCGGACAAAGGGTAGGATCAACTGTAGGTGCCGGTACCCCGATTGTTGTAGGGTGGCCAGGGCCGCCAGTTCCACCCGGAAGAGGCGGTCATCCAGATGGTAGCTGAGGGTGCCCCGCAGCCCCAACATGGGGTTGGGCTCCAACGGTGGACTACCGGCTAGGGCCTGCCACTCATGGGACCGTAAATCTAAACTGCGATAACGTAAGGGTTTAGGGCCCAGGGCCCGTAAGAGGGGCTCCAGGCGCTGGACGATGCGATGCTGCAGTTCGGCTGATTGGCCCTGGTTAACCCAATCCCAGGGGTGACGCCCCTCCAACCCCTCTAACAGTAACCATTCCGATCTCAGCAAGCCCACCCCGTCGATCCGATCCACCGCTAGGTGGGCCAGGCTCTCCATCTGACTGAGGTTGGCCATCACTTTGGTTTGTAAGCCCGGATAAAATGGCTGGGGGGGGGGCGCCAGCGGGCTGGATGTGATGCCGGGTAGGGGGGTGTCTGCCGCCAATTCGTAGACCAGGCCGCGATCGCCATCCAGCCAAACCACCCGGCCACTCTGGAAAAACTCAGTCACCTGGGGCGCCCCCACCACCGCCGGAATCCCCACTTCCCGAGCCAAAATGGCGGCATGACAGGTAGCCCCACCCCGCTCGGTGACGATGCCAGCCACCGCCCCCAGCTCTAAAAAAACATCGGGCTGGAGGTCAGGCAACACCACAATGGCATGGGGGGGTAGGGGCATGGGTAAATCCCGTGGCCCTTTGGCCACCACCGCCACCCCCTGGGCCTGGCCGGTGGCGGCGCCGATTCCCTGGATGACGGCACTCACCGCCGGTAGGGAGGACATCGGTGGCAGGGAGGGTGGCGGTGGCCCGGCGGGGGCCATCCGGCGAGGGTAGGGGGACACCTGGGTAATCCGCAATTGCCAGCCGGGGGCGGGCACCTGGGGACAGAGAATCCAGTCTACGGCTAGATCACCCTCCCCTGGAAGATCGATGCCCAGCCCGTGTAGTTTCTGCCCCAGGCTGATCAGGGCTTGCACCTGGGGAGGGGTGAGGGGCGATCGCAACTCTGGATCGGGCCGGCAGGTCACCTTCAGACCAGCGGACTGTTCCCCCAGATGCAGCTCATACATTAGATCCTGGCGACCATCCCGCCAGTCTAATCGGTCCAGAAGGGGCAGGCTAATCCGGCAACGAGCTGGCCAGGCTTCCCCCTGGCCCTGGGGCAGCCTCAGTCCGAGGATGGCCTCCAGATCGCCCCCCCCGGGTTTGAGGTACAACCGTCCCGAGGCTAGGGCCGGGTAGATGGGGGTAATCAGCGTCGTCAGGGGTAATTGATCCAATGGGTATTGATGGTGCTGCCATAGCAACAGGTTGGGAGCACTCAGCACCTGAGTCCAAAACTCTTGCAGGCCCTGGGCTAGACTCTGATGCGATCGAAACCCCGTCTGGGGGCGCAGCAGGCCCTGGCCCAGGGCCGCCAATTGATTCCCTAGGCTAGCCTGGATCCACCAGGTGGGGTAAGGCCAATCCTCCAGCTCGATCAGCAGGCTGGTTTCCAGGGTAAGCTGGCGGAAGGCGGCCTGGCCTTGCTGGCTGATCCGTTGGAGACTGGTAAATTCCGAGCGCAGATCGGTCTGGTCCAGGGCTGTCTGGGTAGTGGCTAGCACCGTGGACTGGGCCACGGCCTGTTGCCAGAGTCGCTGCCAGGCCGTGGCCTTGATCAGCCAACCGGTCACCACCGGCCACGGCCGCTGCTGCAACTGGCCCAGATAATAGGGGCGATCCCCCAGGGTCGCCAACTCCTCTGGGGTGATGCTATCTAGAGGCTGCAGCCATGCCATAGTGAAAGCCCAGGCCGATAGAGCTTTCACTCTAGCATGCTGATCAGGTCACCATCAGGCCGGGGGTGTCCCGCCGGCTTCAGGCAGTCCTTGGTCATCCCATCGATGTCTGTGTAGTTTTTTAAGCGGCGGTTTGTGAGACAGAACCCAGGCTAGTGAGGATATCTACCGGCTTTCGCGTTCACCCATGAACCCTGTCCTAGGCGTTCTGCCCAAAGCGATATACTGGAGGAAGGGAATGACTGCATCAGGTAGAGCTGTGCGGTCCTTGGCAAGCCTCTTAAACCCGTCCTAGCCTCGCCGGGAGAATTTAGTGTGGATGATTTTGTGATTGGCCTGCTGGGAGCCCTGGCCCCTGAATCCTGGCGGCTGTATAACCTTAGGAATCAACCCCAGGTGCCCTGGTCTTGGCGCTACGTGATGTTTACCATACCCTTTTTGGGGATGGGTGGCGCGATCGCCTACGTCCTCGAACCCTCCACCAAGTGGGGTGCCTTCTACGCGGGTCTCACTGCTCCCATCTTGCTAACCACCGTGATGAAGGACACCGCTAAGGCTCAGCAGGAATACGAGGCCATGGCCCAGGAACTGGCCACGGAAAAACAGCGGCAAAGCCAGTTGCAGGTAGAGAATCAAGCCTTGCTACAGCGGTTGGCGGCGGTCACCCCTGACCTGTTGCCGGAGTCTACGGTGGAGCCCTCTTCTCGCTATACCGTGTCCACCCCCCTTGCTGTGCCCACCCAACCCCTATCAGAGAGGGTTCCTCCCCCCAGGGCGAGATGGCCATGGAGGGGGGTTTTGGTAGCCGGGGGGCTGCTGGCTGGGGGCCTAGCCGTTGCCCTCCTCCAGCCCCTCTGGCAAGGCCTGGATAGCAGTCGGCTACCTCCCCAGGCTCTGCCTGGGGAGGGCGATATTTTACTAAGCTATCAACCCCGACTGGTGGGGCCCGTCTTGTTACTATTGGGGCTGGGGCTAGGCGGACTGGGCTATTACCGATATCGACAACGGCGGCGACCCGCCGATCAACCGCGGCGGTCTATGCTGGACCGGTTTTTAGGGGGCATCCCCTGAACCAGCCCTCCCACCATCCTCCTCAGCCAAATGGAGGAATCATTACCCGTTGTCCTGGCTAGGGCCCCGCGGATCGGTATTCTAGTCCTAAGAGGTTGCCTGAAAAGCCAACGGGAGTCTCAAACTATACCTATGGTGTAGGATCATCGCCGCAAAATTATCTATTTTGGTGGCCCCTTGACGGCGACCTATACCTGGGACAACCCTTTGCTAACAACCTCTAAGCCAGATTGCTAGCCGAGGGTTAGGGTCTGGTCTAGGCCTTACCTGGAGATCAGTTCACCATGCCAGCAAGTCCCTGGCAACAGCGACGACAGCAACTTTTGCAGCTGTTATTAGCCAACCCCTGTGCCCTTTGCCAGCGATCGACGGCGGGCAGTTTGTGTGCCGCCTGCCAACGGCAGGTACGACAATGTCAGCTGACTAATCCCCTGCAGATCACCGCCACGGGGTTACCTTTGCTGAGTTGGGGAGTCTATGAGGGTAGCCTGAAACGGGCGATCGCCGCCTTTAAGTATGGCGGCAATACGGGTCTGGCCCAGGACCTGGGTACGGACCTGGGCAAAACCTGGCGATCCTACCGCCCCCCCACCGCCAAGCCCTCCCCCCTATTGGTGCCCATCCCTCTCCACCCTAGTAAACTCCAGCAGCGGGGCTTCAACCAGGCGGAGCTGTTAGCTCATTGGGTGAGTCGGGTGGGGCAGGTGCCCTACCTGGGGGATGGCCTCCATCGCCTCCAGGCGACCCAGGCCCAACACAGTCTTAGCCCAGCCGATCGACGCCAAAATCTGGCCCAGGCCTTTGCAACCAACCCCCAACGCTTGACCGCCCTACGCGGCCGCCCGGTTTGGCTGGTGGACGATATTTATACCACCGGAGCCACCGTAGAGGCGGTCACCCAGGTGCTGACCAGGGCTAGGGTGACGGTGGTGGGCATCTGCACCCTGGCCAGACCAACCCTGCACAGCTCTAGGGTAGACCGCCCTCTATAGCCGATCATGACCCGTGGCCTTCGTCGGTACGGCATGACATTTACCGCCCCCAAGGGAGTTACCCGGCTAACGGTCTATGGTATGGTTTCCCTTTAGATAAACCTGAATAATTCAAGGGTAAGTACCGTTGACCGCCCCCTCTTCCCAAACCTGGAGCCAGCGCTTCGAGTCGGCCCTGCATCCAGCCATTGCCCAGTTCAACGCCAGTATTGGTTTTGACATTGAATTACTCGAGTACGATCTGACCGGCTCCATTGCCCACGCCAAAATGCTAGTCAAAACTGGCATTATCTCCCCTGCCGAGGGGGAGGCGATCATCACCGGCTTAGAAACCATCCGCCAGGAATATCAGCGGGGGGAATTTCGCCCCGGCGTGGAGGCGGAGGATGTGCACTTTGCGGTGGAACGTCGCCTGACGGACTTGATTGGCGACGGCGGTAAAAAACTCCACACCGCTCGCTCCCGCAATGACCAGGTGGGGACGGATATCCGTCTTTACCTGCGATCGCAGATCCTGTCCCTCCAGGAACAACTGCGCCAATACCAGCGGGCCCTGCTCACCCTGGCCCAGGACCACGTCGAAACCCTAATTCCCGGCTATACCCACCTGCAGCGGGCCCAGCCCCTGAGCCTGGCCCACCACCTGCTGGCCTACGTCGACATGGCCGAGCGCGATGGAGAACGGCTCCAGGATGGGCTGAAACGGGTGAATATTTCCCCCCTGGGTTGTGGCGCCCTGGCGGGCACCACCTTTCCCATCGATCGCCACTACTCGGCGGAGTTGCTGGGGTTTGAGCGGGTCTACGGCAACAGCCTGGACGGGGTGAGCGATCGGGATTTTGCCATTGAATTCGCCTGCGCCGCCAGCCTGATCATGGTGCACCTCTCTCGCTTGGCGGAGGAAATGATTCTCTGGGCCTCGGAGGAGTTTGGCTTTGTCTCCCTGGGAGATAGCTGCTCCACCGGGTCGAGCATCATGCCTCAAAAAAAGAACCCCGATGTTCCAGAACTGGTGCGGGGCAAAACCGGTCGAGTGTTTGGTCACCTGCAGGGGTTACTGGTGATGATGAAGGGGCTACCCC
>CAYVMR010000131.1:0-975 GCA_964452545.1 uncultured bacterium
TTAATCCGGCGGTAAAACGAACCGGAACGCCGACCCAGACCTCCGTTTTACCAATCCCCTCAGTCCTCGGCATTGGGGCCCAAGACCGAGATTGCCCGTTCAGGAAAATCAGGCATTCCAGCCCAGGTGCTAGGATAGATCAGCCCACCGCTTGGGACAGGGGCCCTAAACCAGCTTGGCCGCTGCCCAGGTGAGCGATCGGTTCTGGTTTTGACCAACGGTCTTAAAATCGGTGGGAAACTACGGCTTCCCTAACACGTTATCCTAATCCTAGGATTGACTAACCCTAGCCCTACTCCATCACCCTGGCTGTTGAATTCATGCTGAAGACCCTTTTAGGTGACCCTAACGCCCGTAAGCTTAAAAAGTACCGCCCTGATGTGGTGGAGATCAATTTGCTGGAGGAGGAGATTCAGTCCTTGACCGATGAGGGGCTGGTGGCTAAAACCGCCCAGTTTAAGCAGCGTCTAGAGCAGGGTGAAGGATTGGATGACTTGCTACCCGAGGCCTTTGCGGTGGTCCGGGAAGCCTCCCGGCGGGTGCTGGGTATGCGGCATTTTGACGTGCAGTTGATCGGTGGCATGGTGCTCCATGACGGGCAAATTGCTGAAATGAAAACTGGGGAAGGGAAAACCCTGGTGGCCACCCTACCCGCCTATCTGAATGCCCTCTCAGGTAAAGGGGTCCATATCGTTACCGTTAACGACTACCTGGCCCGCCGTGATGCAGAATGGATGGGGCAAATCCATCGGTTTTTGGGGTTGACCGTAGGCCTGATTCAGCAGGGCATGGCCCCCTCAGAGCGGAAATTTAATTACGGCTGTGACATTACCTACGGTACCAACAGCGAGTTTGGGTTTGACTACCTGCGCGATAACATGGCCACGGCCATGGCAGATGTGGTGCAACGTCCCTTTAACTTCTGCATCATTGACGAGGTGGACTCCATCCTGGTTGACGAAGCCCGCACTCCCC
>CAYVMR010000131.1:985-6717 GCA_964452545.1 uncultured bacterium
TGATTATTTCCGGCCAGGTGGAACGCCCCAGCGACAAATACATCAAGGCGGCGGCGGTGGCTGACTTTTTCTGGCGGGAGAAGCAGGCGGCGAAGCAAACCTACGATGAGCAGCAGGCCCAGGCGGAGCATTTGGAACGGGAAGGCCAGAAGGCAGAGGCCCAGCGATACTTTATTGAGGCCGAGGCCGCCAAGGGCCGCATGGAGTATTACTACGAAGCTGACGAAAAGGCTCGTAATGTGCTGCTCACCGATGAGGGCTTCATCAAGGCGGAGGAGATGTTGGGGGTGAAGGACCTCTTCGATCGCGATGACCCCTGGGCCCACTACATCTTCAACGCCATCAAGGCGGAGGAGTTGTTTACCAAGGACGTCAACTACATCGTTCGGGAGGGGGAAATTGTCATCGTCGATGAGTTTACCGGTCGGGTGATGCCGGGTCGGCGTTGGAGTGATGGTCTGCACCAGGCGATTGAAGCCAAGGAGCATGTGGAAATCCAGCCCGAGACCCAAACCCTGGCCAGCATTACCTACCAAAACTTCTTTTTGCTCTATCCTAAGCTGTCGGGGATGACCGGTACAGCCAAAACCGAAGAGGCGGAGTTTGAGCGGATCTATAACCTAGAGGTGACGGTGATTCCCACCAATCGCTCCCTGGCCCGGAAGGATCTCTCGGACGTGGTCTACAAGACCGAGGAGGCCAAGTGGCGAGCGGTGGCGGAGGAGTGTGCGGCCATGCATAATACCGGTCGGCCGGTGCTGGTGGGCACCACCAGTGTGGAGAAGTCGGAACTGCTCTCCGCCTTGCTAGCCCAACAGCAGGTGCCCCACAATCTGCTCAACGCCAAGCCAGAAAACGTGGAGCGGGAGTCAGAAATTGTCGCCCAGGCAGGCCGCAGCGGGGCCGTCACCATCGCCACTAATATGGCGGGCCGGGGTACTGATATTATTCTGGGGGGGAATGCGGACTACATGGCTCGCCTCAAGGTACGGGAATACCTGATGCCCCGCCTGGTGCAGCCGGAGGAAGATGGTTTTGCCATTACCACCGTGCCGGCGGCTCGGGGGCGCAACCCGGCCCAGGGGTTTGGCGGAGGTAAGAAGATCAAGACCTGGAAGGCCTCGGCGGATATTTTCCCCATTGAACTGTCCAGTGATGCCATCACCACCCTCAAAGCGGCGGTGGATCTGGCGGTTACCACCTACGGCGATCGCAGCCTACCGGAACTGCAAGCAGAGGATAAACTGGCGATCGCCGCTGAAAAGGCCCCCACCGATGACCCGGTCATCCAGGCCCTGCGGGATGCCTATAACCAAATCCGCCGAGAGTACGAGCAGTTCACCAGCGGTGAGCATGACCAGGTGGTAGGGCGAGGCGGCCTCCACGTGATCGGCACCGAGCGCCACGAGTCCCGCCGCATTGACAACCAGTTGCGGGGTCGGGCTGGCCGCCAGGGGGACCCGGGGTCCACCAAGTTTTTCCTCAGTTTGCAAGATAACCTGCTGCGCATCTTTGGCGGCGATCGGGTGGCGGGGCTGATGAATGCCTTCCGAGTTGAGGAGGACATGCCGATTGAATCTGGCATGCTGACCCGATCCCTGGAGGGAGCCCAGAAAAAGGTGGAGACCTACTACTACGATATTCGTAAACAGGTGTTTGAGTACGATGAGGTGATGAACAATCAACGTCGAGCGATCTACGCAGAACGTCGCCGAGTCTTGGAGGGAGACCAACTGAAGGAAATGGTGATCGGCTACGCCGAGCAAACCATGGATGACATTGTCGAAGCCTACATCAATCCTGAACTGCCCCCGGAGGAGTGGAAACTGCCGGAACTAGTGGATAAGGTGAAGGAGTTTGTCTACCTGCTGTCGGACCTTACCCCCGACCAATTGGAAGATCTATCCCTGGGGGAAATTAAAACCTTCCTCCACGAGCAGGCCAGGATTGCCTACGATATCAAGGAAGCCCAGGTGGATCAGATTAAGCCGGGGCTGATGCGTGAGGCGGAGCGCTTCTTTATTTTGCAACAGGTGGATAGTCTCTGGCGCGATCACCTGCAGCAGATGGATGCCCTACGGGAAACCGTTGGTCTGCGGGGCTATGGCCAAAAGGATCCCTTGATTGAGTATAAGAGCGAGGGGTATGAACTGTTCCTGGATATGATGACCGGCATTCGTCGCAATGTGGTGTATACCCTGTTCCAGTTTCAGCCTCAACCCCAACCCCAACCCTCTCAGCAAGTCGGCTAGACGGGAGTTAACCGGTTGAGAGTTATTTGAAGAACCCTGGGGATCTCCTGACTGGGCTTGGGAAATACCTGAAAACCGATGTTTTAAGGTCTGAAACTGACTGGTTTTCCCATGTTTCAGACCTTAAAACTGGGTAACCCTCTAGTCCTGGTTAACCGACTACCGAGACCCGGCCGTCGCCAACGACACGCAACACGTCAATGGCGACGGCCGGGTCTGGGGTTAGGCCAGATCGAAGCGGTCCGCATTCATGACCTTCGTCCAGGCGGCCACAAAGTCCTGCACAAACTTTTCCCGGTTGTCATCCTGGGCGTAGACCTCGGCATAGGCCCGCAGGATTGAGTTGGAGCCAAACACCAAGTCCACCCGAGTGGCTGTCCACTTGACATCACCGCTGTGGCGATCGCAAATCTCATAAAGATTCTGGCCCGCCGGCTTCCACAGGTAGGTCATATCGGTCAGATTGACAAAGAAGTCGTTGGTCAACACCCCTTCGCGATCGGTGAATACCCCGTGCTGGGTGCCGCCGTAATTGGTACCCAGTACCCGCATGCCACCCACCAGCACGGTCATCTCAGGCGCTGTTAACCCCATGAGTTGGGTGCGATCGAGCAGCAGTTCTTCCGGGCTAACGGCATAGTCCTGCTTAAGCCAATTACGGTAGCCATCATGGATCGGCTCCAACACCTGGAAAGAGTCGGCATCCGTCATCTCCACCGTTGCATCGCCACGGCCGGGGGAAAAGGGAACAGTCACCTCAAAACCCGCCGCCCTGGCGGCCTGCTCAATCCCCACATTACCAGCCAGGACAATGACATCGGCAAGGCTAGCGCCACTCTCGGCGGCGATGGGTTGCAACACCGCCAACACCTTGGCTAGACGGTCCGGCTCGTTGCCTGACCAATCCTTTTGGGGAGCCAGGCGGAGGCGGGCCCCATTGGCACCGCCCCGCTTGTCAGACCCACGGAAGGTACGGGCACTATCCCAGGCGGTGCAGACCAGTTCGCTGATGCTAAGACCGCTGGCGGCGATTTTCTCCTTCACGGCGGTGATCGGGTAGTGGCGGTTCCCCGCAGGAATAGGATCTTGCCAGATCAGATCCTCCTGGGGCACATCGGGGCCGATATAGCGAGACTTGGGCCCCATATCACGATGGGTCAACTTAAACCAGGCCCGGGCGAAGGTGTCGGCAAAATACGCTGGATCACGGTAGAAACGTTCAGAAATCTGGCGATAATCCGGGTCCATTTTCATGGCCATGTCAGCATCGGTCATGATCGGACTAAGGCGGATGGTGGGATCTTCCACATCAACGGGCTTGTCCTCCTCCTTAATGTTGATGGGTTGCCACTGCCAAGCCCCGGCCGGGCTTTTCTTCAGTTCCCAGTCATAGTTGAGCAGCAGGTGGAAGTAACCATTGTCCCAGCGGGTGGGATAGGTGGTCCAGGCCCCTTCAATACCACTGGTCACCGTGTTGCGGCCAATGCCGCGACTGCTCCTGTTGTGCCAGCCTAGGCCCTGATCTTCGACATCGGCACCTTCAGGTTCTGGGCCGAGTTGCTGAGCATCGCCGTTGCCGTGGCATTTACCGACGGTGTGGCCACCAGCGGTAAGGGCCACGGTTTCCTCATCATTCATGGCCATGCGGGCAAAGGTTTCCCGCACATCCTGAGCGGTGCGGAGGGGATCGGGGTTGCCATCGACCCCCTCCGGATTGACGTAAATTAGGCCCATCATCACAGCGGCCAGGGGATTTTCCAGGGTGCGATCGCCGGAATAGCGACTATGGGGATTATCAGTGGGCGCCAACCACTCCTTCTCCGACCCCCAGTAGATATCCTTTTCGGGATGCCAGATATCTTCACGGCCAAAGCCAAACCCAAAGGTTGGCAACCCCATGGATTCATAGGCGATGGTCCCAGCGTAGGCAATCAAATCGGCCCAGCTGAGCTGATTACCATATTTTTTCTTGATTGGCCAAAGCAGGCGACGGGCCTTGTCCAGATTGACGTTGTCAGGCCAGGAGTTGAGGGGGGCAAACCGTTGATTACCCGTACCGGCCCCACCCCGGCCATCGGCGATGCGATAGGTACCCGCCGCATGCCAGGACATCCGGATCATCAGCCCCCCATAGTGGCCCCAGTCTGCCGGCCACCAAGCTTGGCTATTGGTCATCAGGGCGTGGAGGTCGCGCTTCAAGGCGGTCACGTCTAGTTGCTTGACGGCCTCCCGATAGTTGAAATCGACCCCCATCGGGTTTGTCTTGCGGTCATGCTGATGCAAAATATCCAGATTCAGCGCCTTGGGCCACCACGGCATGGTGGCCATGCGGCTCACCGTAGCGCCCCCATGCATCACCGGGCATTTACCCCCTGTATTTATAGTGGTTTCAGTCATTAGCTAGGCTCCTTTCCTATCTCCGTTTGTCGTCACCCTAAGCCCCCATAGATGTCAAGAGTCTTAGATAAAGCCCCAGTATAGGTACCGGAGTGCCATGGAGTAAACCCAGCCGTCAACCAGCGAAGGAAAGGCAGGTGGAATAATCCACCTGCCTTTTAGCCGGAGAGATGATCAAGCCAGACCCGAGCTAGTGGGTTATTTTGTCTCGGGTTCAGAGAACTCAGCGTCAATCACGTCGTCCTCTCCTCCAGTAGACCCCGCCTGGGCACCAGCTTCAGCGGTTTCCCCAGCCTGCTGATAAAGGTTGGTACTAATACCGTAGAGGGTTTGCTGCAGCTCCGTGGTCAGGGACTTGATGACGTCGAAGTTTTCCGCCGTAATTGCCTCCCGCAGGGACTTGATCTGAGTTTCAGCTTTTTCCTTGTCGGCAGCCGGTACCTTGTCGCCCATATCGGTGAGCTGCTTTTCTGCCTGGTAGCAGAGCGAGTCAGCCTGGTTCTTCACATCAATGCGTTCCCGCCGTTCCTTATCGACGCCGGCATTAGCCTCCGCATCCTTAACCATACGGTCTACCTCTGACTGATCCAGGGTGGAAGCGCCGGAGATGGTGATGGTTTGCTCCTTGCCAGTGCCCTTGTCCTTGGCCGTGACATTGAGAATGCCGTTGGCGTCAATGTCAAAGATCACCTCAATTTGGGGCACGCCGCGGGGCGCCGGGGGGATACCGGAGAGTTGAAAGGTGCCCAGACTCTTATTGTCGTTGGCCATTTCGCGCTCACCCTGGAGCACCTTGATTTCGACGTTGGTCTGGCCATCCTGGGCAGTGGAGAAGACCTCGGACTTCTTGGTAGGGATGGTGGTGTTACGGGTGATCAGCTTAGTCATCACGCCCCCGAGGGTTTCTACCCCCAGGGAAAGAGGGGTCACATCCAGCAGCAGGATGTCCTTCACTTCCCCGGCCAGTACACCGCCTTGGATGGCCGCCCCCACCGCCACCACCTCATCGGGGTTAACGGTTTCGTTGGGCTCCTTGTCGAGGACTCGCTTCACCAGTTCCTTAATCGACGGAATCCGGGTGGA
>CAYVMR010000132.1:0-6626 GCA_964452545.1 uncultured bacterium
TCTCATGTTTTCTTGCTCAATAACAAGAAATAAACAGCAAATATCAACATTGATTATCGGTATCTTTATTGATTTTTATCTTTCAAATATATATAAAACATAGTATATAAATATATATATAAACAGCGTCGACACTTGCTATTCTGTCCGCCAACAGAGTAACCAGCATCCACCTGTTCTCTCTCAGAACCTTTTCTCTAACTTCGCCAAGTTTTCTGTCTCTTTGTTAATTTCAGCAGTCAGCTTGTTCACCAGATATATATGCATCTGACGAAATTGCTCGTCACTGACATCATATTGGAGCACCAATGTTTCGATATTACACAGGTGTGCATTAGGCCCAGCTATCGTCTTCAAGTTCTCCCATATCTCTCGTAAGAAAACAGTATCACGCAAGACATCCCGCAGTTTTACCAGCATTTTTTTCAAATCTATCCTCCATTGGACTTTTCCAACATGATTGGTGAATCCAGCTCTCCGATAAAGTGTCAGTCGGAACTCGGTGAAGAAGGCCAATCTCTCTTTGATCCTCGTCCGTAATCGCTCGTTTGTCATCTGCAGTTGCATTCGACTGTGGAACTTTCCTGGTGTGGCATTGTCATTCTTGTTGTTGTTATGATTGATTCTGTTATTACTATTATTATTGTTATCGTTGCTATTATTGTTGCTATTATTCTTGTTATTGCTGCTATTGTTATTATTATTATTATTATTGTTGCTATTATTGTTGTTATTGCTGCTGGGTCTGTTGCTATTATGATTACTTATGTTGTTACTATTATCGTTGCTGTTGCCGCTGTGATTATTCCTGTTATTGTTATCATTACTATTATTATTGTTGCTATTATTGTTGTGATTATTATTGGAATGATCGATATTATTCTTGTTGTTGATGGTGAAAGTGGTCGGTTTGAGAGGACTTTTATTGGCGACAGCTGCCTGGGTTGGAGCTGTGAGACTGTCGAGGTCGTCGTCGATCTCGTGCACAATCGCGTCTCTAGCCCTCACAAATCCTGTGCTGCTACACGCTTCGCTGACGACTCTAGGCCTGACATAATTCGTCATTCCGCCCGTAGCAACCTGTCTTGTCTTCGATTTCTCCTTGCTATCTCTCTCGGCTTGCTCTTTCATCCTCGCAGCATATTCTGCTCGCTGCTGAGCATCTTCTCGACCTCGGAGTTGCACCGCGAAAACAAACACTCGAACCATATTCAAAAACGGATACTTTGGATCTGTCGGTTGTGGCTGTTGATACAACCACCGTGTGTATTCGGTTTGACTGGACCAAGTGATGGAGAAATACTCGGTGAGAGCCTTGCTGCGAAGGATAAACATTGCCATGGCAACACGACGGATGGCATCTTGCGGCACTCGGCATTGGCGTTTATGCATGTGATTCACTCCAAGGATGTGAAAGTCCACATCATTTTCCGGCAGACTGCAGAGGAAGCAACATGTGCCAGGTGTGTATCTCTGCACTTTCTGAGTTGCAAGTGGGCACTCTCGTGCGGTGTGATTGCTTGTGGAGAGACAGACAAAGCATCGCTCACCGTATTTCTCACATCTGCTGGTTAATCCATGTCCGAGATGATCAGCCACCGATCTGCCATTCGTCGAGAAACAGAGCGGACAGGGCATCGGCATCGCACTCACCCACTTCTCATATCCAGTCAAGAAGAAATCTTCAATGCTGGCGATCACTTCCGTCTTGAATCTCCTTGGCTCATCCACCGCCACTTGCAATCGCACAGCCGGAGGCGCAGGAGTAGGAGAAATGGTATCAGGGATAGGAGCTGAAGCACGTTGTTGAGATGATGGATAAGAAAGAAAAGGAACAGGAGATTCGTATCCCAGCCAAGCATGAGAAACTTCACCCAAATCCCTCTCTGCATTGCTATTGCTATTGCTATTGCTATTGCTATTGCTATTGTTATTGCTATTATTGTTGCTGTTTCCATCAGTGTATTTGTAGTTTTGGAGGAAATTGAGACGATGCAGCAGATTGATGGAGTCGGATGGTTGCGATGATAACTGCCTCTGTTCCTTCTCCTGTCTGCGCTGCTTTTCGGCCATTGCCATCTTTGCAGCAGCCTGATCGATTTCAAAGAGCATGTCCTCGTCGAAAACAAGATCATCGATGCCAAAGTAATCCGTTTTGCTGCTTCTTTCGCTCGCTTCAGGCATCGGAGGTGGTTGACTTCCCTTCTTTTCATTCCTCTTGTTCTGTGGTCTCTTGATAAAGTCATCATCATCATCATCATCATCGCCGTCGTCGTTATCATTCTCGCCATTAGGTTCACCGTCGACTTCGTGCTGTCGATGATACTTCTTTCTCCGTCGATCATCATCATCATCATCATCGTCATCATCATCATCACGACTGTCGTTTCTGTTGTGACTGAGACGACCAGCAGATCTCTTGCCAAGAGTTGTCTTTTCCGTTGATGACTTTTCCTTTGTTGTGTTTTCTGCAGCAGGCTTGTTGTTGTTGTTATTATTGTTGGTAACATTTCCTGCTGCGGAGGTGAATGCATTCCGTGAGAAACAATAGGAACAAGGCGCAAAAGATGTGCATCCTCCAATCGAAGCCGACTCTCCGTCCATGTGCTTGACAAGGTAGTTCCGTAGACACTCCTTCGCTGAAACCCACTCGACCCAGAAATCGAACTGTCTTGATCTCTCAGCTGAGGAAGCAGACGATCCCTGTTTCACGACGTTCGAGTGGTTGCGGATCATCTGGTCGGATGTTATCACATAACAATCGCCGATAATCGAGGAGTCCTCTCGACAAGCCCTGCCGAACTTTTGAATCGAAACAGGAATCGACGATCCTGCTCCATATTCAATCACACAATTGACATCTGGTGCATTTACACCGGCTCCAGCACCACTTGTGCCAAACAGAATCCGCGAGGGGCCTCCACGCTGACAAAACCTGTCCCACTTCTCATGTTTCGATGGATCGTTCACGACGGATTCATCTCCTGTGAAATACGTATCGATGATTTCCGGTGTGATCTCATCAGAAGAGAACCTCTGCTTGATTTTTTCGCAGACACTTGTGCGCAGGGTGTCAAGCATGTTGATGTATGGAAAAAACACCATCATCTTCGCTCTAGTATTTCTCTCTCGATCGATCCATTCGAGAATAGTCGAGATGAGGAGATTCTCAGGCCCAGCAGCGTCGTCGGCTCCGACTTTGTAAACACGATAACGAAGATTCGGTCGGTCACATGTCGGTGAGCGAATACTGATCGTTTCTTCTTTGACACATCCGAGTGCGTTGAAAAGATTGTTCTCCTCGCTGATCGGCACCGTCGCTGACATCAGACACATCGGCACAGTATGAAGCGGATCTTGTCGGAGATGCAAGAGGTTTTTCATTTCACTCCGATAATCACTCGACAGCGTCACTTCATGCGCTTCGTCGATGATTATCCGTCGGAGACTCTCCGTGCGATGTAAGTTGATGAGAAGATCTTTGAAATTCCTTGTGACCGCCTGCACCGTCGATGCAATCACCAAACTCTTGCCAGAGTAATCGTTGGGATTTGAAGTACCATGAAAGAGTATGACATTGATACCGAATTTCTTTGCTGTCTTCTCCACCTCACGCTTGAGAAGAGTGAAGGGCAAGATCATCACCGTCGTTCCTATCCGTTTCTCATGAATTGACAAAGTGTCAGACATGCACTGCTCGATATATACGACGAGTAATGCTGCAAAAGTCTTGCCTCCTGCCGTTGTGGCATGATAGAAAATGTTCTTGTTGCGTGAGTTGACCATTTCCAAGACTGCATGACACTGCGTCTCCGATCGGAAACGGATATCATCCTTTCCTGCCAGACCAAGCATCGTCCGCATGTGCTTCAATGCCTCCCTTTTGGTGATGTTGGTGGCATCCTCGCTGAAATGCACTGTTGGTGGAGATGCTTCTGCTGCTGGGAGAGTCGGATTGCGCTTCATGATAGAAGCAGGACGCGGCTTGTCTGGTGTGGAGAGCAGACTGTTTGCATCTTTGCGATGAATGCAATTGATGATGGCAAGCAATGCCTCTCTGCCGGCCTCTGAGCTCATCTGCGATTTCATCTGAGTGATTTCGGTGGAAGTGAACTCCTGCGTCGGCAGGACGAGGACGACAGGCACTCTTCCTCCTTGACTTTGAGGAATCGTCTCGTCTGAGGTGAGAAAAGTAACGTGTGACTCGCATCCCATTCTTCGATGCCAGCGACAAGATGTTGCAAAGTAATTACTCCACATCTCCGTCGACATCGTCGTCGTATGCGTGCCACCGACGCCATATCTTCGACTGGTGAGCAGAGAATGGCCAGCCTGCATCGCTCGGGTTACAGCCAGATGATTGCTGTTACCATTCACATCGTTAAAGTCTTCACCGTCACTGTCATCATCATCGGCATTGCCATTTCCATCATTCAGACAGACATTCGCATCGACGATTCCGTCCTTACAATCCATCAAACGCATCAATGCGATGATCGCATGTCGGAGTCGCTTGAGACCGAAACCTTTCAGCTGTGCACTCTCGCCTTGTATCTCTCGCAAGTGTCTGACAGAATCAGTTTCACCGGATTGCGAGTGAGCAGTGGTGAATGTGTTCATGATGCTTCGGCTGATCTCATCGGGTTCGAAGATTCGTCCCCAGATGCTCATGAATGTCGTTTCCATGACGCTCTTCCCTTCGACGAGTTCAGTGACGAGGGTAGAAGAGTCGGGCTGATGAATCGTCGACAGCGGCAGTCCAGACGAAAGCGCGAGAAGAAACTGCTGGAATGGAATGCAGATGGAGTAATAGAGGATGACGAGGCGAGAGAGATCCCAGGGATAGAATCGAGCTATCACCTTCTCCCGCATGGCAGTCGATCGAGTTTTCGAGTAACCACTCACCACCGCGATGTGTCCGCAGTGGAGGAAGATGGTTCGTTTCCTCTGTGACTCGTTCGTCCATGTCCAATCAATCTGCTCAGGTGCTCTGGCAGGCATTCCTTCCGTCAGTTTACCTGCACCGACGAACATTTTCATGAATGCTCCGACTCGATGCTGGTAAGCTGCGATGTTTGTCGTGGTGAACTTGATCTCACCATTCTCGCTTTGTTTCGTCCAACTCTCTCGGAAAACTGGATTGGAGAGCAGTCGTTTGATGAAATTCTTGTAATATCCCTGCAGCAGAGGATTCTGCGAGACAATACTCGTGTTGGGCTCGACATCACTGATGTTGTCTCGTAAGCTTCGCTGCTCATCGATACTCAGCCAGCCGTCACACAAGCCAAAGAGCAGATCAGTGAAGAGCAACGTGGTGAGCTCTTTCATCATCTGCACATACATCTGCTGCAATGTCGACAGACTGAGAATACAATCGTCGATCTGAAAGATCAGTTTACTCTCGTCGATCCAGTGGATCAAAGGCATGCGATTGGTGCCCTCTCCGAGAGTTTTAACCAATGATCGCAGGGTGACCAGTCGAGTGAAGCATGAACTAGGCGACTTGAAAGCGGTAAGACCCGCTTCGACCCGTTTGTTCGTTGCTTCGATGCTTTCGTCCTCACCCTGTGGTTTATCGAAGACGGCGATCTTCATTGCAAAACATGCGAAAAAGCAGTAGAGCAATGCACTGATATCTTGCGTGATCGTCGCAATGATCGGAAGATTCGTGCCATCTCCCATCTTACGAAGCGCAAGCCAGACCTGGACGATGCTCGACCCACTCGTTGTATCAGCAGTGGTTGCATTGAAGAGCGCCACGGTGAGTGATGCGATCGCCGAATCGAGAGGAGTCGATGTGTTTATCGTATCGGCACGATGATTGCGCCACGCAGCGTACAACTGCTGTGTCACAGAATCAGTGAGATTCCGTATCGTGCCGTCCTCAGAAGCATTCCACGAGTGTCTGATTACACTGGATTTAAGGAAACTCGTGATTTCAGCACTCGTGGTGTACGATGATGGGTGCGGCTTGTAAACAAAACCGACCCGGAGGACAAAGAGCAAGAGCTGAGCAAAGACAAGATTGTACTTCTCCAGCGTCTTCTCTTGCTGCGGGACTCTCACCGGCGAGCGGACACCGCCCCGCATAATCACTCGAGTCGTGTATGAAAACTCGCTGAGGACGGGAGAGAACCGCTTCAAGCAGGAAAGTAAGTATGCTGTCAAAGCCTTCTCAGAGTATCCGATAATGGCGGTTATCGGATATCCGTTTTCCTGTGGGGCAGTGACAAGTTTGAATGCTGCGCTTCTATACTTTTCTTTCACAGCATTCGTAATTCGAATAAGGTCCGGGATCTGGGCCAGGAGACTCACCTGTTGGACAGGCAAGTCACGCTTGTGTTTATGCCCGAGCTGATTGAGTTGCTTGGTGATGGACTGAAAAGTAGAAAAAAGTCCATCATCCATTCCATCTTCAGGAAGAGGTGGCGGTGCCTCTGCCTTTTTGATGTGTTGGTTCTTCACATGTCGCTGCAATGATTGAGCGCTCTTTATCATCTTGTCACAAACTGGACACTCATAACCGCCATCGCGGTACTCCACCATCCAATAATTGCTCCGGTCATCACCCGGAGGTTTATACACTCTACAGGGGGTCGTTGTAGGTGATGTCATTTCCATCTTTC
>CAYVMR010000133.1:0-6439 GCA_964452545.1 uncultured bacterium
TAGCGGGACCTGACCCCTGAACCCGAGCCCTAGGCTGGTGCCAGGGGGGAAATTCCTAAAAAAACTAACATTTTGCTGGACCAACCGATAGCATCTCCCCCTCTGTTCATTACACTATTCGAGTGTCCTGTGTTTTGGGTGGCACCGACGGCTATGGTTCCTTCCTCCCCTTCTCCGCCGCCACCCCGCTGGCCTCGCTGGTTGGCGCTTGGCCTTGGCTTGGGGATCGGTTCAGCCCTACTGTTGGTGGGTACGGTGGCAACTTGGCGAGGCTGGTTATGGGCCCGACAGCAGGCCACCCCCTGGTTATCTACCTATCTTTCTGAGGAATTGGAACGGCCCGTTGAGCTGGGTCCCTTGCAATGGGTGGGGCCCACCGGGGTGCGCCTAGGGCCCAGTCGCCTACCCCCGACCGCCACCGATCCAGATTACCTGAGTCTGGAGAGCGTCGAGGTACGGTTTAACCCCCTCGATTTACTGCGTCGGCACCTGACGTTGCAGATTAGCCTCGATCAGGTAGATGCCTATGTGGAGCAAGATGCCAGGGGTCAGTGGCTGGATATTGAGCTGCCAGAGCAGCGACGACCGCAGGACCGCCCCGCCTGGCTGGAGGTGCGGGTGGGCCAGGTGCAACTCCGCGATAGTCGGCTCACCCTGGCCCCCGATGGCGCCGATCGCCCCCCTCCAGACCCTGTGGTGATGGAGAACCTTCGTGGCCAGGTGACGGTCAGCCCCCGGCTAGTGGCCTCCCCTCTGCCTGTCCCGGCCCTCGGCCCCCGACCCCCGCGCCTTGACCACCTGGAGTTAGATCTGCAGGGCACCTCACCCCGGGGCGGGGCGGTGCAGCTGATGGGAGCGGTGCAGCTACCCCTGGCGCCCCCCCCCTCGACCCTGGTGCCCCCGCCCCCCCGGCCGCTGTTAGATGGCCTGACCAGGGCCTACGATAGCTTCATCGGTCTGTGGTGGGGGCCGCCCTCCCCGCTCCTCGACGCCGATGGCGATGGCTCAGGGCTACAGGGTAAGCTCAACCTCCGGGCCCAGGCGGTGAAAATGGCAGACATCATCCCCCTGGTGGAGGCCTTTTGGGACCCCTTGCCGGTGACCATCCCCCGTGGGCAGGTGAGTGGTCAGGTGCAGGTGAATCTGGTGGGTCAGGCCCTGCCCTACTTGACTGGAACGGCTCGCGTGGAGCAAGGACAGTTGGTCAGTCCCTTGCTCCCCCGTCCGGTGGATCGGATTGAGGGTACCCTACGGATTCAGGGCCAGCGGCTCATGGTGGAAGCGGCCAAGGCCCGCCTGGGGGATCTGGGGGCGATCGGTAGCGGTAGTCTGGATCTCAACCAGGGCTACGATCTCAAGGTCCAGGTTAACCCCTTCAGTGCCGCCCAGGTGGCGGCCCTCTGGCGCCAACCCCTACCCTTGCCCATCCAGGGGCGGTTTGGGGCGGAAATTGCGGTTGGCGGCGCTTTCAGTGCCCCCGTGGTCACCACCCAACTGGCCTCCCTGGGCCAGGTTACGGTTGACCAGGTACCCTTCCGCCAGATTGGCGGCCAGGCTACCCTGCAAGACGGTCAGTTGCGGTTGGATCGGGTCCAAGCTCTACCCCAGGCCGGTGGTAGCCTGGTGGCCCAGGGTCAACTCGACCTGGAGCCCGGCGGCCAGGTGGCCTTGACGGTGCAGGGCGATCGCCTACCCGGCGATGCCCTGGCCCAACCCTACGGCCTACCGACGGATCTGCGGCTGGGGCCGGTATTTGCCACCGCTCAGATCAGCGGCCCCCTCACTGGGCTGCGGGGCCAGGCCCAGTGGCGGGCCCCCCTGGGCACCTACCCAGCCCAGGGTCGGTTGTCCCTGGCTAACAATACCCTGCGGTTTACCGATACCTTTGTGCAGGTGGCGGGGGGCACGGTGGCGGCCACCGGTAGCTTGAGTCAGGGGGCTTGGCAGGCTGACCTGCAAGCCTCGCAATTAGATCTGCAAAGGTTAGGATTGCCTACCGCTGGCCTGGTGAAGGGTCAGGCCCAACTCATGGGCCGGCTAGGCCAGCCAGGGCTGGCTGGCGTGGAGGGTCGGGCTCGGGCCGAGGCCACCCTGGCGGGGGGATCGCTACAGGCCGGGGCCACCCTGGGTCAGGGTCGATGGCGAGCCGCCATCCAGGGGCAGCGGTTAGACTTGGCCACCCTGTCGCCCCAACTGCAGGGTCAGGGGGGTGGGCAGTTTGAACTCACTGGTGACCTTGAGGATTTCAGTTGGGCCGGCCTCCGGGCCGAGGGCCATCTAGACCTAACCCAGGGCCTGGCCAGTGGCGCGCCGCGCTGGCCCAGTCTGGCCAGGGCCGCCGCCCCCCTGCGGGCCGATCTGCGTTGGGATGGAAAAGATCTGGTGGTCCATCACGCCCAGACCGCCGGCCTGGCGGTGCAGGGTCGGGTTACGCCCCAGTGGCAAGGGTTTAACCCCGTCGGCATCGCTAGTCTTAACCTCAACCTGCAGGCCGAGGACTTTAACCTGGCGGCCCTACCTTTACCAGATCTGGTGCCGGTTACCGGTCTGGCCTCCTTTCAGGGACGCCTGTGGGGTGCCCCGCTGGCCTTGGATCTGCAGGGCCAGGCTAGCCTGCGAGGGCTAGCCCTGGCGGATTTAGCCTTTGCCTCCCCCCTGCAAGGACCGGTGAGTTTTTCCCCTAGCCAGGGGTTGGCGGTGGATTTACAGGGGGAGCGCGATCGCCTCTGGGTCGCTACCCAGCAGGCAGACCGGGATATCGATGTGTTGATCCGGGGTGGGGAGGCCTACGCCGCTGGCTATATCCAGGGCGATCGCTTCTTTGCTGAACTCAAACAATTGCCCCTGGACGGCCTCCAATTACCCCAGACTGGCATCGATGGCCTCAGCACCATCAGTGGCACGGTGGAAACCGCCACGGTGGAGGGCAACTGGCGCCAGCCCAGTTTTGCCGCAGACTTTGATATTCTCAACCCGGGTCTAGGCTACTTGAGACTACGCACCGTAGAGATCGCCCAGACCCACCCAGATAGGTCCACCGACAAGGACTCCACACCCCCCTTAGTAACCCGCTATGGCCGCCTACGGGGCAGGGTCAGCTATGGAGATGACGTGGTCAGCCTGATCGGCCTCCGGGTTGAATCGGCCTCCGGCCAGAGTCGTTATCAGGCCAGTGGCACCTACGGGGTAAAGAGTGCTCAACTACGGGGTGAGTTGGCGGTGAATAATGGTCAAATTCAGGATATTCTGCAGACGCTCAAGATCCTAGAATTTGCTGATTTCCGAATTAATCCACTGCGGCCCCCCGACTGGTTTCGACCCTTGACCGCGAAGGAGTTTGCCAGCCTTAAAACCACCCCCGTCGGCAACCGGAAGGCTACCCTTCTCGAACAACTGCAACGCTTTGCCCAAGCCCAGGAATGGCAGGATCAGCAAGCGGCCCAGGCCAGTGGTAACCTCTTCCCTCCCCTAGAGGGGCTCCGGGGCAGCTTTTCTGGCCGGGTCAGGGCCAACGGCCAGGTGCCCCAGGACTTGCAGGTAGAGATGGACTTAAGGGGGCAGGATTGGGTCTGGCAACACCCCACCGAACCTAACGGTTCGGGTTACCGAATTGATCAAGTACTAGCCCAGGGCAGCTACCAGGATGGGGTGCTGCGAGTCAATCCCCTGAGTCTAAGTACGGTCTTCCCCCGCCCCCCTGGGGCTCCATCCCCTACCTTGGAGTCCTCACCAGTAGCCCTGGCGGAGCTAAATGGGGAATTTAGTCTACAACCCCAAGATCAGCTCGATCGCACCCTACGCCTGAATGTCACTGACTTACCCGTGGATGCCGTCCGGCGTCCCCTACGGCTACCCAACAACCTGGATGGCACCATCGCCATTGGTGCCTCCCTAACCGGCAGCCTAGAAAATCCCCAGTTGCGGGGGCGAGTGGCGATCAACCCAGCCACCATCAACAATCGCCCCGTGGATTTGGCGGCGGCAGATTTCCTCTACCGCGATGCCCGCCTGCTACTGCGGGGGGATGTGGCTACCCAGGAAACCTCCGATCCCCTCATCTTGCTAGCCAGTCTGCCCTACCCCCTACCGGGGGTAACCCAAACACCCCAAAACGACGAGGTCACTCTGCGCCTTAGGGTAGAAAATGAGGGCTTTGCCCTGCTCAACCTGCTCACCCCCGATCTAGCCTGGGAATCGGGACAAGCGAAGCTCGACCTCAACGTAGACGGCCGCTGGCCCCAGGGTAAACCGATTACCGAAGCCCTTACCTCCCTGGTGGTCACCGGTGCCGCCAACTTTGACGGGGTCACCCTCAGGGCCGCTGGCTTACCTGACCCCTTAACCAACCTACGCGGCACCATCCAGGTGGTGGAGGGGCCCGTCCTAAACAGCTCTAGTGGAGTCACCTCCCCTCAGGATCAAGCCGCCGCCTCCGTCTATCTGAATGGTCTGGTCTTAGATTTTCAGGATCTGCGGGGGGATCTAAGTCGTGGAGACGTGGTGGCTCACGGCAAACTCAAGGTCCTTCCTTCGATCAACGATTTAGTGCCAGGTACGGTTAGTACCCTTCCCCTTAATCCAGATGCTGCCGTCCCCAGCCAGGATAGCTTCCAGCTGCGCCTCAATAACCTGGACTTGAACCTCAAAAACCCTGCCGGCACCTACAGGGGCAAGGTGAATGGGGCGATCGCTGTAGACGGCAGCCTTTACCTGCTAGAACCCCTGGTGTCAGGACAGGTTACCCTCTTCGATGGGGTACTGACCCTGCCGGATGTGGACCAAGCCGGTGAGGCCGTCCCCACCAGTCCGAGGGAAGTCAGTGTGTACCAACCCCTACCCCCGGTTTTTGACAACTTTAGCCTCACCCTGGGGAATAATATTCGCCTGGCCATTCCCCCCATCGTGGATGTACGGGCGGCGGGCAACCTGGCCCTGGCCGGCACCTTTCCTGACGTTAAACCCACCGGTCGGATTAACCTGCCCGCTGGTCGCATTAGCTTACTCACCACCGAGTTTCGCTTGACCGGTGACGATAACTACGCGGAGTTCGATCCTAGAGATAGCCGCATTGACCCCTACTTGGTGGCTAACCTATCGGCGGTGTTAGCGGACAGTGCCGGCGGTGGTACCACCTTAACTACGGCCTCCCCCTTTCCGCGCAGTGAAATTGCTGACGATGCCATTACCCAATTGGGACTCACTCAAAATGGGGTGCAAACCATTCGCATCCGCGCCAACGTCAACGGTCGTGCCAGTCGCCTGATGCAGTTACAGGGCGTGGAACTGGAAAGCACTCCCCCCCGTACCGAAAGTCAGATTATTGCCTTGATTAGCGGTGGGCTACTCTATGCTCTGGAGTCAACCCTGGGCAGTGTGTCCGGCGGGGGCGATAGTTTTCAAGGCCTGTTAACCTTCGCCGGATCGGCCCTGATCAACCGTTTGCAGCGCTTTTTCGAAGGGGGCCTGGGGAATACGGAACTGCGGCTGTTCTCCGCCTCTCCCCCTGACTCCTCCCAGCTAGACATCGGCGCTGATCTGGGGTTTAACCTGTCTCCCAACATTTCCCTATCGGTGCAAAAGGTCTTTACCAATGTGACCCCGGCGGTGTTTAGCGTCCGCTATCGCATTAATGACCGGCTCACCCTGCGGGGGGTGACCAGTTATGAGGAATTTAATGAAAATACCGGAGCGATTCTGGAGCTACGCTTCTGATACCAAATCCGACCTGATTTTTACTGGAGGCATAAAACCCCTGATTTGACCCTAACGCGTCCTTCTCCAGCCGGTTTTGAGCCTTTTGACCTACATTCCGCAGGTTGACAGGGAATAAAAGATGTGGGGTGTTCTAGGCTAAAGGGTAGTCCTTCTAGCGGTAGGTGGATCCCTTGGAAATCGAGAATTTAGACCATCTCGGCTTAGTGGCCGGCATGATTGACGAATTGGGCCTAGTGGAGCTGACCAACGAGCAGATTGAACCCCATTGCCTGGAGCACGTGAGTGCAGGGCAAGTAGTAAAAGCCATGATCCTGAACGCCTTGGGATTTCTGAGCGCACCGTTGTATCTGTTCAGCGAGTTTTTTGAAAGTAAGGCGGTGTCCCACCTGCTAGGGGAGGGCGTCGAGGCCCGCCACCTGAATGATGACCGCTTAGGGCGGGTGTTGGATCAACTCTACGAGGCAGGCATCACCCCATTGTTCATGAAGGTGGCACTGCAAGCCGCGCAGCGGTTTGGCATCAACATCGAACAGCGACACCTGGATTCGACTTCAATTTCGGTTGAGGGGGAGTATGCCACCGCTACAGTGACTAAACCCGAGGGGTCAGCCGAGGCAGAGAACGAAGAGGACAGTGGTGAAGAACCGATTCCGATTGAGATTTGTCGAGGCTATTCCCGAGATCACCGACCGGATTTGAAGCAGTTCTTGCTCACCCTGGTGTG
>CAYVMR010000134.1:0-6393 GCA_964452545.1 uncultured bacterium
GGGTATTGAGCCGTAAAACCTCAGGACCGCCAAAGTGGTCAACCAGGATGGCTTGCATGGGTTGAATTCCATAACATGTTAAGCACCTTACCACTCCAGTTGATCGGGGCGAGCCCGTTGGGCATGGTGGTCAATACTCTGAATCTGCCCGTCACGCATGGTGATCACCCGATCGCCCATGGCCCCAATGCCAGCGTTGTGGGTAATGATCACCACGGTGGTGCCCAGGTCCTGATTAACCCGGGCCAGGACCTCCAGCACTCGCTTCCCAGTGCTGTAGTCGAGGGCGCCGGTGGGCTCATCACAGAGCAGCACCTGGGGCCGCTTGGCGATCGCCCGGGCGATCGCCACCCGCTGCTGCTCACCCCCCGACAATTGGGCGGGAAAGTGTTGACAGCGATCGCCCAGACCCACCAGATCAAGGGCTTGGCGGGGGATCATGGGGTGGGCCGCCAGATCGGTGACCAGGGCGACGTTCTCCTCCGCTGTTAGGCTAGGGATCAGGTTATAGAACTGAAAAATAAACCCAATACATTGGCGACGAAAGCGAGTTAACTGGCGATCGCCGGCCTGGGTGAGATTTTGTGGCCCAAAGTAAACCTCCCCCCCGCTGGGGCGATCGAGCCCGCCCAGGATGTTTAACAGGGTCGACTTGCCGCTGCCCGATGGCCCCAATAACACCACAAACTCACCCCCGTAGATATCCAGATCAACCTGGCGCAGGGCGTGCACCTGCACCTCCCCCATGGTGTAGGTCTTGGTCAACTGGCGGACGTGGAATAGTACTGGTGCCGTGGTCACCACTGGTGGTCGAGGAAGGGCCCCGGCCATGGTTAGGCCAACAGGGCGAAGAAATGCCCCACCGGACCCTGCCCCCGACCAATCGGCAAGGCATGGTGCAGGGTCTGGGTCAAGTAGGTCTTGGCCCGCTGCACCGCCACCAGGGGGGGGTGGCCCAGGGCCAGGTTGGCAGTAATCGCCGCCGACAGGGTACAGCCGGTACCGTGGGTATGGCGGGTCTCCACGGTCTCGGTCCTGATCACCTCCACCACCTCACCGTCGAACCATAGATCGGTCCCTCGCAGATCCCCAGCCATGGCGCCCCCCTTCACCAACACCGCCTGGGGGCCCAGCTGATAAATGGCTCGAGCGGCCCCTTCCATGGCTGCCAGGGTATCCAGGTGGAGTCCGGTGAGTAGCTCTGCTTCATAGCGATTGGGGGTCACCAGGGTGGCCAGGGGTAGCAGATCGGTCGTCAGGGTGGTAATGGCCTGATCGTCAATCAACTGGGCTCCGGTGCGAGACACCATGACGGGGTCGACTACGATCGGCGGTGGGGTTGGTAGAGCCCCCAGGGTAGTCACGACCGCTTCAATAATGTCTTGATTAAGCAGCATGCCGGTCTTCAGGGCTTGCACACCGATATCCTGCCAGACCGCTTCGATCTGGGCCACCACCGCCGCCGCCGGTAGGGCGTCTACCCGGGTCACCCCCAGGGTATTTTGGGCGGTGACGCAGGTGAGGGCGCTGGTACCGTGGACACAGTGGCAAGCAAAGGTCTTTAGGTCTGCCTGAATGCCGGCCCCGCCCCCACTGTCGGAGCCCGCAATGGTCAGGGCAACGGCGATGGTGGCTGGGGAACTAACATCAACGGCCATGGCCCTAGCGGTTATTGGGGCGCCGCCGCTGCAGAAACTCAGGGATATCCAAACCGACCCCGAGGCCGCCAGCCCCACTATTGCCAGTGGCGCTGGTGGGGTTTAGGGGAGGCGTAGTCAGACTCCGCTTGAAAGGGGTAACCCGAGTCGCATCCAGCTCAGTCTGGCTGGCCAGACGAGTATTAAACCCAGTGGCAATCACCGTGATCCGCACTTCTCCCTGCATCCGATCATCGATCACGGCGCCAAAGATAATGTTGGCATTGGGATCAACCCCTTCGTAGATAATCTCGGCGGCGGCATTCACCTCATGCAGGGTCAAATCGCTACCGCCGGTGACATTAAAGACGGCACCAGAGGCGCCATCAATGGACGCTTCTAACAGGGGAGACGAAATCGCCGCGATCGCCGCCTCGCGGGCCCGAGACTTACCGGAACCCACCCCAATCCCCATCAGGGCTGTACCCGCGTCCGCCATCACCGCCCGGACATCAGCAAAGTCCACATTCACCAACCCAGGAATCGTAATAATGTCAGAGATCCCCTGCACCCCTTGCCGAAGAATATCATCAGCGGCACGGAAGGCCTCCTGAACGGGGGTTTGTTCTGAGATCACGGACAACAACTTATCGTTGGGAATCACAATCAGGGTATCCACCCGCCCCTGAAGGGCCGCGATGCCTTCATCGGCTTGGGTCATCCGTCGGCGACCTTCGAAGGTAAAGGGACGGGTCACCACCCCGACGGTTAAGGCACCGGCCTCCTTGGCCGCCTCCGCCACGATAGGCGCGGCTCCAGTGCCGGTTCCCCCTCCCATGCCAGCGGTAATGAAGACCAGATCAGAACCCTCTAGAGCCGCGGCAATCTCATCCCGAGATTCTTCCGCCGCTTTCTGCCCAATAGCAGGGTTACCACCAGCGCCCAATCCCCGGGTCAACTTCTGACCGATATGCAACACATTAGCAATCGCGGCATTATCTAAGGCCTGGGCATCGGTATTGACAGACCAAAACTCAATCCCCGCCAGACCACTGTGGATCATCCGGTTGACAGCATTACAGCCACCCCCACCGACCCCGATCACCTTAATGCGAGCAATACTATCGGGAACAGAGGAATTGTGGTTCAGCGTATCTGCGGACATGGGCTTAGTACCGTTAGATTGACTGTGGTTGATTCCAGCAAGGCTAAAGGGGTTGGGAGAAGCAGAAAGATGGCTCATAAACGCTGTCGATCAGCAAAAATCAGAGAGGCTAAGGGTAACATAGCCAGAATCAGACTAAAAGCCCTCCAGCGGGTTTCCCCTCTAAGGGACTGTCAAGACCAGGGGCCTGGTCTCAATCCAGCCACCTCGATAGGGTGCTTTGCTGACTTGGAATACTCTATTGGAATACTCTAAAAGTCTCTGGCCGATTTCAAACAACTATAGATTACTTCATCGGGAAAGGAACACATCAGGTAAAAAAACTGAAAATCTTCAAGCCTGGTTGAGGTCCTATGGCTTGGGATCCACCTCGAGATGGCCCGTCGGGGCAGGGGTATCGTTTAAAGTGATGGCCGGTTGGTTAGGTTTACTCAAGTCAATGGAGGCTACCTCTGCTGCCTGCGTGTGATCCGGCAGGTTTCGCATCTTGTCAAGCGTGGCGAGTTGCTGCTCTAGGGCAGGGGAGTAGGGGCCGAGATGGACGACCCCCAGGTCAGTGGCCAGCACCAGGTTGCTGGGATCACTCCAGTCAATGGATTGGATGGCCACGGGACTGCGGTGAATGGTGGCATAGACCTGGGGCCAGTAGCGTTTGTACTGGGGCTCAAGGCCACGGACCTGCAAACCAGGTAGTTGCTTGGCGGCGGGACTCAAACCAAAGCTAGTTAGGGGCATCCAGGCCCCCTGGGCATCAATCAATCCAGCCGGCTCTCCATTATCGGGCTGGTCAGGCAGTACCACCGCCACGGGCACCCGTTCCTGAACGGTGACCTGCAGACCTGGGGGAAGCAACTGGCGATCGACCTCCACCGCCAGCAAGGGGGCCCGTTGACGCAGTTGCTGGGCGATGGTGTCCGGCTGAATCTCCAGCAAGGATTGGGGGTAGTCTAGCGGCACCAGATCCTGAAGCAGGGTATCACTCAGCAACTGATTGCCCCTCACCTGGATTTGGCGAGGACTGCGAATCAGCCAGATGGGCTGACCCACCGCCCAGATCATCAGCCCAGTGACCCCAGTCAGGGCAAGCAGCCGCCAGAAACTCTGGCCTAGGTGCAGCCGACGTTGCTGCTTGAGCACCTGACGACGTTTTAGTAATTGCCGGCGAGAAACCGCAGGAAGGTCTGTCATGGCCAGAAATTAAGTAAGGGTCAGGGTTGGCCTGATTTTAGCGCCTCTAGAGATTGCTGTAACACCTTTTGCCAATCTAGGGCCAGGTCGGCATCGGTAAAGGGAATTACCGACCGATCACCATTGCCGGTGGTTAAAACCAGGGCTACCGCCCCTCCCCTAGGTAACTCCTGCCCGGGGGACACTGTTACCCCATTCACCTCTAGATCCATGGAGCTGACGTCAGTCAGGCAAAGGCTGGTCAGATCCACGGGGCCCTGACGGGTGGGGCGGCCCCAGGTTAGGCTGGTGCCAGCTTGGCCCAGGGCCGCCCGGATGTCGTACTTGCTGCGTTCGAAGCGGGTGGCCCAAGCCTGGTAAGCCTGAACCTTTTGATATTCGTTCCAGCCAGCCCAGGCGAGACCAATAAACACAACCAATAGAGGTAGCCAGAGTAATCCTCGTTCCATGGCGTTCACTTTAGGGTACCGATGACGGGTGGTCAGAATTAGGGGCAGGGCGCTGGAGCCTGGCCAACGGGTCTGCCTAAAAAACTGCCGCCATCAAGATTTACCAACATTGTAAAGTCTTGCAACAGTCGGAGGCTAAGACCCGGCCCCCATGGAAAAGTAGGCCTAGCATGTATCGCCCTAGGGGTAGGTACTGTAGTGTTAAATATACCTTTTTAGTGTTTTGGAGGTTCTACTGTGGCTTTGCTACCTATTTTAGCGGCAATTCCCACCACCTTAAGCTGGAGTCCCAAGGTGGCGGCGGTGATGATTGTTTGTAACATTTTGGCGATCGCCTTTGGCAAATTCACCATCAAGTATCCCAACGCCGGCCCTGCCATGCCCTCCCCCAATCTATTTGGGGGATTTGGCTTACCCGCCGTGCTCGGTACAGCTAGCCTGGGCCACCTGCTGGGGGCGGGGGTGATCCTGGGGCTCGCCAACCTGGGGGCCCTCTAGGTTTAACGGTTCTAGTTGATCAGCTAATTAGCCCATTATCATCCCAGAGAACCCTGGCCATACCTCATCTGGTATGGCCAGGGTCCTTTAGGGTAAGAGTAGGGAGCAGAGCTAGCTCTCGGCCCCAATCAGCTCGCGACGGTGTTCGGCTTGAATGGTAACCTTGCCGCTTTCATCCACATCGACGGTAGCCGTATCCCCATCCACCAGACGGCCGGAGAGGATTTCCTCCGCCAGGGTATCCTCCAGCAGGCGCATGATCGCCCGACGCAGGGGACGAGCCCCGTAGCTGGGGTTGTAACCTTCCTCCACCAACCGCTCCTTGAAGCGATCGGTGACCTGCAGATGGATGTGTTTTTCGGTCAGGCGGGCAAAGACTTCCTTGAGGAGGATTTCGGCGATCTCCTTGACCTCGTCCTTGGTGAGCTGACGGAAGACAATGATCTCATCCAGACGGTTGAGGAACTCAGGCCGGAAGTATTGCTTCAGCTCTTCGTTCACCAGGGAGCGAATCCGATTGTACTGGGATTCGGCCTGATCTTGCTCAAACTCAAAGCCAAGACCACCGCCACCCTTCTCAATTACCTTAGACCCGATGTTGGAGGTCATAATCAGCAGGGTGTTTTTGAAGTCCACCGTGCGGCCCTTGGCATCGGTGAGGCGGCCGTCCTCAAGGATTTGCAGCAACATATTGAAGACATCGGGGTGGGCCTTCTCAATTTCATCGAAGAGCACTACGGTGTAGGGCCGCCGACGGACCGCCTCGGTGAGCTGACCGCCCTCGTTATACCCCACGTAGCCAGGGGGCGAACCAATTAGTTTGGAGACGGTGTGGCGCTCCATAAATTCGGACATGTCTAGCCGAATCATGGCCTCCTCTGAACCGAAGAAGTAGGACGCTAGGGACTTGGCGAGCTCAGTTTTACCCACCCCGGTAGGACCGGAGAAGACAAAGCTAGCAATGGGGCGGTTGGGGTTTTTCAGGCCCACCCGAGCCCGGCGAATCGCCCGGGAGATGGCTTTAACCGCTTCGTCCTGGCCCACCAGCCGCTGGTGCAAGGTATCCTCCATGTGCAGCAGTTTCTCGGATTCTGACTCGGTGAGTTTATTAACGGGCACACCGGTCCAGGAGGCAACAATGTGGGCAATGTCTTCCTCCCCAACCACGGGGGATTCTTCTCCTTGAGACTCTTCAGTGGCCTTGTTTTGGGCGATCGCGCGAATTTCCGCTTTAATTTCCATTTCTCGATCGCGCAGCTCTCCAGCCTTGTCAAAATCCTGGGAGCGGACCGCATTGTCCTTATCCTTGAGCACTTGGCGCAGCTCCCGATCCAGCTCCTTAGCGGCGGGGGGCAACTGGGAGTTGATCAACCGCACCCGGGAGCCGGCCTCGTCGATCAGGTCGATGGCCTTGTCGGGCAGGTAGCGGTCGGAGATGTAGCGATCAGAGAGCTTA
>CAYVMR010000135.1:0-6388 GCA_964452545.1 uncultured bacterium
CCCTAACGCCTATATTTTTCTATCCCACAGATTTAACACCTAGACAAGAATCGATCATAGACCTATTAAGAGGATGTTTTGAAAGGGGAAAGGGCGTAGTGAATTATGCCAGGCATCTCAGTATGATCCGGATCATGGCACTTTCAAGCATGTCCTCAGCATTCTCACGGAACTGTTTATGGTCTTGTATCAGCCGCTGCGACCATCGTCACCGGCCAAAGGGGTGCTCTGCAATCCATTGTTTTTTGGCCAATGCAAAGCCCTTGGCCTCTTGGCGACGCAAAACACCCTGAGCAA
This sequence comes from uncultured bacterium, assembly GCA_964452545.1. Classification (GTDB taxonomy): domain Bacteria; phylum Cyanobacteriota; class Cyanobacteriia; order Phormidesmidales; family Phormidesmidaceae; genus Nodosilinea. Next base: position 298 of record CAYVMR010000135.1, read on the forward strand.
TCTGTCCCAGACCATTCACCGTAAACGGTTGGGGGTCCTATAGCCGCTATCTGTCCACACAAGGTAGATCCGAGCCGCGAGATTATAAGGCTTTTCCAGTATCTGCTAACTACTGGCGCGTTTGGGAATAGGGGCTGCCGTAATCACAACAGCTATCATCAACCTTAGGGTATCTACCTCCAGATGACGCTTTGGTTTGCTCCTGGCTATAGCTGTGTCATAGCCCACTGAGCGCGGCCCACCGTCTATCTTTTGCCCAGTTGCGGTGGTAAGTATATATGGTTTGCCAGGCCTGAGCATCTCTGGGCAAGTCTCGCCAACTACAGCCCGGGTCACTCGATAAAAGCTGCCGTTCAACACCGCCCATAGGTATGCTATCCGAGGACAGCCACTAGGCTTTACCTTGGTCAGCAAGGGCTCAATGAATGCAAATATGCAAAGTGGTCACAGGTCAAATTACTGGCGTAGGCTTGAGTGATGGCTCTCACCGGGTTAGATGGTTTGTACTTCTAGCCTATACCGTGTGAGCTTTTGGATTGCCTACCGGATTTTTTAAACGCCCTCTTAGCCCTTACTTGAGCCTTTAGCCTGGAGATGCTTCCCTCCTTTTCGGCTACCTAGTAAGTGCGCGTACACGTAAGTAAACTCACCGCCTAGGAAGAAAACCTGGCTGCTAAGGTAGATCCATAGCATTAGTACCATAAACCCACTAACGACGCCGTAGGAGCGAAACCGGCTCCCAAGGCTAATGACGCTGTTGCTGATTAACTGTTGCAGAATCAGCCATAGGCTAGCGGTAAAGATGGCGCCGATCCAGATATCGCGCCAGGCAATGCGGGTACGGGGCAAAACTTTGTATAGAACCATCACTACCAGGGTTAACATCAGGTAAGAACTCAGTAACCGGAGCCAGGGCAACAGCTGGACTTGGTCAATCTCGGTTAGCAGTCCCAGGTTATTCAAGATTTCAAGCCAGGGTAACAGGGTATCGATCGCAATTGTTGACAACAACGATAAAAACACGAGTCCCGCGGAGCCAATCACCAGAAGAAAGGCTAGGAAGCGCCGCCATAGGAAGGTAAACGCGATCGCCCCCACCCCCTGGCTAAAGTAGCCGTGGCTAAAGTAAGGGTGGGAATGGACCTGCCAGATCTTGTCAAAAGCTCGGCTTAAGGCCCCAAAGAAGCCGCTAGCGGTAAATAACAAAATGGCAAAGCCGATAATACCGGCACCAGTACTAGCGGTATGGAATTGGGTCAGGGTAGTTTTGACAATCGCAAACGCATCAGGTGGTAAGGCTTGACGGGCAATCTCTAAAACGGTGTTGAAGGCAACCGTGTTGGGTCCTGTGAAAAAGCCTACAACACTAAGCACCACTAGAATGGTAGGGAAGAGTGAAAAAACCCCGTAGTAGGCAAGGGCAGCTCCCATTTCCAAGCAGTCATCCTGCTGCCATTTTAATAAGGTGCGCCCGACCAGTCGCACCCAGATGGCATTTCCCAGGTTATATCTGAAGAAATCCAGCGTATAACGACTATTAATCCAGGCACGACTCAGTACCCAAGCTCGCCACTTGTGTTGCAGCCGTGCCAGTCGTCTTCTCATGCTATCGATTTCCTGCTGAAGCGGAACGGGATGTGCTATTACCTAGCCTAGGGTAAGAGCATGCTCGCTAGATATTTATTTGTAAAGTATCGTGAAATCCAAATGCCAGCCCTATGCTGATAGAGACGACCTCTCAGTTCCACTGGTCTGGGGGGGCTCGCGGAGAACGTACCAAACCTATACACCACAACTACGGTGTGAGCGATAGCCTGTCGTGAACCTCTAGAGATCACAACACCTCTAGGGGGGCCGCCCTAACTTGATCGCGGCCACCGCGTTTAGCCGCATAAAGAGCCGCATCAGCGTCCTTTAGAAGACTAGCTGGGCTGCTTTTGGCAGAAGGAATACAGCTGGCTACCCCGAGGCTCATGGTAATGATGCAATCAATATTGGACCCCTGGTGCGCGACCCGGCGATCGCGAATCGAACGCCGCAGATCCTCCGCTACCACTTCTGCACCCTTCAAATCAGCCCCGGGTAAAATTACGGCAAACTCCTCACCGCCGTAACGAGCCACTAAATCTCCAGGGCGGCGAGCCGCCCGACTGAGGGTCCGGGCTACCAGGCGTAAACAGTTATCCCCCGCTTGATGGCCGTAGAGGTCATTAAACCCCTTGAAGTAATCAATATCGGCCAAAATAATCGCCAGAAAAGCTTGCTGGCGAGCCATGCGCCGCCATTCGTTATCTAAATGTTGCTCAAAGCGACGACGATTAGCCACCTGGGTTAACCCATCTAGATAGGCAATACGCTTTAACTTTTGGTTGGCCAGGGTAAGACGTTGATGTAACTTTGCCTGGTGAATGGCAATACCCACCTGCACCGCCAGACTTTGTAATAACCTGACATCCGCTGTTCGCCACTGGCGAGGGGCATGGCATTGGTGAGCAATCAAGAGGCCCCATAAAGATTCCTCTTGCAACAGCGGCACCACAATTTCTGCCTGAATCTGGAAGTACTCTAAGAATAATAGTTGACCTTCGGCCAACCCTTGGTCGTAGATGTTAGCCACGGCTAGGCCTCGACCCCGACGGTAGTGGGCCAAAAATTTTTCCTCCACAGTCCAGGGATCGCGTAGGGACCACCCCATCATGGTTGGATAACCCGGGTTACAGGCCTCCTGGGTAACCTGACCACTCATGTCTGGGGTGCATTGCAGAATAATCACCCGATCAGCTTCGATAAACTGCTTGACCAAAATAACCGTTTGTTCCAGGATATGGTCTAAATCCAGTAACGCCCTAATCCGCTGGGCAATTTGAGCCACCAGACGTTCCCGCTGAGCCTGTAACCTCAGCTCTGTTTCCGTCTGCTTTTGTTCAGAAATATCCAGATTCACCCCCACCAGTCGGGTGCCCTCAGGGCCGTTGCAAAACCCCTGCCCTTGGGATAATAACCAACGAATTTTGCCATCGGGCTGTACCACTCGAAAATCGATATCGTAGCGTTGCCCCTCCTGGATCGCTTGCCGTAGGGTTTGGTCAACAACCGGACGGTCATCGGGATGAATGTGGTGAAAGAGAGTCTCATAGCGACCATCAAATTCGCCTGGGGCCATTTCTAACAGTTGTTCTGACTCCGGCGACAGAACTAAAGCATGGCTTGGTACATGCCATTCCCAGGTGCCCATTTGAGCTCCTTTGAGCGCTAGTATAAAATGCTCCTGATCTAACCTGCGCTGGGGTAGGGACGGCAGCACCGGTTGCACGGGTCTAAGCTCTCTCGCTTGTAAAGCGGCTAAACTAACTTTATATTCCCCTGTGGGGGTTAAGAACCCCACCCAATGCTGGGTTGAGTTAATTACAGGCCAATAGTCATAGCCTAGGTCATGGCTAGTCTGACCAACGGGGTCTTCGACTAACTCCAGAGCCGTTTCAAGGGTTTCCAGGGCAGTTAACCAGGCACCGAGGGTATCCCGCTGAAAATTGGCCCCATTGGCAGTGGCCTGGGCCGCATTGACATAACTAAAAACCCCTAGGAGTTGCTGCTCGTTGTAGATCAAGGCATAGGTTTTAGCTGCCCTGGCCATAGCGGCCAAGCCCTGTTGCAAAATTAGTTGAGCGGAAAGTTTAAGGGGTAACTGATCGATCACCAGACCGGCATCACTGGCACCGGGCAACAACAGAGGAGAATGGGGTAGATCCATAGCCTGGAGGAGTGCTGGGAAGTCATGGCGAAGGGATTACAGGGCTACTAAAGCGTAACCTAATTGGCCGCAGGTTCGACCGTTTGACTCCGATTCTTCTCTGGATCCGTGAGTGCCCAGTCTTTGATCCTCCAGGTACTAGTATCCCAGGGGCTAAACTCTACGCCAGTTAGTCGATCGCTAACCGCATTGACCATTGCCCTGTGTACCACTGGAATCACCGCTACATCCTCCGTCAACAGTTGATTCATCTGTTGAAACAACTGCTGTCGTTTCTGTGGATTTAGTTCCACCTTGGCTTGAGCCCAAAGCCGATCATAGTCAGGGTTACAGTAGCGAGCATTGTTAGGTTCTTGCCACTGATTAGCCTGCGAAGCGATCCTATCACAGGTCCACCAGCTCATATAGGTAATGGGGTCAGGACTTTCATTGCCAGTGGAGTAGATCTGTAAGTCAGCGTAGAAGTGATTCAGACTATTGCTATCCTTGGGGTTGGCAGAAAAAAACTCATCTACCCGTACTCGGGAAATTTGTACGGCAATGCCCAACTCTTCTAGTCGATCTCCGACCATGCCCTGGGTCCGTTGTCGGACTGGGTTCACCGCCGACTGAAAGAGTATTTCCATCGGTATGCCGTCCTTGTCCCGCACACCATCGCCATCGGTATCTACCCAGCCGGCCTCATCCAAGAGGGTTTTAGCTTTCTCCAAGTTATATTCATAGGTGAGTTTGGGGGTTTGGTAGGCTGATGGGTCCACCAACAGCTGAGCCGTGGGTTCTCCTGCATCGCCGTATAGCTCCTGCACAATGGCCTCGCGGTCAATGGCCAGATTAATAGCCTGGCGGACCCGCCAATCATTCAGATAGGGATGGGGGATGTTAGGGCTAGATCGCTCTCCTTCCTCAGTGCGAGCAAAGGGATGGGCGAAATTGACCATGATTCGCTCCACCTGGGCTCCAAATAAATTGACAACATAGCCCTGGGCCTGATCCCCAGCTAGTCCACTGAGGGCATCGGCCTCGACCTGTAGGTTAGGCGCCAAGTCCGCCGTACCAGCGTGGAGCACCTCCCGGGCCGCTGCGTAGGGTGCTAATCCCCCCAGCCATTCAACCTGTTTAAATGCCGGTGTTCCATCCCAGTAGGTCGGGTTGGCGGCAAAAATAATCGTGCCTGGCTTAAATCCTACAACCTGATAGGGGCCAGTACCCACCGGCTGTAGATTGGCCGTTGCTTGCCTGGCCTGGCGGTTATTGTACTGGCTAAAGATATGACGCGGTAAAATCATCCCGATCTGACCGGTAAAGGGGACGGCCCAGGCCGGATTAGGTTCTGTAAAGGTGATGCGCACGGTCAGATCATCCACCGCTTCCACCGATTTGACGGTTTTGTAGTACTGCGCTGTGGCGGTAGCGATCGCTGGATTACGAATAAACTCAAAGGTAAAGACCACATCGGCGGCGGTGAAGGGTTGGCCGTCTGACCAGGTAACCCCCTGGCGCAGCTTCCAGGTAACGCTCCGGCCATCTGGGTTAACACCACCATTGTCCTGGCTAGGGATGTCCGCCGCTAAAAATGGTACCAATGTTCCAGCCTCGTTGTAGCTCGCCAACGGTTCATACACTAATCGAGATGCCTCAAAATCCTGATGTCCAGAGGCTAGATGGGGGTTAAGGGTAACGGCGGAACGGCTATAGAGCAAACGTAGGGTGTTGGGATCCCGGGTAGACTCAGGAGCGGCTTGATTGCTCGTGGCAGCGGATTGAGGAGGCGCTGATGAGTTTGACCGGTGTAAACTCACGGCTGCGAGTACGATGAACCCAGCGGCAGCCAGCCCTAGGGCAATCTGGGGTCTTGAAAGTTTCATTAGGAAGATTCAATAGGTAGGATGTGTAGTAGATAGCCCATCCCAAAATCATGGGTAGATGGTAGCCCATGGGCCGTGAGTCAGCTTTATTAAAATTAATCATACATAGTCAAAGGTGGCGCGATCGCCGCACCTCTGACCAAGATAGCCATAGGAGTCAAGCTAAGCGGCTTCCATCCAATCATAAATCTGCTCAAGTTGTTCTAGGGTAACTAAACCATATTGCCAGAGAATCATCGGTAGGGGACCCGGATCTTGCTCACTATGCTTCAGCGCCACCTGCAATGAAGCGGCGGAAATCGCCAATTCCTCTTGTAAAAACTTAATCAAGTTGGGCTTAGGACTTAAGGCCATTGATCATCACCTCCTTTAAACAGCACTATATGTCGACCACAATAACTATGATTGCACTAGATTTTACCCAAGGATTTGCCAATGGCAACATTTTTTCCTTCGGTTAACTCAATCTTGTTGG
>CAYVMR010000136.1:0-6368 GCA_964452545.1 uncultured bacterium
TTCGGGGGGTGTTGGGGGGGTAGGCGGGGCACCTGATCGGCGGCGATCGCCAGCCACCCCTCCTCCCCCACCATCACCCGCGGCTCGGGGGGAACCCTGGCCTGCACCGTCAACCCGGGGCTAGCCACCGTCAGGTAGGTTTCACTGCCCAGGGCCTCCTGGTGTAACACCTGGCCGCGGATATTTTTGGGGGCGGGCAGGGCTAAACTCAAATGCTCAGGGCGAATTCCCAACAGCAGGGAGCGCCCATCGTAGGGCCCCAACCGGTCATGCCAAAGGCTGGGTAAAGACAGCCGGAAGTGGGGATGGGTGACCAGGTAGGGGGCCTGCACCTGCACCGGCATAAAGTTCATCGGCGGGGAACCGATAAACTCCGCCACAAACCGGTTGGCGGGGGCCCGGTAGAGCTCCAGGGGAGGGGCCACCTGCTGAATTTCTCCCTGGTTGATCACGGCGATGCGATGGCCCATGGTCATGGCCTCCACCTGGTCATGGGTGACGTAGATGGTGGTAATTCCCAGTTGCCGCTGCAGATTGACGATCTGGGCCCGGGTTTCCAGGCGGAGCTTGGCATCCAGGTTAGAGAGGGGCTCATCCATTAAAAACACCTGGGGGTTACGGGCCATGGCCCGCCCCAGGGCCACCCGCTGTTTTTGCCCGCCAGACAACTGGCGGGGGTAGCGGTTCAACAGGCCATCAATTTGCAACATTTGGCTCACCGCTCGCACCCGTTGCTCAATCACCTGCTCCGCTCTGGAGCGATAGCGCAGCCCCCTGGGCAAGGGTCGGGTGAGGCCCCCGAGCAGGACCTGCCAGGCGGGGGTTTCACCCAGACATTGCCCAAGTTGCTGGTTTGGGTCCAGATCCGATCGGGCGGAGGACTCCCCCCCTCCCATGCGCCGCAGGCCAAAGGCCAGGTTGTCATACACCGTCAGGGGGGGGTAACGGGCGTAGCTCTGGAACACCATGGCAATGTCCCGCTGTTTGGGGGGTAGGGTATTGACCAGGCGATCGCCCACCCAGATCTGACCGGCGGTGATCGACTCTAAACCGGCAATTAACCGCAACAGGGTGCTCTTGCCACAGCCCGATGGCCCCACCAGCACCATGAACTCGCCATCCTCAATGCCCAGGTTAACCCGTTTTAGGACAGTGTTCCCCTGGCGCTGGATGGCCTGGTCCGACTCAGCGGCTGCAGGCGGCACAGTCCCTGCTGGAAAGGTTTTATAGAGGTTTTCGATCAGGACTTGGGCCACAACAACGGAGAAATAACAATAGCAACAGCGGAGCTGATCCAGGTTGGGGCCACAACGCCCTCCTGACCCTGGTCCGGCCCACCCACGGTCAAGGATTTCAGGATGGTCTGCGGATCACCAGCGGGGTTTGCCGCAGAACCCCAAGGTAGTATAGCTTGTAGCCATCCAGTCAGCTCCCCTCCCCCTAGATTTAACGATGCTTACCGCCATTGCCAACCCCGCCGATCCCCAAACCCCCGTAGCGGCCACCCTGGCCCTGACCGCGGCCGATCGGCAACGGTCCCGCCTCCGGTTTATCAGCGAGGCGGGCCTCACGGTGCAACTCGACCTCCCCAGGGGCGCCGTGCTGCACCACGGTAATTTATTACGCTGCCAAGACGAACAAATCCTGCGGGTGGTGGCCAAACCAGAGCCGGTGGTGGTGGTGACCGCCGATGCCCCCCTGGCTCTGCTGCGGGCCGCCTACCACCTGGGCAATCGCCATGGCGCCCTGGAGATCCAGGCGAATGGCTTAAAATTTGAACCCGATCCGGTGTTAGAAGCGATGCTCAGACAACTGGGGGGGCTGCACCTGGAGGCCGCCATGCTGCCCTTTGAGCCGGAGGTGGGGGCCTACCGCCAGGGTACTAACCATAGCCATGGCTGAGGGCGATCGCCCCTAGCCTGGCCGACTCAACCCCCAGCCCAGGGGGGCGGTGCCGTAGCCAAGCCACCCCCCCATCAATGGACCGCGGTTTCACCCGAGCAGGGGAGTGGTCAGGGTGGCCACACCATCATATACTGCGCTATCGACCTGCTGGAATCCACAACCACCTACCCCAAGACCTAGGGCCGGATGGACCACAGCCGGAAAAAATCGCCATCAAAGTTCCTCCAGCAGACTGGGCGATCGGCCTGGAGAATCGCTATCTTGGTAATACCCTGCGCTTGGGTGCATCCCCGTTTATGGCTATAGAATCCCCTTGGTCCGTCTGCCTGGTTGCTATCCTTCTGGGGGCTGCCCTAGCCAGCCAACCCGCCCAGGGGATGGCTCAGCCCTTGCCCGCCCTAGAGCCCCACCCCAGCGATGGCTCCGCCCTAGCCTTGTCGGTGGACCTGTGCCTGGACCTGCCGACCTGGCAACGACCCAGCCGGCAACTGCAAGACAAGCAACTCCAAGCCTTGCCCGATTACGGTTTAGGGATGGAGGACGGGTCCCTGTCCGCCACCCTAAAAACCTGGTGGACCCATCAGATCTTTGCCTTTACCACCTACGGCCTCAGCGCCCGCACCGACCCCCTTTACCTGTCGGGGCTATGGACAGCGATGGAGGCCACCTGGAGCTGTTACGCTGGCGATCAACCCGATCGCTTCAACCAGGGCCAACTGGCGGAACTGTGGTTGATTCAGCATCGCCTGCTGGGGATCGAATGGCGAGACCACCAGTATATCGTCACCGTTGAACCCAGCCAGAGCGGCCTGCAGTTGGTGCAGTTTCCTCGCCAAGAGACCGCCGCCACCCTGCCCCTCAGCTTGATTAGCTCAACGGGGGAAAGGTTGCCAGTGCTCTCCGGTGATTGGTGAGCCGCCGCGGGAGCCGCCTAATCCAACGCCGTAATCACCCCGGCCAGGGCAAAGTCTTTTTCGGTCAGACCGCCGGCGTCATGGGTAGTCAATTGAATCACCACCCGATTGTAGGAAATGAACAGATCGGGGTGATGCCCGGCCGCCTCGGCGGGGGCCACTAGGCGATGAACAAAGTCAACCGCCGCAATAAAGTTTTTAAAGGTGCGGGTGCAGGTGATAGCGTTACCCTCCAGACGCCAGTCGGGCAGGGCGGCCAGTCTAGCCTCAATGGCCGGGGGGCTGAGTAAGGGGGTCATCGTGGGGAAGGGATGGGGGCTTGTTAAGGGGTCAAGGTTGATCCTCAAGATCGTAAAATCTTCAGAACTCTCCCTAAGTATAGCTGGGGCTAGAAACCCTAGGCTAGGCGAAACCGATCCAGGCAACCCCAGTCCCCATGGCGGATCAGCCTGCGGTGGGGGTGGGCAGGGTGGCGGGTTCAACTACGTAAAGATTCCGTAGGGATGGGCCAACCTGACCCGGCCCTGGCTGGCGCCGTCAAAAACCTCTGTTACACTAACCCTTAAAGTTTTTAATCCTGGTGGCTATGGCCCTAGCCTGGGGGCACCCAGCCAGACGGCCTGGCCAGGGCCAACTTTGACCGATCCCCCTAGGCCCTCTGGCCCAGGCCGTCCTATTTAACCTGATTCCTGGAGAAACTATTACCATGCCTAAGCTCGATCAATCGGTTCACCCCGCGGCCCTGGCCCTCACCCATGGTAAGGACATTGCCGAAACCGGCCTGCGCCCCTGGGGGTCCTACACGGTTCTGGAGGAAGGGCGTGGCTACAAAATCAAACGCATCGAAGTTAAGCCCGGTCACCGCCTCAGCCTGCAAATGCATCACCACCGCAGCGAGCATTGGATCGTGGTGTCCGGCACCGCCAAGGTGGTCTGCGGTGATCAGGAAATCCTCCTGGGCACCAACCAATCCACCTACGTGCCCGCCTGTACCCGTCACCGGCTCGAAAATGTGGGGGTGATTCCCTTGATCCTGATTGAGGTGCAGAACGGCGAATATCTAGGGGAAGACGATATTATCCGCTTCCAGGACGACTATTCCCGGGCCGACTAAGGTCACCTCCCCCTACTCCTGGGCAAAGCCCCCCAGGTCGGGCCGGTAACGGGCCACCGGATTCCCCTGGGGATCGACGATCGCCAGGGGTCGATTGATCTGGTGGCTAACCCTGGTCAATTGATTAATCAAGGCCTGCAGATCGGGGCTAATTTGATGGGTAATGCCCACGGTGCCGTCGGGGGCCGGGGGGGTGAGGGCCTGGCGCAGGGGTTGGGCATACTGATTCGCCAACCGCACCTGGATCTGGCCCCCCACCTCCTGCAGGGTGCAGGGGGTGGGGGAGGCGCCACAGAGACTCCCCAGGGTCGCCGTTAACCCCTGCAGGGCAATGGCCTGCCGCAGGTGGGTCTGGGCATTTTTGAGCTGATTCCCATAGGTCTCCACCAAATTGGCCGCTTCTTGAAAGGGGGTGGTGTCAGCGGGAATCTGCTGGGCCCTGGCCAGGGCCTGTTGCCAAAGGTTAACCGCCAAACTCCATTGCCCTCTGGATTGGGCCGCCGCCGCTTCCCTGGCGATCTGGAGGGCCTGGTCATAGTGACGCCGACTAGCCTCTTCGAGTTGGGTGCGGTGGGTGGATCGCTGCAACTGCTGTCCATACTCCTGCAGGTAGGCTTGGGCCTGGGCATAAACCATGGTGCCCTGGGGAATCAGGGTGAGCCCTTTGATGGCGGCCTGCCACTCCTTAGTGGCCAATTGCCACCCCGCTAGGGAGTTAGCGGTATCCATCCGCTGCTGGGCTAGCTTGGCCGTCGCCATGGCGGTGTTAAAGTTAGCCTCGGCCTCTTCCTCCGCCACAATCCGACCGCCGATGGTGCTGTGATTCACCCGGTATTCCGCCAGTTTTTGCTGGGCATAGTCAAAGCCGGGGCTACCGGTGGGGATACTGGCGAGGCGATCGATGGCCTGCTGCCACAGCAGCTGAATAGTCACCCAACGGTCTACGGGGTGGGGCGGGTTTTGACTGAGCTGGGCGGCTTCCATGGCTTTGGCCTGGGCTTGGCCGAGGGTCTGCAGGGCCGCGGCGCTCTGCCGGTAGCGTTGCAGGTTAGCCTGGGCCGCCCCATGGTGGCTAGACCAGGCGGGAATGGCGGCCAGCAGCTGGGTGGCTGACCGGATATCGACCTCAGCGGCGTTCACATCCTCACCGGTGGGGTTGGCGGAGAGACTGGCCTCAGCCAAACCATACAACTCCTCCGCCTTAGCCAGGCGATCGCAGCCCCCCACCACGCAGGGCCGGGTCATCATATAGGCAAACAGCCCACTGGTGACTAAGATCAGCGCCGCCACCCCATAGCTCCAGTATTGGCCTAGCCACCCCTCAACCCGCCCCCAGCCCGGCGAACCGGGGGGCTCAATGGCGGTATCGGGCAGGGCCAGGGCCGCATCACTGAAATACGTCGACCCATCCTCCAGGGGCGGAGCGTTTAGCCCATCCGCCCCCGGCAGCGCCGCCCCCCCTGGCCCAGGCCAGGCAAATCGATGCAGGGCATAGGGCTGATCCTCCTCCACCAGCTGCAGGTAGAGCCCCACGGTGAAGGCCCCGGGCCGCGGGCGATCGGGCCAGACCGTTGCCTCTCCCCAGCGGCCAAACCACGCCTCCAGATCCGCCAGTAGGGCCTCCGGATTGACCACCTGCGGCGCCGGGTGCAGCACCCAAAGCCGCAGGTGCTCACCCCGGTGCTCCCACCGCCCCAGGGTGAGGTCAGGGTAGGCCGGGTGGCGCGGCAGATCATCGATCAAGCTCTGGCGCAGAGTCTCAAAACTGGCATCGGTGGAAAAGGAGGGAACCATAGGGAAGGATGGGATGACGATCAAGGGCCACAGGCTTGTCAGTATGCTAGTGCAAGCTCACCGTTCTGGGGCAGTTTTCTGGCAGGATAACGGAGGGAAATTGTCAGATGCCCATACCCCTGGAGACCCGCTGATTGAGGATGCTGACCATGCGCCATCTTTACTTTCTACTGCCCGGCACCAGCCAGCCCTATCACTGTGGCGGTCTCTGGGCTGAACTGAACACCCTGGCCCTGGCCCAACAGGTCTGTAGCGCCAGCGTGGTCACCTACCAACAGCGAGAGGCGGACACCCCATTTCTCGATGATCTGCTGGCCAACCCGCCCCTGCAGGAGAGTATTTTCGTGGTCAGTTGGGGTTTCCATGTGCCCCGGCTGCTGCGGCGACTACGGCCCCATCCGGTGGTCTACCATGCCCACAGCAGTGGTTACGGTTTCACCGTACCGGCCCAGGTGCCGATCATTACGGTCAGTCGCAACTCCCTCGGCTACTGGGGGCAACACTGCCCCAATGGCCTGCTGTTTTACCTGCCTAACCCGATTGACCATGACTTTAGCAACCGCCAGCAACCCCGAGATATTGATGTGCTGGTGCAGCGCCGCAAGGCCTCAACCTACCTGATCAACACCCTGGTACCGGCG
>CAYVMR010000137.1:0-1916 GCA_964452545.1 uncultured bacterium
CGCTATCCCCTGGCAAGGGTGGGGGAGTGGGCCCGGCAGGATGCTGCCCTCACCCATCCCCATCCGGTGTGTCAGCAGGCCAATGCTCTGTTTGCTATGGCCATCGCCCAGGCGGTTAGGACCGGCCCCAGCCCCGAGGAGCTTTACCAACAGGTGGTGGCCTGGGCGGTGGAGGAGGCGGTGGACCCCTCCCTGCTAGGGGTGATCCGGGGGGCGGCCAGTGGTCCCCCGGTGGACTATGTAGAGCGGCAGGGCTGGGTGTTGATCGCCCTGGGCAATGCCCTCTGGCAATTGCTCCAGGCCCCTGATTTAGAGGCTGGGGTGGTGGATACGGTGATGCGGGGGGGCGATACCGATACCAATGCCGCGATCTGTGGGGCTTTGCTGGGGGCGGTGTATGGGGTGGAGGCGATTCCAGCCCAATGGTTGGAGCGGGTGTTGAGTTGTCGCCCCCAGGCGGGGCGGGCGGGGGTACATCGACCCCGGCCTGAGTGTTTCTGGCCGGGGGATGGGTTGGGGTTGGCGGCGATGTTGCTGGGGGAGGGGTGAGATGGGGATGAACTACTACCCAACTCATCTCCTTTTGGTAGTTGGCTCAATTTGAAGAAAGATGACGATTCATGTTTCTTCATCCTGATAATTCGATAGTGATGTGTAAGTAAATATAGGTATATGTCTTACCTAAAGCTGATGCCACTGTAGATTGATTAGTTCCATTCCTAGAGAAATATCTATCTTATTGCTCACAACTAGCATCCTTTGAAGTCTGAAGTCTCAAAAAGGCGGAAGCTTCTTTGCCGGGTTGCTTGTCTATGCTGATTCCTAAGCTTGTTGAAGTGCTTATGACTCGTCGCTTAGAACGGTTGCTAACCATTGATTCCTTAATTCGTAGCCCAGAACGCCAAACTCAGCAGACCCTGGCCGCGGCCCTGGAGGTAAGCGATCGCACCATTCGAGATGACCTGGCCTGGTTACGCGATCGCTTTCATGCCCCCCTGGAGTTTAGCCATGGTCAGGGTTACTACTACAGCGATACCGATTGGCGGTTACCGACCATTCCCCTTACCCAGGGGGAGTTATTTGCCCTGACCCTGGGGGCGAGAATGCTGGAGGCGTACTCGGGGTCGGCCTATGAGGCGGAGCTGCGATCGGCAGTGGGTCGGTTGGCGGAGCGCCTGCCAGAAGAGAGTTGGGTACACTTTATTTTGCTATCCTATTCCCAGAACGCTTCAAACGTTGAAACCAAACACGCTTACACAAAAATCAGATCACTCTTGCCACAATTAGGAATAACGAAAACAACAAGGCAAATCCTCCGGACAAGTAGAGCATTCGCTTTTGAAGTTTTTGATTTTTCTTGTCCAAGTAATTATACTGAATCCTAAGATCTTTAAGATCTCTCTCTATGCCAGAAAAGTTCAGGCTAGTATTCATAATTTCTAGGCGATCTCGTTCTATCGCGTCTTTGTGCTGATCAATTTTCTCCTGAGCAATTCTTGCCTGATCATATATTCCTGAAGCCATGTCAAGATAACTATTTACAGTAGCTAGTTTTACTCCGCTTTCCTGTAGATTGTTACTAAGAGTATCTGATAGCTCCTGATTCTTCTGGTTAGCCTTCTGTAATTCCAGAAACAAGTTTTGAAGTATCTGCTGAAGCGCTTTAACCTGCTTGATGCAGTCTTTGGCTTCCAATGCGGCAGTGTTGGCTGACAAACTATGTTGCTTAACTTGTTCGGCGTTATTCTGGCCTTCCTGGATAGTAGACTCTATCTCCTGCTGAAGGGTCTTGACTTGCTCGTTAAGGTATTTGGCTTCCGAGGCGGCGACGGCGGCTGACAAACTATGTTGCTTAACTTGCTCGGCGTTATTCTGGCCTTCCTGGATGGTAGACTCTATCTCACTTAGATTCGACT
>CAYVMR010000137.1:2016-6283 GCA_964452545.1 uncultured bacterium
TCGGCGTTATTCTGGCCTTCCTGGATGGTAGACTCTATCTCACTTAGATTCGACTCGATTTTTCTAGATACTTCTTCAGTTTTTTGAAAGAGGGACTCGCTTATCGCTGACTTTTCAGTCAGTTGCTTTATAGCATCTTTAATCTGAGGTTCTAGCTCCTCAAAATCAGCTGATAGTTTGTCGAGCTTGCCAGATAAGGAAAGTCGACTTTCTTTAAGCTGGAGGTTGACTTCTCGGGCAGCTTGCAACTCTTTTTGAACATCAACGACTATAGAAGTTAACCCAAGTTTACTGAGGGAGGATAATAAACGAACTTCTTCAGGATCAGAGGCATCCTCTTCTGCTGAATCAAGGTAGCTGTCACTGTGTTCCTGGATGACAACTGAAGACTGAACTGAATTTAAGGACGCAAATAACTCAAGGATATCTTGTATTGAATTTGATAAGCTCTGATTGTTCTCCTGAAAGGTTTTCAAAGGTTCAATTACCTGGTCAAGAGATTTTACCAGAGTCAGGAACTCTACTTTTCCACCAACAGACTCTATAAATTCTCCAATAGAGTTAATACGGTCGTACTGTGCCTGGATAGCCTGGGCTTCAGATTGAATCTGTCGGGCCCTTTCCAAACGGGCTTGACATTCTGTTTGGAGAGTATCAATAGTGTCTTTTAGTTCTTTAAGGCTTTCAATGGTTGCATAATCAGATTGATATTTCACAGTTAACCTCCACTCAAACATCTAAAGATGCTATAAACTCGTCACACAAAGCTTTAACTAACGGACCGTCAGTATCCAAAAGACCAGGAAAATAAGTCTTATCTTTGATATCTACACCTAAGAATTTTGCTTTCATTCTTTGACTTTCAAAAGTAAGAGAGCGGCGTTCCAAGTCCTTCGATATACCATAAATAAAATGCTTCTTATACTCACTCCCTATAGAAACCTCAGCAGCATCCCAGGAGCATCCACAAGCTCGCAATATGAGAACTTTAAGCAAGAGACTCTGCACTGTTTTAAATACTATTTCTCTTAGTTGATTATCGCCTTGAAGTGTAGCTTCCAAACGAATGACTATATTGCCTTCCCAAGAGCTAAAATCAATTTTGTTTGCAATTAAAAATGGAAAGGCACCAGCATATAGAACTAACTCATCGTATAAACTATATTCCCTAGGAGATTTAAACTGATTAGATTTTAATCTCATCTGATTATCCTCATTCAAGACAAGGTCTTGAGCCGTTTCAAATACAAGGTCTGCTAATTCCCAGTAACTTAATTGTCCTTTATTGCAATGGTCTTCTAAGTTATTTGGCGGATCTGCTCCATTTAACCAAGCTGCAATATTTTGACAAATGCGATAGCAAATCCGTTTTCTTACTTGCTCTAATGTGATGAAGGTCTTAGCCTCGCTTCTCATCTCCTCAGCAAAATGCAAAGGAGACAAGCTTTTTCTTACATCAAAGACATCTTCAATTGATGTTTTCTCCTTTAACTGATGTTTAAGCCAGGACAACTCATCTTGAGAGATTAGCAAGGCCATGTACCTTCGAGCACGAGTGAAGGATGTGTACCAATCATAAAGGTCATCAATGCTGAGCTGCTTTCTTTCAAGCTTGAACGGATATAAGATAATAGCTGCGTCAAACTCTTGGCCTTTTGCCTCTTTTATCGTGTAGGCAGCAATTCTGTCGTCAACACTTTCGACATATTGATGAATCGAGGCATTGTCGATATCTTCTTGACGAATGATAAAGACATATTTTGAATGGTCATCATCCTTCCCATTCTGAGCACCTAAGAAATCAACTAAATTGCGCAGCCAATCGTCATCTATGACAACTAACTTAGGTATAGAACCCTCCTCATAGCAATCTTCAGGATCGCTTGTAGGAGGAAATTTTCTGGCCCCATGAGTAACTGTCTTGAGGTCAAAGGCCTCTTCTAGAATGTATTTGGCAACTTTGGCAATAGAAGCTGTATTCCGAAAGTTTCTCTTAAGTGGGTCAAGTTCCTTAACCTCACATCCTAACTCCTGACTTACCTGTCTTGAAAGGGCTGACCAAGTAAATCCTGAAGCTGTGACCCGTTGATTTTCATCCCCTAGCAAAAGAACAGGAGCCTGGTCATTCTGAGATAAACTAAATTCAAGAATTGTAGAGAGTTCGAACCAGTAGTAATCTTGAACTTCATCAATGATAAAAAGAAGCAACTTGTCTTGAGAGATATTTTTGAATTTATTCTGACCTTCAAGTGGGTCTGCTTTTATTCTGTGAATTTGACCCAGAAGATCGTGACCAGCTAATTGCTCGCTAATTTTTTCCTTGCACTGTTTTAGTACCTGGATAGCTGGACTATAGGTTGATGAAATTGCATCTTTGGAAGATTGACCATAACTGCCATCACATACGAAGCCATAGTATAGGTGGGAAAAATTCATACCCTGAATATTCTTATACTTGTGACCTGCCCTTGGCTTGATAACTTTGTCGATAATCTGATGGGTCTCCAGAATTGATAGAGTTTGCCCATGGTGGTCAGATAACAAAGCGCGAAGGTTCCTCCAATCTATAACTGTGAGATCAGTTTTGATATTTTCAAAAGCGCTAGAACGTATGCTAAGCCTTTGGTTTAAGGAAAGAAGAGACTTTTTGGCAAATCTGACCAGGTTAGAATTTGGCAGAATCACAATTGGGTACATGCCTTGTTCTACGGCTTTGGCTGCCAGATAAAGCCCTACCGTAGTTTTTCCTGTCCCTGCTGCACCCTGGATTCTGTAGATCTGGGGTAGGCTGTTTAGATACTGATTCGTAGCTTCTTTTTGCTCTTGAGTCAAGCAGGGCATTTGGAGGAATTTACCTGCCGCGACAAAGTCTATGAAAGAGTCATACTCGATGCCGTCTTTCAATAACTCCTGGGGAAGAAAATAGTGTCGTTCGCGAGAGTTGTACTGATCGTCTAAAACCTCTTCAGTTGGAGTTTCTTCCTCAAGGCTTGTCTCGAACTGGTCGTCTATTTCCCTTATATCTGTGAGGTAAGGGTCTAAGCAGTCTTGTATGTAGTGAGGTAAATCTCTGTAAATAGTTTTCCGGTAGCCACACCTATGGATGACTACCGCAGCATCACCATCAGTCTGAGCAACGGTAAAGACCGTTCGCCGGTCACCGCATCTATGCCTCCAGGTTGTCGGCCTGATGTGCTTGAGGCGTTTAACCCCCAGATGACCATGCAAATGACTGAAGTCCGGCACGGTATACAAGGATTTGATGAGCCCCTGGAAGCATCTGGTGACCTCCTTAGGGCTTTGCATGAAGTCCTGGAGAGCCCGATCTGAGAGGAGACATTTCATGTCAAACCTTGAACCTTAGGTTTTCAACGGTAATTCCTTAAAATTATGGAATGCTAAAAGAGCAGATAATCCTATTGTTCCCTTAAGGAAGGGCAGACTGTATGTAAAGCGTTCGTGATTTTTTCGAATCAATCAATTGCCATGCAATCTTTCAAGAAGATTCTTTGGATTTTGAGGCTGATCAGAAAATTTGACGAAAAACTTAACAAAAAATGGAACTAAAGCATGGATTTAGCTGCCATTTCATAGGTTGACTTTCGATCATTAGTGTGCATTGGCATTTTACTTTTCAGAAGTGCCTACTGGTAAGACTTGTAGGTATTAACCTCGCAAAACAGAACTATGTACAAATGTTGCGATAAGCATTTGCTTTATCAAAGCACATGTTCCGGTGCCGCCAGCCAATGTCCACTTCAGTAAACAGAAGGGCAGTGGTATAAAAGAAGAAACGTAGAGAAAGAAAATAAACTAAACGGCGACTCTACTTTAAATTCCTACCCTAACTGTCTAAACAACGGGGTACACCTTAGATTGACCTGTATTACCTCCTGCGGTAGGATATTGTAAATATTAAGTTTTGTTTTCTCCAAAAAACAAAAGTGTCGCTGGATGCATTTGTTGTACTCGGCGATTTTTCTATTTATCTGTGCGAAACCTCTGATGCCGTAAGGCGTTGAGCCATCTACTCAATCCCTAAAAGGGGGGGAACAGATCGCTAAGGGCTATTCTAATCTTGCTGTCGGAGACTACCGGCAAACTGGGGGTAGTCTCCAGGTCCAGCAAGGCCAGATCCCCCTCTATGCCCACAATGATGCCCACTACCCAGGTCATCTCCTTCCGGTAGGCGGCTTTGTAGCCCACCCGTAATGGCATCTGTTGTTCCGTCATCCTGGCTCCTGGTTAGGGGTGATCCGCTGGTTGT
>CAYVMR010000138.1:0-6282 GCA_964452545.1 uncultured bacterium
ACTGATCCGCGAGGACTTTGGCTGGACCGGTAAAGACCCTAAGGACCGGCTAGTCATTTTCACCGGACGGCTGGAAACCCTGAGGTATTTGCGAGAGCACCTGGCCCAGGATCTGAAGCTCAAACCCGAAGCGGTGGAAACCCTGGATGGGGGGATGCCGGATGGGGAACAAAACCGAATTGTAGAAGTCTTTGGCCAGGAAAGCGCCAAGGTGCGAATTTTGCTTGCCACGGAGGTTGCCTCCGAGGGCTTAAACCTCCACTACCTGAGCCATAGGCTGATTCACTTCGACATACCCTGGTCCCTGATGACCCTACAGCAACGCAATGGCCGTATTGACCGCTACGGCCAGACTCAACCGCCCCAGATTCGGTACCTGCTGACCCGTTCAACCCTGGAGCGCATGGACGAGGTGGAGCGCATCATTCACGTACTACTGGAAAAGGACGCACAGGCCATTAAGAACATTGGTGACCCGTCGGTGTTTATGGGGGTATTTGATGCCGAAGCGGAGGAAGCCGTAACGGCCCAGGCCATTGAGTCAGGCACTTCGGCGGATGCGTTTTCTCAACAACTGGATCGTAACGCCTGCCGCCAGGATGGGGAGATCGACCTGTTTGCCCTGTTTTCAAACCCTGACCAGGTGGTGGCCCCCGGTGCTGAGGGTAATACCAGTAACCCCAACGTGGAAACAGGGAGGTTGCCAACCCTGTTTAGGAGCACCTATGCCTATGCGATCGCCGCCCTTCAGGCCCTGGACACTCCACCCCCTAACCTCACCATTAATGAGGCGAGCGGCTTTGTCGAACTCCAGCTCCCCGATGAACTAGAGCGACGTTACAAACGGCTCCCTGAAGAGATTCGCCCTCGGGAAAAGGCCCTGCTGCACCTGAGTGAGCGGCCCCAGGTGGTGATGCAGGCCATGGAGGAGGCGCGCCGGGAAGAAGCCCGATGGCCCGACCAACAGTACCTCTGGGAGCTACACCCCTGTGTGGAATGGCTGACCGATCGCTGCCTATTTCGGTTCGGACGGCACCAGGCCCCAGTCTTGAGCCTGTCTCGGGGGTTGGCCGCCGCCGAGGCGGTGTTTGTATTATTCGGCAGCTTCCCTAACCGGCGGGGGACTCCAGTACTATCCCGCTGGCTGTCGGCGGTCTTTCAGGAGGGCAAATTTACCCAGGTGGAGCCGTTTATGGACACCGTTAATCGGACTGGACTCGGTCAGGAGCCCAGTCCTAACCCTGGAGAGATGCCGGTGGAGGATTTACTGCCCTTACGGGTTGAGGCCATTCAGCAGGTCCGTCGCTACCTGCTCGCCGAACGTGAGACCTATGCGGTCGGCCTATCGGCTCAGTTGCAGGAGCAAAAATCTCGCTTGGATAGACTCAAAGGGCAGCACCTGAGGCAGTTAGAGCTCCCGCTGGAAGGCAATCAAGCCGATAAACGGGCGATCACATTACACCAGCAGCGCCGCCAGGATCGACTGACCCGCACCGAGAAAATTTTTAAGGACTACCAGGATTGGGTGGATCTATCCATGACTACGGAACCGGAACCGTTTATTAAGCTGGTTGCCGTTTTGAGGACAGGTTAGACCGCTATGTATATACTTGTAAATACATGGCGTGGCTAGGAGCAGATCGATGCGTACCCGGGTTTTCCAGAGTGGTAATTCCCAGGCGGTTCGGATACCGAAGGAGATCCAGTTTGAGCGCCTGGATGTGGAATACGAAATTGAGCGCCAGGGGGAGGTAATTATCATTCGTCCGGTGGGGGCTCCCCTAACCAGGGTTCTAGAACGGTTCGCGGCCTTTTCCGATGACTTCATGGCGGCGGGACGACCCGACCAGGGCACCCAGGAGCGAGAAGCCTTATGAAATACATGCTCGACACTAACATCTGCATTTACCTGATGAAACACCAGCCCCCCTCGGTCGCGAAGCATTTCGCGGAGTGTCGTCAGGGGGACGTGGTGATTTCGGCCATTACCCTGGCTGAATTGGAGTATGGTGTCCGGGTGAGCCGGGCGGCCACTCGAGAACAGAATCGTCAGGCCTTGGATGCCCTGCTGGAGCTGATTCCGCCCGTGGCGTTTGACCGTCCGGCGGCAGCGGTCTATGCCGAGGTCCGGGCCGCTGCTCCGGATCGTCGTCGCGATGCCCTCGATAAACTGATCGCCAGTCACGCCAGGAGCCTAAACCTGACCCTGGTGACCAATAATCTCGACGATTTTCGCGTCTATCCTAACATCGCCTTAGAAAACTGGGTGGAGGAAAACTAACCATGGCCCTACCGGGAATTGCCAACGAAAATGAGTTTTACTCGGCTCACTATCTAGATGCCATCCTTAAGGAAGACCTGAAGCAGGTGGCCAGGCGATGGAGAACGGAGGACACCGCTGAAGCCAGGCAGGGCGTTGCTGGCAAATCTCCAGACCAGGAACTGGGTAGCTTGCGGCAGCCCTACTTTCGCCTGCAGGACCGTAGGGCACGGGCAGAGGACGGGGAGAAATTGACCCTACAGCGGGAATTTTTTCAGCAGCTTTTGCCGATCCTTGGCTATAGCTGGCAGCCTCAGGAAAAGGTCCTGGAGGATGACACCCTGATTTCCATCGTGGCGGAGGTGACCGGCCGCCACGGCCTCCCCCAACTCTGGGTGATGGAGGGGTTTAATCCTACGGGGGAGCCGATGGATGTGTTGTCGTTGCCCCCCTCACCCTCAGGCCCAGCAGCCAGGGGGGAGGGGGAAACCCTGGAGGACCTGCTCGACCCGATCTTTGCCCTGGAAAACCCGCCCCGGTGGGTAATCTTGATTAGTATTGACCAGATGGTGCTGATCGATCGCCACAAGTGGAGCGCCTCCCGTCTACTGCGCTTTGACCTACAGGAACTGCTCAACGAGCGGGACCCTAATGCCCTACTGGCGGCGGCCACCCTGCTGCACCGGGAGCACACCTGCCCCACGGCAGGTAGCCCTTTGCTGGACGATCTGGATGAAAACAGCCACCGCCATGCCTATAGCGTGTCGGAGGATCTAAAGTTTGCCCTGCGCCAGGCCATTGAGCTGCTGGGCAATGAAACTATCTACTACCGTAGGGAGGTGGCCAAAAAGCGAGTTTATTCTACCTCGGCCCAACGGGAGGAGGGGGATCTCGAGACGGACCCCAACCAGCTCAAGGTTGAATGCCTGCGCTGGGTCTATCGACTGCTATTTGTGTTTTACATCGAAGCCCGCCCCGAGTTAGGCTACATCCCCATGGGGTCAGACGTCTACCGAGAAGGCTACAGCCTGGAGACCCTGCGGGACCTGGAGCAGGCCGAGTTTGTTACCCAAGCTGACGAAGACGGTTACTTCCTCGATCGCTCCATCCGTCGCCTGTTCAGCCTACTCTGGGAAGGCTACCCCAACCAGGTCGCTGAAAAGCTGACAGCCCAACGGATTGAGCAAGAGCAAAAGGCCCAGGCTCAGGCGGCCCAGGGCAATTTGTTTGACCTCCCTTCACCGCCCTTACCCCAACCCCTCCCCCAGGAGGCGAGGGGCTTTGATCTGGCTCCCCCTTCTCCTCGGGGAGAAGGGGGCTGGGGGGATGAGGGCATTCTCCACAACACCTTTCGCCTACCTGCCCTCAAGAGTCACCTGTTCGACCCCCAGTGGACGCCCATGCTGGGTAAGGTCAAGTTCCGTAACTCGGTACTGCGCCAGGTGCTGGAGCTGATGTCCCTTTCCCAGCCGGGGAAGGGGCGGCGGGGGCGGATTAGCTATGCCCAGCTGGGGGTAAACCAGTTGGGGGAGGTCT
The DNA here is from genome assembly GCA_964452545.1 of uncultured bacterium. Taxonomy (GTDB): domain Bacteria; phylum Cyanobacteriota; class Cyanobacteriia; order Phormidesmidales; family Phormidesmidaceae; genus Nodosilinea. Next base: position 3,797 of record CAYVMR010000138.1, read on the forward strand.
ACGAGGGGTTACTGAGCCTGTCGGCTTTTTTGGCAGAGAAAGACCTGTACGAGGTGAAGCCAGCACCTAAAAAAGCAGAGAAAGCCCAAGAACCGGATGATGATACCGATGGGTTAACCAAGAGTTTTGCCAAGGATAGCCATGATGACTTGAAAGTCGGTTATTTCGTCTCAGCCGCCGATCTGAGTCACTTTAACCCCAACGAACTTGTGATTGATCCAAAAACAAAACAGGTTCGCAAACATAAGAAGGGCAAGTTTATTTTCAGACTGAAAGGGCGAGATCGCACCAAAAGCGCCAGCTACTACACCCCTAAGTCCTTAACGGAATGCCTGGTGAAATATGCCCTCAAGGAGCTACTGAAGGACAAAACCGCCGACGACATTCTCACCCTGACGGTGTGCGAACCGGCTATGGGCAGCGCCGCCTTTTTGAACGAGGTGATCGACCAATTGGCCGCAGCCTACCTGGAACGCAAGCAGGAGGAACTGGGAGAGCGTATTCCCCACGATCGGATCACCATCGAAACCCAACGGGTGAAGATGTACCTCGCCGATCGCAATGTCTTTGGCATCGACAAAAACCCCATCGCCATGGAGCTGGCGGAGGTCTCCCTCTGGTTGAACTGCATTTATGGGGAAAGCCCTCATCCCCCAGCCCCTTCTCCCCAGGGAGAAGGGGAGCCAAATCAAAGCCCCTCTCCTTCAGGGAGAGGGGTTTGGGGTGAGGGCCAAGTCTTCGTCCCCTGGTTCGGCCTCCAGCTCCACTGCGGCAACTCCCTGATCGGGGCTCGCCGCCAGGTCTATGGCCGCGACCAGGTTACTGGCCTGAAGCGGGGCCAGGCCCAGTGGCACAGCGTCGACCCCGAGCGCATCCCCCTCGATCAAGACCTGCCGGGCCGGGCCATTTTCCATTTCCTGCTGGGGGATCCGGGCATGGCTAACTATACCGATAAGGTAATTAAGGCCATGGAACCCCAGGCGATCACCCGGATTAAGGAATGGCAATCGGGCTTTGCCAAGGCCGAACTCACCCCTGAACAGGCCGACTATGCCCTGCGCCTGAGCCAGCGCATCCATGAGCTGTGGGTCAGCTACGCCCAGGACCTGGCCAAGATTCGCGAACGGACAACCGACCCGCTGGTGGTATGGGGGCAAGATCGACCCTCATCCCCCCAACCCCCTTCTCCCTGGGGAGAAGGGAGAGCCAGATCCGATCTCCCCTCGCCCTCAGGGAGAGGGGCCGGGGGTGAGGGTCTTTCAGAGCTAGCTGGACGACAGCGATCCATCCCCAAAAAGCTTCTGGAAAAAGCGAGAGAACTGAGAAACCAGCAAACATCAGCAGAAGCCCTTTTATGGGAATGTTTGCGCGATCGCCAGTTGCTCAACGCCAAGTTTCGTAGGCAGCACAACATCGACCAGATCATTGCCGATTTTTACTGCCACGATGCCAAGCTCATCATCGAGCTAGATGGCCCTATCCACGATCGCCAGCAAGACAAAGACCAAATCCGCGATGATTGGGCTAAAGCTCATGGTTTGACCGTCCTTCGGTTTAAGAATGCTCAGGTATTTGAGGATCTGGAAGAGGTTTTGGGGAGGATTGCGGAGGTGTTGCAGCCTGACCCTCATCCCCCGGCCCCTTCTCCCCAGGGAGAAGGGGAGTCCGGAAGCCCCTCGCCCTCAGGGAGAGGGGTTTGGGGTGAGGGCTCCCCCCTGGAAATGAAGGACAAAATCTACCAGCAAGAAAAACTCTCCGAAGGGGTCACCAACGCCGGGGCCTACCGTCGCCTCAAACTGGTGATGGACTACTGGTGTGCCCTCTGGTTTTGGCCGATCACCCAGACCGAGCACCTACCCACCCGCGAGCAATTCTTGCAGGAGGTGGGGGCGATTTTAGGCGAAACCGAAATGCTCGCCCCCGCCCAACAACAGATGCAGCTTTTCCCCGAGACCCAGGATGCGGCGCAGGGCAAACTATTTCTGCAGACCTGGGGCTACGTGGACCTCAACAAACTCAAGCGCCTCAACCCCCGCCTGCAAATCGTCGAGCAACTGGATCACCACCACCGCTTTTTCCATTGGGAGTTGGAGTTTGCCGATATTTTTGCTCAGCGGGGCGGCTTTGACCTGATGGTGGGGAACCCGCCCTGGGTGAAGGTGGAATGGCAAGAGGGAGGAATCTTGGGGGACTACAACCCGGTGGTGGAACTGCGGAAACTATCGGCCAGTAAATTAGCCGAAACCCGCGACGATTTATTGGCCGCCTACCCAGGCTTACGGCAGGCCTACCTGGGGGAGTTTGAAGAGTCTGAAGGGACTCAGAATTTTCTCAATGCGGTGCAAAATTACCCCCTGCTGAAGGGCAGTCAGACTAATTTATTCAAATGCTTTCTACCCCAGGCCTGGAACTTTACCAAGCCGGAATGTGTATCGGGATTCTTGGGAGCATCCCACTTTTGCAGTGAGTACAATTGCTTAGAGACA
>CAYVMR010000139.1:0-6246 GCA_964452545.1 uncultured bacterium
CCTCCGGTACCAGGGCCACAATGATACCAATGGCAAAAATAAAGCTTTCCTTTAACTCCATGCCCACCAGCAGGGAGGTGAGGATAAAAACCACCCCCCCCATGGTGACGGCGATCGCCGTAATCACCCGGACGATATGGCTGACCTCCACCTCCAGGGTGCTGGGTTCTCGCTTCACCCCGGTGGTCAGGCGGGCCACCTGACCAAATTCCGTCTGGGTACCGGTGGCATAGACCACCGCCGGACCGCGCCCGGAGGATACGGGGGCCCCCGCCAGCACCTGATTACTCACCTCCGCTGGTTTGAGGGTTTCCTGCAGGGGTTGTTCGCCCTGGTAGTCCAGGGGTTTACCACTGCGCAGAGCCAGGGTTTCCCGGGGTCTGACCGGGTGGGGGTTGCGGGCTACCGGCAGGGACTCGCCGGTTAACACCGATAGGTCCAGGTAAAGACTCTCGGCGCTGACCAGGCGGGCATCGGCGGAGATGCGATCGCCCTCCTCCAGTTGCATGACATCCCCCCGCACCAATGCCGCCGCTGGGATCTGGACCAGTTCCCCCTGACGATAGACCCGCACCTGGTTGGGTAAGACATTTTTTAGGGCGGCCAGCGCCTGCTCCGCCCGAAACTCTTGCCAGAAACTGAAGATGGCATTAATCCAGATCACAGACCAGATCGCCCAACCCAGGGCGGCGGTGTGGGACATGAAGGCCAGTATCCCTGCCACCCAGAGGAGTAGGGCCATGAAGTGGGTCAGTTGATCGGTAAAGCGCAGCCACAGGGGCCGGTGGGCCGGCTCGGGCAGTTGGTTAGGGCCAAACTGATGCAGGCGTAAGTCTGCCTCTGAGGCGGTCAGCCCCTGGCCAGAGGTGTTGAGGGACGGATAGACCTGCTCAAGGGGCAGGGTCCAAATCGGCTGATGCATCGTAGGGGTTGGGTTTGGCGATAGTTTAGGCCATGGACGCTGCCTAGGGCAGGTCTACCCCGGTGGAGTGAAATAGCAATAGGGAGACAAAGAAATCTACCACAAATAGCCCTACCCAGGTGGTTACCACGGCAGCGGTAGCGGAGCGGCCCACGGAACGGCTACAGGTGGTGGTCAAGCCCCAGGTACAGCCAGCCAGCCCCACCATGGCTCCAAACAGCACGGACTTAAGCAGCACAGCGATTAGGTCATTCAATACCATCAGCGATCGCACCGAGTCAAGGAATTGCCCCAAGGGCACCTGATAGAGTAACTGGGCGACCATCGCTCCAGCGCCAATACCCAGCACTAAACCCAAGACAGTCAAGACCGGCAGCATGATACAGCAAGCCAACACCCGAGGTACCACCAAATACTCAACTGGATCGGTACGGAGCACCTTTAGGGCATCAATCTGATCCGTCACCTTCATACAACCAATTTCTGCGGCAAAAGCCGTTCCCACCTGACCAGCCAAAATCGCCGCTGTCAAAATTGGGGCTAGTTCCCGGCAAAAGGCCAGGGCGAAAGCCCCACCGATGGCGAAGGTGGCGCCAAAGCGTTCCAACTCGCGGGCGGTCTGAATGGTGAAAATCATGCCCGCAAATACGTTAGTGAGCAGCACGGGTGCCAAGGCCCCGGGCCCAGCCGTGACCATTTGCTCGAGGGTTCGCTGACGATTGACTCGGCCCCGCAAGATTCGCATGAGGACCTGGCCACCCAAGAAACAGGCCATAACAACATGGTAGAACCAAGACTTTTGAGCCCCACTACCATCCCTGGAAAAGCGCTGTAGGCCAGTTAAAGGTTGGTCTGAGAACGAGGGTCCCACGGGCGGCGACCAGGATTGACCGTAATGCGTTTTTACCATTGATAAGCCCCCGACTATGGATGTCATTCAGACTGTACTAACCCAACTAGCCAGAGCAACAGGCCAATTCACCCCGACTCTTAATAGAACTACCATGACCGCAGGGTTTTGATTAGCATACCCAGCGGCAAGCTTGACCAATTCACCGCATCTTCAGCATTTTGGCCAAGGTCAAAACAGGGGAGGAACGCCGTTGACCACCCGGCGGGAATAACTCCCTGACGGAAAGACTTGTAATTTTTGACTTTTATAGTACACTTGTATTACTACAGAGGATCTGCCCCCTTCTCCCCCCTCTGATAAGTGCCATGGATTTAAATTCTATTCAAGAAAAGCTACGCCGGCAGGCTCAGTTGCCTGTTACAGAGGATTTGGTGCTACCGCGAGATTGGCCGCCAGCGCAATCAGTCATGGTCAGTCCGAGGGAACAAACTGCCCTGTCTACCCCTCAGCTGGTTAATACAGTTGAGACCCTGCGGCGGCGATCGTTGCGATCGCTAGGCAGTGTTCCTGTTCCCTCCCCTCCCCTTCGCCATTCCAGCGATCGTCAGGTCAACGTGGATCCAATAATCTGGCAGCAACAATTGAGGACAATGGTAGAAAAAATTAACCGACTCTCCCATGAGCAAGAGCTCACCATTGCCGCTCTGGCCATGACCGGAGACCAGGTCCTCAATTCCCCTACCAGACCTGATCAACGGGGCCCCATCCCTCGGATCGATCTCAAGCATGCTGTCACCGCCACCGCGACCTTAGATGGCCAGGGCAACGTTTGTCTGACCTATAAACCCATCGATCTAGAGCCACCAGACCAAAGCGCCCAACAACTCGCCGCCCAGCTACGCCGAAGGTATGGATCAGGCAAACGGGTAGCGACCCGACCCACTGTCCTCAGAGATTTGCACGCTCTCCTCGGAGAACCCTTGGCCGGGTGTCGGTACCTCTCGAAAAAACTACTATCGTTGGTTTCGGCCCAACCAACTCGGTCCAGAACCTCAGTCGCAGAACGCAAGTCCGTCCTCCCTTCCTTGGTCGACAGTCTCCTGTGGATTGGTAGTGGAGCCATCGGTCGACTGATGCTGGATCTACTTCTATCGGCATTTCCCGGTTTCTGGCCTCTGGCTGTGCTGGGAATTACCGGGGTGTTAGCCTACGCTCTCTACAACGCGACCCTAGCGGCTCGGCCTAATTTTGGTGTGACGATTAGGCTGGTGTTACTCGTGGCGGGGTTAGGGCTGGGGGGCTACATCTAGGCTACAACCTTAGCCAGAACGCTTAGGACAGAGTGGATTGTTACACGTGGGAACCAGTCAGCATTCTGGCGTGCTCCTACCCCGTGACCAGAGCTATCCTACCCAAGCCAGACCTAAGCGTATGTATGGATGATTTTCCCAGTCTAATCGCTGTTTTTCGACTCCAGGAGAAATTCCATGGTACAAGTCTATCCTCCCCAACAACCCTCCCCCAGTGGATTGGGAACTGGGTTTAGGGCGCTCATGGCTACCGGGCTAATCCTCTCTCTAGTGGCTTTGGTTAAGGACGGAGCGATGGTCAAAACCTGGATAGGTAGGGCCAACACCGAACCTGCCCAGAGTTGTCAAGCCATTGTGCACAGTGATGCCAGCGTTAGCCGCGAACAACTGGCTCAGTTGCTGGCCATTCCAGAACGTCAGGCTAAGGCAGCGGTGCAGAAGGTACTGGCAAAACCCTACTGCCGCTTGCCCCCCCTCCAGTTGAGGGCCAATGTGGTGGCGGAGCGAGAGTCCTACCCTCTGGCCTTTGACCCCACGACCCACCTGGTCATTCTCTATGAAAACGATGAGTATGCTGGATATCGTTTCAGATTTCAGTAAGGATTCACCATGAAGCCCTCTCCGTCCCTATTGGCCATCAGTTCCTTAGTCGCCGTGCTGTCTCCAGTCACAGTTCAGGCGGAGGAGTTTGCCCTCAGCTTTGACCTGCCGACCGTGCCTGACCCGCTTGCAGAACCTTCCCTTCCCTCCCCAGCATTGGCTCAACAGCAGGATCAAGACAGGCTAACCCTAGAGGCTATCCTGCCCCTGCCCGTTCCTGCCCTGGGGGCTAACCCACCCATGCGGTATCACTCCCCCCAGCAGTTGCCCAAGGGCGTCTATCGTCGAGCGGTGGCGGTGGCACTGACCGAGGAGATAACCGCGGAAGCCCTACTACCTCCATCTCCCCCCGCCTCGATACCAAAGTCTCCAATGGCCGTGGCCTCATCTCCGGATCCCCGCCATTCCCATAGCCCATCGACCTTTACGCCAAAAACAATCGCCCTCAGTTTTGACCTGGCCCCCCTCCGGTTTCCCCCCTTAGTTCCTGCCCCTGAAGCCCTTGAGTTAGCCGAAAATCCCTGGTCTAATTGGTTTGTAGGTAATAGTGATTCCCTGGTGGCCAGGGCGATTGGCAATGCCGAGGGCACTCGCACCGCTACAGGAGGGCTGACCAGGGCTTACTACGGCCATCGTGATCCAGGCAATCAGGCTTGGAATCTGGGCACTTTTTCCTACCAGCATGGCGCCGGTTCTCCTGGCGAAGCTGACCAAAAACAGCTTCAGCGCCTCCAGTCTCAAATCCAGGTGCTGCAGAAACGGGCCCTCAAGCATGGCCTCACCCTTTCTTTAGAGGAAACCCTGAATGGTTTGGATCTGGCTAATCAGTCTCCCTTGGCCGCGATTGGTCGGATCGGTTACGTCGAACGTTTAGCCGAGGCTAAAGCCAATGGCCATACTGGCATGGAGGCGATTGTGGTGGCTCGTACCCGTTCCTACATCAACCCTGAGACCCAGCGATGGAATGCGCCGGGGTTAGGTAACACCGAGACCAGTATCCGACGCGATCAAGAACGTCGCACCCGAGCCGTAGCTCAGGCTCTAGCCGCCTACCAACGGGAGCATCCCGATGTTGATAGCCAGGTGGCGGTGCTGGGTCCGGCGGCGGTGGCGATCGCCCCACCGTCTTCCCCTACCACTCCCAGGAGTGCCCAGGAGGTCTACGATGACAACATTTTAAGCTTTGACCTAGAGCTGGCTTCTAGCTCTGATCCTACCCTCGCCACTGCCCTACAACCCGTCACCGCGATCGTTGATCGGGGGGCAGAGGAGGAAACCCCGACGGTTAGTCCGGGTGAGTCTCAGCAACAGCCCACTAAGCCCTCCGCCCCACCCCTCTGGAGCCAGGTCCGGGAAGCCCATCAGTCTACCCTGGCTTATCAGTTAGACCCCCTAGTCAAACCGGAGGTGGCCGAGCACAGCCAGACCGCAGACTCCTCTCTGGCAGCTAAACCGCCCCATCCGCCTGCGGATGACCTGAATCAGGCGATCGGAGCGCTGCCCGAGACCATCGTCCATTTCCCAGCTTCCCCTGCCCAGGTAGCACCGTCGCCGGGTCAAGCAGTAGGTCAGCTAGATCAGGAGATGGGTGCGGTGAATCAATCGGCGGCCATCCTAGTAAAAACAGTCACCCCTGGAAAAACAGTCACCCCTGCCGACACTCTAGGCCTGCGCTCCCCCTTGGCCAGTCTCAACTTGCCCTAAATTGCCACAAAACGGGGCCCTTGTGATAGGGCCCCGTTAACTAAGTCCGGGCTAATTGAGCATCCTCACTGAAGGTTGAACCCCAGCCGGCTAGATGACGTGCCAGGGTTAGGAGGATAGCAAGCCTAGGCCATCAGTTGTTTGACCTTAGCCATAATGCCGGTGGGGTCAATGCCCTGGTAAGGGTACTGTTCCCAGAGGCCACCGCAGCCCTCCTCATGGGTGCCCAGGTAGGCGAATTTAGGGGTATAGCCCCGCTCCAGTAGCCAAGAACCAAAGCGACTACCCAGGCCAGTACGGCGGTTGAAGGCTTCGGTGACCAGCACAAAGGGCGCCTTACCCACCTTAGCTAACATGTCTTCGTCTACGACATTGAGGGTGGCTTTGTTGATTAGCCCCACCTCGATACCCTCCTGTTTGAGGCGTTCCACCGCATCCAGGGCCCGATAGACGGAGTCACCGAAGCTGACAATATAGCCAACACTGCCTTCCCTTACCACCTCGTCCTTGCCTGGGGTGAACTGGTAATTACCGCCAAACAACTCGTTACCGTTGCTATCTAGCAGAATCGGGGTCTTAGAGCGGGTGGAGAAAATGAACCGTAGGCCGGGGTTATGGAACACCGCCTTGACACAGGCTTTCATCTGGTTGGCATCGGCCGGGAAGTAAAGCCGGGTATCGTAGCCATCATCCAGGCCATTGTCAGCAAACATATTATTAATGCCGAAGTGGCAGGTGTTATCGGCCATGTCGTCGATGCCAGCGTGGGAGAAGTGGCACAACAGGTTGGAATAATTCAGCCGGGCCATGGTGATTTCGGAAATACACATTTCCAGGAAGGCGCTGAAGGTGGCAAA
>CAYVMR010000140.1:0-6163 GCA_964452545.1 uncultured bacterium
GAAAGTAGGGGCCAGGGCTAGCCTCCAGGGCGGCCTCCACCCGCCGGGCCACGGCGGCAAACTGGTCCTGGGCACGGCTATCCTCCCGGTCAGAACGGTGGGGCTGACAGAGCCACAGACACCAGGCTCGAAACAGCACCCGTTCTAATTGCCGCAGGGGAATCACCCGGGCATCGGTCATGGCCGCCCCCAGGGGGCCAAAACAGCCCTCCAGGGCCATTAAAATATCATCACTCTCGGTGATCAGGCGGCCATCCAGCTCCAGGGCCGGTAGCATGCCAGAGGGCACCCGGCGTTTATACCAGACCTCCTTGTTGCCATAGCAAAACATGGTGACCTTAGCGATCCGGTAGGGCACCTGCTTTTCCTCCAGCCAGAGCCAGACCTTTTGGCAGTAGGGACACCAGGCATGGCGATCGCGGTAGAGGGTAACCCGCACCGCCGCTTCAGGTTGGTCAAACAGGCGCAGATTGGCCTGGGCATTGGTGGGGCCGTTGACCCGATCGCAGGTGTAGGTATCAAAGCTGGTGAGGGCCTCCCAGGAGAGGGGAGGGACGGTGAGGGTCATGGTTAACAGCATCCCCCTTAGGGGCAGGAAATCGGGTCAGAAAACCAAGGCGAAAAATTTACAGATCACGCCGATCATAGTGGCAGAATATCAAGCTCTGGTGAAGTCTCCAAATTTTCCCGGAATTAGCGCTGGTTTTCTAGAAAGGAGGAGTGGTAGATGCACCCTGTTTGGCCCTCCTGGCGACGTCGCCAGGAGGGCTTTTCTTCCCTAACCCAGGGGCGGGGTCGGGGGGTCAGCCGGTTCCCGGTAGAGCTCCATCACCCGGGGCAGGCCCAGGCGAGATTGGGCGCCCACCTGCAGCCCGGAGCGATCGCCGCGATTCAGGTGCTCGGCGGCGGCACAGGCAATCATGGCGGCATTATCGGTGCATAGGCTCAAGGGGGGAAACAACACCCGCCAGCCCTGCTGCTGGCCGGCCAGTTTTAGATGCTGGCGCAGGGCACTATTGGCCGCCACCCCACCCCCCACCGCCACGGTGCTAAAGCCGAAGTCCCGGGCGCAGGCGATCACCCGTCGGGTGAGGCTGCGGGCCACGGTGGTTTGAAAACTGGCGGCCAGGTCCGCCAGGGGTAATCCATCCTGTCCAGATTGGTTCAGTTTATCCACCAGCCTAGACACCGCCGTTTTCAGGCCGCTAAAACTACAGTCGTAGGGATGGAATCCGCCCCCAGGTAGGGAGATGTTGCCCTCCGGTAGGGGGTAAGCCTGGCCATTACCGGTTTGGGCCAGACGGTCTAGGACCGGCCCACCAGGATAGCCCAACCCCAAGAGTCGGGCCACCTTATCAAAGGCCTCCCCGGCGGCATCGTCGCGGGTTTCCCCGAGGTTTTGATACTGGCCGCAGCCCTGCACGCCGATTAAGCTGGTGTGCCCCCCCGACACCAGCAGGCAGAGAAAGGGCGGCTGCAGATCGGGATGGGCGAGGTAGTTGGCGTAGATATGGCCCTCCAGGTGATGCACCGCCAGAAAGGGTTTGTGGTGCACCATGGCCAGGGTTTTGCCCGCGGTTAACCCCACCATCAGGGCGCCCACCAAGCCTGGGGCGGCGGTGGCGGCGATGCCGTCAATCTCTGTCCAGCTGACCCCGGCCTCCTCCAGGGCTAGGGGCAGGAGCTGGGCCAGGGTGACCACATGTTCCCGCGAGGCCACCTCGGGTACAATGCCGCCGTAGGGCCGATGGAGCTCAACCTGAGAGGAGATCAGGTTACTCAGAACCTGGCGATCGCGGACCACCGCCACCGCCGTCTCATCACAGCTGGTTTCCAGGGCTAGGATCGTGGTCATAGCCGATGCATCCTCCTAATTTGCCATTGGCCTCGGACGTCTAATCAGCCCCATCGTGCTCAACAACGCAGTACAGGGGAAATTTGTAGAGATGTAAACACCCTAGTGATCTTAGCTTTACGGCGGTTTCAATGGCGGGGTATTATGGCCAGCAAGTTGGGTGAACAAGTTAGGTGAAACGTTGTTAAAAAACTTAACTTTTGTTCGAATTGCCCAGGGTTAATTGGTAGGCTCTGGGTTTATTAGGTAAATAGAGGAACAGTGTATGCGACGGTTTTTTGCAATAGCTCTAGTCCTTTCTCTCTGGTTTGGCATTGCTGGTCCGGCCTCCGCCAGTCTGGCTGGAGACAACGTATCGGGCCTCACCCCCTGTGGACAAAACCCGGCTTTTTTGAAGCGAGCCGCCAATGCCACCACTGAGCAGGCTAAGGCACGTTTTGAGTTCTACGGTAACTCCAGTTTGCTCTGTGGCAGTGACGGGCTGCCCCACCTGGTGGTAGACGGCGACCTGGCCCACGCGGGTGAGTTTCTGATTCCCAGCCTGCTCTTTCTATATATTGCCGGTTGGATTGGTTGGGTGGGGCGCGCCTACCTGATCGCCGTGCGCAGCGGCAAGAATCCTGAAGAGAAAGAAATCATCATTGATGTGCCCCTGGCTCTGAAGTGCTCCCTGTCAGGGTTTGCCTGGCCCCTGGCTGCCTTCAAAGACATGACCAGTGGAGCGATGTTCGCCAAGGATAATGAAATTACGGTTTCCCCCCGCTAGTTTCCCCCTAGCCCCTTACCTGATTACTCGCCTGATTGATTCTTGTTTGCTGATCTACGGGAGACCTCCATGGATAACTTGCTGAAATACCTGTCCACCGCGCCAGTGTTAGCCACCGTCTGGATGGTGATTACCGCTGGAATTTTGATTGAGTTCAACCGGTTTTTTCCTGATTTACTCCTGCACCCCTAGGGCCTCCCCTGGGGGCGTTAGTCCCTGGGGCTTTTTGTCTGGATAAGTGAACTGTGTTGCTGTGAGACCCCTTTGAGTTAGAGAACGTAATCCCCTATGAATGATGTGATTAAGCCAGCCGGTGATCCCCAGATCGGCGACTTGCAAACCCCGATTAATTCCTCCCCCTTTACCCGCGCCTTTATCGGTAACTTGCCGGCCTATCGGTCTGGCCTATCTCCCCAACGACGGGGCCTGGAGATTGGCATGGCCCATGGTTACCTGCTCTATGGCCCCTTTGCCTTGCTCGGTCCGCTGAGAGACTCTGATATCCCTGGGCTGGCCGGGTTGCTCAGTGCGGCGGCCCTGGTGGTGATCCTCACCGCCTGTCTCTCAATTTATTCCGGTGCTGGCATTAACCCGGCGGTCACTAAGGCCACCACCCCCTTTACCCCCCCCAGCGGTTTTGACTCTAACGAGGGTTGGAGTGAGTTTGCCGGTGGTTTTTTGATTGGCGGCATTGGCGGCGCCACCTTCGCCTATTTGCTGGCGGCCAATATGCCCCTGCTCACCACCTTGGTGAGTGGTGGCCACAGTTAAACCTCGCGACTACGTTCCGCTAAAAAAACCGGGGGATATCTGCCCTCGGTTTTTTTAGGCCTTATACGGTTTAATTTCTATGTTAACTGCCGAAATATTTCTATGGAAGTGGCCTAGCCTAGTCTGGGGTTGGGTCTGCTAAAGTCTGACCCAACCCCGTGGCTTCCCTGCAATCCTATGGACGACTCCTACGATCAGCACCCAGTCACCCTGTTTGGGTTGCCGGCCACCCGCGGCCGATGGTTACTGATTCCCCTGGGCATGGCGGTGTTACTTTGCCTGGGGACGGTCTATTCCTGGAGTATTTTTAGAAAACCCCTGGAGGCGGAGTTGGCCATTGGTGCCACCCAAAGTCTTTTGCCCTACACCGTGGCCCTCGTCTGTTACGCCACCCTGATGCCCATGGCCGGCTTTTACATGCTGCGCATCGGCCCTCGGCGAATGACTGCCCTGGGCGGTCTAGTGGTGGGCGGGGGCTACATTTTAGCCAGTCTAGCTAACCACATCGGGGCCATCACCCTGACCTATGGGGTGATTAACGGGGCTGGGGTGGGCATTGCCTACGGAGTGCCGATGGCAGTGGTGGCTCGCTGGTTCCCCGATCGCAAAGGTTTGGCCGTAGGTCTGACCATTGTGGGGTTTGGCCTATCCCCCTTGATTACGGCTCCCCTGGCTAATCGCCTCATCGAGGCCCTGGGGGTGCGCCCCACCCTGCGGATTTTGGGCATGGTGTTTGCGGTGGTGATTGTGGCGATCGCCACCACCCTAAAACTGCCTCCCCGGGCCTGGCATCCCGTCTCGGGCAATGCTGCCCAGCTGAACCAAATCCGCAGCCAGGTCTATCCTCCCCATCTGCTCAAAAGTCGGACCTTCTATGGTCTCTGGCTTTGCTACATCATCGGCGCCCTGGTAGGCCTCAGCGCCATTGGTATCTCCGGCCCGGTGGGGGAGGAAATCATTCAGGTTGAACCCACCGTCGCCGCCAGCAGCGTCGCCCTCTTCGCCTTGTTTAATGGGGTTAGTCGCCCCCTATGCGGATGGCTCACCGATCGCTACCGCCCCCACCAGGTGGCGATCGCCTCCTACAGCTTGATCGTGGTGGCCTGTATCTTGATGATCAATGCCCAGCCTGGCCAGGTATTGACCTATCTGATCGCCTTTAGTCTGTTTTGGTTTTGCCTGGGGGGCTGGCTAGCCCTGGCTCCAACCGCCACCCTGCGGCTATTTGATCCTGAGCACTATGCCCAAAACTACGGCATTGTATTTACCGCCTATGGCATCGGTGCCCTGCTGGGCACCTTGATCGCCGGTCAGATTCGCGATTGGTTGGGCAGCTATACCTATGCCTTTTACCCGATGGCCCTGCTAGCCATAGTGGGCATTGGGTTGGCTACCTGGCTGTTAAAGCCAGACCGGACCCCCAGACCCTAGTTTAGTCAAGGGCCTGAGCTGAGGATTTGGTGACCGATAGCACCTGTCTGGGTGGGTCTGCGATCCTGTCCAACTTTCTGATCTGGTCCCTAGATTGAGATTTAAATCCAGTGATCAATGGCCACCGCAGAGACCGCCGCAAAGACGGTAATAGCTAGCCCCACCAGGGGATTTTGCCCCTGGCTGACGGCAAAGGAGGTAATTACCCCAGCTCCCAGGGCGGCGATCGCCACGGCGCTGATCCAGTCTTTTTGAAGGTTGTGCATAGGTCAAAGGTTTTTTTAAGGTCCCACTTCTGACCAGGGGATTTCCGTCCCACCCAGTCAAAAACCTGGACCCTCAACCTATCATTGCGATCCAGCCCTCCATTAACGATCCCGATAAATTGATACCAAGCTTTAATCTAGTTCAGATTCCTTAACATTAATCGGTGGGAAGTCTAGCTAGAGCGGCTTAGATCAACCCGATAGCGGTCCTTTTTGGTCACCGCTACCTCCCCCACCGTCAGCCGCCCCTTGCCCCGAATCGCCACCAGATCGCCGGTTTTGAGAGCATGGCTGGGTTGGGTGATGGTTTTCCAGTTGACCCGCACATCCCCAGCACTAATCAAATCCGCCATCTTGCTACGGGACATACCAAAGCCAGCGGAGGCGATGGCATCCAGCCGCAGGGAGGCCTCCACCGTGGTCAGTTGCTTCTGTTGCGGGGGCCTGACCCGCAGCTCGCTCCAGGGAATGGCCTGGGTTTTCACCGGCACCGATCGCACCTGGGTGAGTTGCAGCCCCAAAAACTCCGCCACCTCGGGTACCACAATCACCTGGGCACCCCGCTCCCCCGCCACCAGGATGTCGCCAATTTTAGCCCGCACCAGACCGGTGCCTAAAACCGCCCCCAAAAAGTCGCGATGGCTGGCCGGATCAAACATAAAGTTACCCGCCACCTGCAGCAGGGTCAGGGGCATGTCGCCCACCTCCAGGGGCAGATCGGGGCGGGCCATGGCCAGCCGCTGGCGCTCCGCCTGGGGATAGCCGCCCCAGGCCCCTAGGTGGACATCCGTCAAACGCTGAAATATCCGCTGGGCCTCAGCCTGCTCGGGGGGCGACAGAAAGTCGCTATACACCACCTCCCAGGTTTTCAGGGCCTGCTCCGCTTGGTCCAATAGGCGAGCCAGGCAGTCGCGGTGTTCCACCCCCTTGAGTAAATCGTCCTTAGGCAGCATCCTGACCTCCCCCTGGGTTTACTAGAAGGCACTACCGTAGACGGGTCAACGGTTCCTTCTGCTATAATACAGTTAAACTATCCCTGGTTTGGCGATGGCCACCCCTCAGCCCACCTACGAC
>CAYVMR010000141.1:0-6146 GCA_964452545.1 uncultured bacterium
GAGATACCCTATGGCTTGGCAGCGTCCCGATGGTCGTCAACCTCACCAGTTGCGACCGATTAGCTTTGAACGGCAGTTTACCAAGTTTGCCGCCGGTTCTGTGCTGACTCGCTGTGGTGACACCCAGGTGCTTTGTACGGTCTGCTTAGAGGAGGGAGTCCCTAGGTTTCTGCAGGGTTCTGGTCGTGGCTGGTTGACGGCCGAGTACCGGATGCTACCCGGGGCAACCCGCCAACGTCAGGCCCGGGAACTGGGTAAACTATCGGGTCGTACCCAGGAGATTCAGCGTTTGATTGGGCGTAGTTTGCGATCCACCCTGGACTTCAATCGGTTAGGAGAACGCACCCTACTGGTGGATGCCGATGTTCTGCAGGCCGATGCCGGTACTCGTACCGCGTCGATTACGGGGGGCTATGTGGCGCTCAGAGATGCCATAGAACGTTGGGTGAGTCAAGGTGCCCTAGAGGTCTCTCCCCTGGTGCATGGGGTGGCAGCGGTCTCCGTGGGGCTGCTGGGGGAGCGGATCTGTTTAGACCTAAACTACGAAGAGGATGTTGCCGCTGATCTGGATTTTAACCTGGTCATGAATGATCAACTATCTCTGATCGAGGTGCAGGGCACCGCTGAGGAGGGCAGTTTTAGTCGTCAGCAGATGAACCAGATCCTCGATCTAGGAGAACTGGGCATTCGGCAACTGTTGGCGGCTCAGCAGCAGGCGGTAATGTCGGTTTAGCTGGAGGACTGCTGAATAATTGGGCAAATGATAGTGTTTACCTGAGGCGGGCGCCGATCGCCTGCGCCCAAGAGTGTTTCTAACCTATCCTTGAGGCGGTGTAGGCTGGCAATACGTTGGTCAATTTCCCTGAGTTTATCGGTCAAGGTTTGTTCCACTAGGGGACAGGGGAGATGGCCGCGATCGTAAATCGATAGGATCTGGCCGATCTCCGCCAGGGTCAGACCAATGGCCTTTGCTTCCTTAATAAACGAGAGGCGATCTAAACAGTGAGGGGAAAACTGCCGAAACCCTCCTTGGCTGCGATTAACGGTTTGAATCAAGCCAATTTCTTCATAGTACCGTAGGGTTTTAATCGGCAAACCGCTGCGGCGACTCAACTCACCAATTTGCAGTAAGGAGTTCTCGGAAATAGGGCTAGGGCGAACCATGGGCAGGAAGAGAGGGACCTTTTAAGCATAGCGCTTAGGTTAGTGACCCCGGTCAGCAGCCCAGTAATATAACCCCCCCTGCCAAGGGCAGAGGGGGCAGCTTAATATAAGAGGCTCGGTATAAAGAAATGTTGCAGAAGCAATCAACAACGCTATAGTCCCCCTAATTAACCCAGGGGCCAATGATCAATCAGGGCAGTTGCCGTGATCCTGATCACGGCTAACGGAGCACACCTCCCCCCCGACCATGCCCATGGGAATAGCCTTAACCTTAGCCCCCTCTAAGTAGTTACCCCGCTTATCGGCCCAAGACATCTATGACTTTAAATTCGGGAAGGGAAGGGGTGGCAAATCGGCATGAGGAGCTGAAAGCCAGTTGTCAAAGGCTCTGTAGGCGTTGAGGTTAGTTGCAAACTAGTAAGCGTTGGGTACGTCCCAGCCCCTTCTGCCAGATTTGGAGAGAAGGGGAGGAACAGGAGTCAGGCAGGGGTTAGATAAAGTTGCTTCTGGCTTCTGATATTGAGAGTGATCAGAATGTTGTGTCAATCTTAGTCCTGACAAGGAGCAATGGGGGGGGCAGCCTGATCTGGTCTGGTTTCCTAAATACTGCTTTTTGGCGGGCAACCGGTTCAGCCGGCAACCAGCGGTCTGACCCTGGCTGCGCTAGGATCGATAAGTATCGAAGTTAATGTCATGGCTGGAGGACAGTAACAATATTATGGTCGATCGCAAATCCACCTGGCAGCCAGGTCGGTTTCTTCAGACCCTAGCGTTTTTTGAAGCCTGTGGTTACTTCAATCCTATGGTAAGGGGGTTACAACGAATCATCGGGGGTTCTAGTTCTGCGGTGCCGACTCCAGTCCCTACCCCCGAGGGGCCCAATTTGTTTGATTTCAGCCAAGCTACTGAAGACCAGGTCGCCTGCTGGGGTGCCCTCGATGATGTCGTCATGGGGGGAGTCAGCCAGAGTCAATTGACCCTAACAGAGGGAGTAGGTCGGTTTACTGGAGTGGTCTCCACCGATAACTCGGGGGGCTTTGCCTCCATCCGCACCCGTAACGTTGATCCTCCCTTCAACCTGGCTGGCTTCCAGGGACTGATCCTACGGGTGCGGGGAGATGGTCAGCGCTACAAGTTTTTTCTTCGAGATAGTCCTGGGTGGGATGCGATCGCCTACGGATACGCCTTTAACACCACCCCAGGGGAGTGGTTGACCATCACCATTCCGTTTACCCAACTGACTCCGGTCTTTCGGGCTAAACGACAACCCCAAGCTCCACCCCTCGACTGCGCCAGGATTTGCTCATTGCAATTAATGCTAAGTAAATTTGAATACGACAGGGAACTCAATCCCCACTTCAAACCAGGATCCTTTTGTCTGGATATGGCCACGATCAGGGCCTTCACCTAGGGTTCCCGGGGCCGCAGGGGCCTACGGCAAATCCTGAGGAGTCGATTCAGGAGACAGGGGTGGGGTATCCCCTGAGGTTAACGGGGTTAAGGGATCCACTAGGGGTTTAGCCGGTGGTGGGGTCGCTGGAGTGGCAGGGGGAGTAGGGGGTTCCTGCAGACCGAGTTGTTTGCGAGCCTGGCTTAAAAGGTAGTGAGCACCGGACTGAACCGTATCCAGCAAAGCTTGACCGGTGGTTTCCATCGATTGCCCTTGACCGGGGCTGGCGGTTTGGCGACTCAGGTCGTTATACCAGGTGCGGGTGTTGCGCCCCAGTTGTACGGAGCGACGGTAAAACCATTCACCGCCAACAAAGGTTAGACAAATCACCAGCCAGATTAACTGGGAGGTTTCCCGTAAAATATCCCAGGTGCGAGTCAGGGTTTGCTGATAGATTTGGGCAGTATCGCCAGCGAATAGCAGTTGCCTGACGATGTTAGCCTGCTGTTTAATTTTATCCATGGGATGCCATCCTCCAATCAATCAGGTTATCGCCAACGTCCCTACCTAATCGAGACATTGGGCATTAAGGCCTAGTCTAGGTCGAGGTTATAAGGGAACCCTAAAAGCCCCGAGGATCACCAGCTATCGGTAAGGCTAATCCTGCCTATTCACTCCAAATCTTGTTCACCACCATGTCAGGGCTAATCGCCGCCAACTGGTTAGGGGTGGAGGTCAACATGATCAGGCGATCGCCGCTGGGCGGGACGTTGGGGCAGGTGCCGCTGTTCAAGCCCACGGCATAGACCTGGAGGGCCTCAGCCAACCACAGTGGATAACTATTGACCGCCACGATCAGGTTTGCGCCCGCGATCAGGGCGGCCAGTTGGCCAAGACCATCGGGGGTGATGACAGGGAGGTTAGGTAGGGATTTTTGAAGGGCAGCGATCGCCGTCACCGCCTGTGGTGTTTGTAGCAAAACTACGGGAAGGTCGGGCTGACGTTGTTGAAAGTCTTGCAAAATGGTCACCCAACCATCAGTGGGATAGGCTTCACCACTGGCAGTGGGGCCAGGATACACAGCCACGTAGCCATGGCTGAGGCCAGCCTCCTGACGCAAACGCTCGGCCACGGCTAGATCGGTTTGGGCCAGGCTGAGGCGGGCAGCAGGCAGGGGGCCAGATAGCCGGAGGGCTTCTAGAAGGCCCTCATAGGGTTGATCACCCTGGTGAGACACGGTGGTGGTGAGAAATAGTCCATTGCCACCGCCCGAGTAGCCAATGCGGGTGGGAATACCGCTGAGCCACAACAGGAACCCTAAGGACCAGGACTCGGTGAGGGTAATCACGGCCCCATACTCCCGATCGCGCAGGATACCCAAGAGATTGGCCCAATCCGCCGGGCTATTGGCACCCTGGAAGTTGTAAGGGATCACCTCGGTAACCACCGAGCACAGTCCGTAGGCAGACTTAGCGTCGGGACTGACCACCACAGCCATCTCCGTTACCTTCAACCCCTCCTTAATTCGATGAAGCACGGGGAAGAACTCCAGTTGGTGTTCAATTCCCCCCGGAACTAGAGCCAGTAACCGCATAATACCGTCGATGCCTCTTCGCAAGCTATTGTAGTGGAACCCAACTCAAAATTTGGCAATATTCTAATGGGAATATCTAGTCATCAGGGTGAATTCAATTTTCCCATGGTTTCTGGTGATTCCCAACGGAAGGCCATAGAGTAGCAAGTAAGTAAACCATGACACCAGTACATCTATTAATTCCAGCGGCCGGTTCCGGGCGACGTATGGGCGGCGATCGCAACAAGCTGCTACTCACCTTGCTGGGGCAACCGATGATTGCCTGGACCTTACTAGCCGCGGAGGCGTCGGCTGCTATAGGTTGGATTGGGCTAATTTGCCAACCCCAGGACCAGCCTGACCTCCACCATGTACTGACCAATCTGACCTTGAGTAAACCGGTCCAATTGATTCCCGGTGGCACTACCCGTCAAGAGTCGGTTTACCATGGTCTCCAGGCCCTACCCGCCGCCGCTACCCGGGTGTTGATTCATGATGGGGCACGCTGCCTGGCTACCCCTGATCTGTTTGACCGTTGCGCGATCGGCCTAGAAACCTACCAGGGATTAATTGCCGCCGTACCCATGAAGGATACGATTAAGGTCGTCGACGAAAAGCGAAGAATTATAACTACACCGGAACGGGAGCAGCTATGGGCCGCCCAGACACCCCAGGGATTTGACGTTGAGCTACTCAAACAATGCCATCGTCAGGCTTTGCAGGAGGGCTGGAGCGTCACCGATGATGCCGCCTTACTGGAAAGGTGTCAGTTGCCGGTTTATATCGTACCTGGAGAAGAGACTAACCTGAAGGTCACCACACCGGTTGATCTCTCGATCGCCGAATTTATTTTGCGACAGCGATAAATGGACGTACCCGATTAGGTCTTAGACCGGCAACCTTTGATTAAAGCAGGTTAATCAAGGCAAGGTGACCTCTACAGATCACCACCTCGCAAAAATAGTAGAAAGACAATGGTGGGGCCAGCAATAACAATCATGGCCAACATCATTAACTGGGCAATTAGCTCGAAGTTAATGTTACTTAAAAAGCTCATGGAACCTCCCAACACAGACCTAACTAAATTATCCGTGATTTATTTTACCTGTTCCTAGGGAGTATAGTTTAAATGACTTTACAAAATTCTAAGGCAAGTGAGTTGCCCCTTAATCCATGATCGCCTGGCAATGTGTCAAGTTCTGCGGAGCCTGCTGTTACCTGGCTCCCACCGAACGTCCAGAGTTGGAGGACTATCTGACTCCTGAGCAATTAGCGCTTTACCTCAGTTTAGTGGGGCCAGAAGGATGGTGCATCCATTATGACGGTCAGCGGCGGCTCTGTACTATCTATGACAAGCGTCCAGACTTTTGTCGAGTAACCCCCACAACCTTCAAGGCAATGTTTGGGATTGAACCCGAGGACCTGGATGGGTTCGCCATTGACTGTTGTCAAGAGCATATTCGTGATCTCTACGGCGAGGATAGCCCCGAGTTAGATCGATTTAACCAAGCCGTGGGGCTTTAAGGTATAACTGGTTCGATGGGCTGGTCAAGGCAAGGGGCTTGAGCCTGCCTAGCCAGAAGTAGTGAAGGATGTTCAGGATGCTAAGGGCGAGCAGTAATGTCATGATCGGACTGGGGTTGCAGCCCCACCCCCTAGCCTCCGCGCTCTGTTACGGTGAGCCTGATTGTGTCTAGTCCTGCGTCTGATCAGTCCTCCATTGACCACGGTCCTATCCGGTTTTGGCGAGTGTTTGGCTCCACCTTCATCACCATCTTTTTAGCTGAGTTGGGTGATAAAACCCAGGTAACCACCCTGCTGATCAGTGCCCAGTCCGACGCCCCTTGGGTAGTTTTTCTGGGGGCAGGGGCAGCGCTGGTAACCACCAGTCTGTTGGGGGTGTGGGTAGGACAGTGGTTAGCCCGACGGGTTTCTCCCCAAACCCTCGATACGGCGGCTGGTACCCTGTTACTGGTGATTACCCTGGGCTTGCTTTGGGACATTGCCGCCCTTTAGTTT
>CAYVMR010000142.1:0-6142 GCA_964452545.1 uncultured bacterium
CAGGTCCGCGATCGCCCAACGAAGGGGGCTATCGATCGACTTAACTGGGATATTGCAGGAGCCGCGATCGCTCCACCACTACGGCTCCTGAGGCTAGGTCTACCGCCAGCGATTAGCCCCACCGCACCGGCGACTAAGGCGACGCTAAGGATAATAGAATAGTACGAAGGAGGGCAATATGAATATTTCTATCATCGACGAGGTAGTTGAGCAATTAAAGATCATGCCTCAGCATTTGCAATGGCAAGTGCTTGAATTTATTCGGGTGTTGGTAAAAGCCGATCTACGAGGTACTCCAGGACAACAATTGCTGCGTTTTGCAGGTTCAATTTCTCTTGACGATCTTAAATTAATGGGTGAAGCGATCGAGCGAGATTGTGAACGGGTAGATGTTGATGAGTGGTAGATATTTGCTTGATACCAACATCATCATTGCTCTCTTTGCAGATGAGGCGATTGTCAAAGATAATCTTGCTTAAGCCAGCGAAGTTTTCATTCCAAGTTTTGTTATTGGAGAGTTATGCTATGGAGCCAGGAAATCAGGGCGAGTTGGAGCAAATTTAGCAAAAGTTGATGAATTAGTAGCTGGTAGCGCAATACTGGTGTGTGATGCTGAAACCGCTCGGCAATATGGTGAAGTTAAGAATAAACTGAGGTTCAAAGGTCGTCCGTTGCCTGAAAATGATGTCTGGATTGCAGCCGTTGCCTTATAACATGATCTGATTCTGGTGACACGGGATGCCCATTTTCAAGAAGTAGAAAGTTTGCAAACAGTGGCGTGGTGAGTAAAGCCGCTGCATAACATAGTCCCTGAGGCCGACGACTAACCGCCGCTGCTGGTTTGACCGCCTCAGGCCGCCTATGCCATCGCGCCGCCAGTCACCCCCCCATGGCCGACCAAGGTTGTGCTGAGGTCATGGGGAGACAGGCCCGCGATCGCCCGCCGAAGGGGGTGATCGACCGCGAGTTATGCATGAAAATGATTTGGTTAACCATCGCATTACATGGTTCATAACCTTGCAAAGATTGCTTTTTGCAGCACTTGGTTTTTCATGGGGCAAGACAGATGCCAAGAATCTGATTTTCATATTAGGCTTCCTTGGAATACTCACGTCTGTTTCTTCTGCATTTGTGTTGTGGGGAGGTGCAAATTCGATAGAAGAATTACAGCACGCCCCTATACTTGGCATAGGACGCGAATGTGGTAATCCAAGCGCTCCTAGGGCAGCAGTCAGGGTTGCCTCGTCAGTCAAGGCGGTTGTAGGCCCTGCTAAAAGAGGGCCGGTCGTCATGGCTATTTTTTAATTATCTTCTAGCCTGACCCTACCCCTTTTTTATGCATGTAGGCCCCTGTCTCAATGCTTTATGATCTACTGAGTCTAAATAATCTTGAGATAATCTTCTCTAAGTCATTCCATAATCTAGCCTTTACACAAGGAACAGAGCCTTCCCCTAGGATGGAATCGATAACTCATTTGTTTAGACTTAACCATGATCAGTTCCCTATTTGCGAGGGTTGGAGAAGCCCTGGCTCGCCTGGCTAGACCCCGGTGGCGACAATTTTTTAGCCTCGCCATAGCATCCTGTATGGTGACTGTGATGGTAACGGCCTGTGCCGTTTCACAGGAAGATTTAAGTCAAAATCCATCCACCCCTGACGGCTCCGGGGACAGGTCACTGACGGTTTACACAGCCCTGGAGGATGATCAAATTAGCGGCTATTTGGAGTCCTTTAAAGAGCAGAACCCCGATATTACGGTAAATATCGTGCGCGACTCCACCGGCATTATTACCGCTAAGTTACTGGCGGAGGCGAATAACCCCCAGGCGGATGTGGTCTGGGGCACGGCGGCCTCCAGCCTACTGGTAGCCGATCAAAAGGGCCTGCTTGAGCCCTATGCCCCAGCGGGGCTGGAGGCGGTTAACTCCCGCTTTCGAGACCAGGCCGATCCTCCCAAGTGGGTAGGCATTGACGTATGGATGTCTGCCTTTTGCGTGAATACGGTGGAAACCGCCGAGCTGGGCATCCCCGTTCCCAAGTCCTGGGCTGATTTAACCAAGCCTGAGTACAAGGGACGCATCGTCATGTCTAACCCGGCTTCCTCCGGCACGGGTTTCCTGTCAGTATCATCAATGCTTCAAAATGCTGGCAGTGAGCAAGCTGGCTGGGCCTACCTGGATAAGCTGCACGAAAATATTGCGCAGTATATGCACTCCGGTTCTCGCCCCTGCAAGGCGGCAGGGCAGGGGGAATTTCCCATCGGTATTTCCTTTGATTATCGGGCGGTGAAACAGAAAAATGACGGCGAACCAATTGAGGCCGTCTTTCCCACCGAGGGTTCGGGTTGGGACGTGGAAGCCAATGCCCTGGTAAAAAAGCCCCAAATCAAAGATGCTGCCAAAACCTTTTTAGATTGGGCGATTTCCCCCGAGGTGATGGCCGAGTACGCCAAAAACTTCTCGATCACCTCGGTTAAAACCGATGTGAAGTTGCCGGTAGGGTTCCCTCCCGATCCAGAGAAGCAACTGGCGGATAACGATCTAGCCTGGGCGGCTCAAAACCGTGACCGGATCCTGGCGGAATGGACCAAGCGCTATGACGCTAAGTCTGAGCCTAAGAAAGAGTAAGGGATAGTGTCCTCGGGGAAGGCTAATGCCTTCCCTCGTTTTCCATAGGCTAGTAACTATGACATTTTCCGACCAGCCCCTATCCACCAAATTAAATCAGCAAGACCGAACCGCCAGGGTGGCCGAGCCCCGTACCTCCTTGGACCCAGCGGTGGAGCGCCGTTCCATCCAGGAGCCCTACCTGCGGATCGAAAACGTCCACAAAACCTTTGGCCCATTTGTGGCCCTCAAGGATATTTACCTGGATGTCTACCCAGGGGAATTTGTTTGCCTGCTGGGACCGAGTGGCTGCGGTAAAACCACCCTGCTGCGGATTATTTCTGGGTTAGAGCAGCAAAGCCAAGGACGAGTCATTCAGGGGGGCCAGGATGTGTCAAACCTGCCGCCCTCCATGCGCGACTTTGGCATTGTGTTCCAGTCCTATGCGCTATTTCCTAACCTGACGGCGAATCAGAATGTGGCCTACGGGCTGCAAAACCAGAAGGTGCCCAAGCCCCAAATTGAGGCCAGGGTCACGGAACTGTTAACCATGGTGGGGTTAGAGGGCATGGGCCACAAGTACCCTGCCCAACTGTCCGGTGGTCAGCAGCAACGGGTTGCTCTGGCCCGGGCCCTGGCCCTCTCCCCCGGTCTACTGCTGCTGGATGAGCCCCTCTCCGCCCTGGATGCCCAGGTGCGGGTAAAACTCCGCACGGAAATTGCCGAT
The DNA here is from genome assembly GCA_964452545.1 of uncultured bacterium. Classification (GTDB taxonomy): domain Bacteria; phylum Cyanobacteriota; class Cyanobacteriia; order Phormidesmidales; family Phormidesmidaceae; genus Nodosilinea. Next base: position 3,335 of record CAYVMR010000142.1, read on the forward strand.
CTGCAACGGCAACTCGGCATCACCACAGTGATGGTCACCCACGACCAGGCCGAAGCCCTGGCCATGGCCGATCGCATTGTAGTAATGGACAAGGGCTACATTGCCCAGGTGGGCACCCCCAATAGCATCTACCAGAGCCCCCAAACCCCCTTTGTGGCCAACTTCATCGGCGTGATGAATTTCCTCGATGGGGTGGTGGAAACAGCCGATACGGTACGCTGTGGCAACATTCTGCTCAGCGCTCCCCACAATACCGTGCCCCCAGGGCAGGCCATTACTATCGCCATTCGCCCCGAAGATATCCGGGTGGTCGATGCCCTGCCGTCCACCCCCCTGCCCAACCCGGTGGAGGCGGAGGTGATCAGCCGCGAGTTTCTTGGCTCTGGCTACCGACTGGAGCTCAGCCTGGCGGGTAATGCCCGGCAACCCATCACCCTGGAAATTTCCGCCAACCGGGCCCGAAGCATGGGCAGTGATTCCCTTGAGGCTCTGACCATTCAACTCCCCCCCGAGATGATCCGGGTCTTCCCTCAGGAAGAACGGTAGGGGATGGGCCGGGCACTCAGTCGGTTGGGAGAGCATAATCACGGCTACCCCCCTCTATCTTACCCGTCTCTAAAGCACCACTACTTATCCACCCATCCACTCCCCACCCCCTACCCACCTTCCCAATGACCACCACCGCCCCCCGTCCCCTCGCCCCCGATCGCCCCCGCGCCATCGATGCCGAAGCCTGGATTATGCGCCTGCTGCTCGGCCTCGGTGCCCTATGGTTGCTGGTCGGGGTGGTGCTGCCCCTGATGCCGATGATTGCCCGCAGTTTTCAAGACACCAGTGGCAACTGGGTAGGCCTGGGGAACTACTTCACCTATCTGACCACCCCCTCCCTGGTACAGTCCTTCACCAATAGCCTGGCGGTGGCCCTGACCACCACCCTGATTTCGGTGGGGATTGGCTTTGCCTACGCCTACGCTCTTACCCGCACGGCCATGCCAGGGAAAAAGGTGTTTCGTACCCTGGGGTTGCTGTCGCTCTATATCCCTCCCCTGGCAGTGGCGATCGGGCTGATCTTTCTGTTTGGCAACCAGGGGTTGGTGACCACTGGCCTGTTTGGAGCACTCTCCGGTCTGAACATCAACCTCTACGGCTTCAACGGCATTGTGCTGGGGGAACTTCTCTACTGTTTGCCCCAGGCGATCATTATTATGACCACCGCCCTCAATCTGACCGACGCCCGCCTCTATGAAGCGGCCACCGTGCTGGGTGCCTCTCCGATTAAAACTTTCTTCACCGTTACCCTACCCAGCGTTAAGTATGGCCTGATTAGCGCCCTATTTGTCTGTTTCATCTTGGCTTTCACCGACTTTGGTGTGCCCAAGGTGGTGGGGGGTAATTTTAACGTGCTGGCCACCGATATCTACAAGCAGGTGATTGGTCAGCAAAACTTTGCCATGGGGGCTACCATCAGCGTATTCTTGCTGATTCCTTCGGTACTGGCCTTTGTGATAGACCGCCTGGTGCAGCGGCGGCAAACGGCCCTGGTGAGCGCCAAGTCGGTACCCCTCCAGCCTAAACCTAACCCGCCCCTCGACTGGGCCATGTTTATCTTTTGTGCCCTGGTGGTGCTGTTTGTGCTAACGGTGTTTGGTACCATCATCCTGGGGTCGCTGGTGCGCACCTGGCCCTACGACCTTTCCTTCAGCCTGAAAAACTACGACTTTGGCAAGGTGGCGGGCGGTGGCTATGGGGCTTACTGGAATAGCATTCGCATGTCCCTCTACACGGCAATTTTTGGCACCGCCATTGTGTTTACCGGTGCCTATCTGGTGGAAAAGGGACGGGGCCTGAAGTGGCTGCGATCGCTCAAATACTTTCTTTCTACCATTCCCCTGGCGCTACCGGGGCTGGTGCTGGGTCTGTCCTATGTGTTTTTCTTCAACAATCCCATCTGGCGCCTTCCCTTCAGTGGTCTGGCCATCTACAACCCTTTCCGGGGGCTCTACGGCACCATGGCCCTGCTAGTGATCGCCAATATCATCCATTTCTACACCGTCTGCTTTTTAACCGCCACCACCGCCCTCAAGCAAATTGACCCCGAATTTGAAGCGGTATCCGCCTCCATGTCGGTGCCCTTCTACAAAACCTTTTGGCGAGTCACGGTGCCCCTCTCCCTGCCCGCTATTCTAGAAATTGGCATCTATTTCTTTGTCAACGCCATGGTGACCATTTCTGCCATTATCTTTCTCTACCCGGCCAACCTTCCCCTAGCCGCCGTTGCCATCGTCAACATGGACGATGCCGGCGATATCGCCGCTGCCGCTGCCATGTCTACCCTGATTGTGCTCACCAGCCTCGGCGTGCGGTTGTTCTACTCCTGGCTTACCAAAGGATGGCGCCATCGGTCCGAAGCCTGGCTGAGCCGCTAGCACAACGCCCTAACCACCCACCATCCCCTTAGCCGATATTTTTCCATGTCCCCTATCCAACTCATCGTCTTTGACATGGCCGGTACCACCGTCCGAGACGACAACGAAGTGCTCCACTGCTTTTTCGAAGCCGCCCAACAAACTGAGCTGAAGGCCGAGGCCGATCGGGTCAATGGGATGATGGGCTTACCCAAAAAGGGGGTCTTCCAAACCCTCTGGGCCGACCAATTGGGCGCCGACCACCCCGACTACACCGACCGGGTCGAGGCCTCCTACGATCGCTTCCGCACCATTCTTGAAACCCACTACCGCACCCAGCCGGTGGAACCCACCGAAGGCTGTCTGGCCCTGTTTGATTGGCTGCGATCGCAGGCCATCGCTA
>CAYVMR010000143.1:0-6113 GCA_964452545.1 uncultured bacterium
TTATGGGTCCAGTCCTTTCCTCCGATCTATGCCCCCCTTCGCTCCCCTCGACACCCTAGCCGCCGTGGTCCAGGCCCCCCTCCACCATCTCCCTGCCCAGGACCAACAGCGCTGGGTAGGACAAATCACCACCGATAGTCGCCAGCTGCAGCCCAACAGCCTGTTTGTGGCCCTGGCGGGGGACCGGTTTGATGGGCATGATTTTGTCCCCGCGGCGATCGCCGGCGGCGCCCTCACTGCCGTGGTGCAGCAGGATTGGCTGCAGCACCAGCCCCATCCACCGGCGGTGCTCCCTGTGGCCGATACCCTGGCGGCCTACCAACGCCTCGGACAGTGGTGGCGGCAGCAGCAACGGGCCACCATTGTGGCCATTACCGGGTCAGTGGGTAAGACCACCACCAAGGAGCTGGTGGCCGCGGCCCTGGGGACCCAGGGCCAGGTCTTGAAAACCCAGGCCAACTTTAACAATGAAATTGGGGTGCCCAAAACCCTACTGCAACTCGAGCCCCACCATGACTTTGGGGTGATTGAAATGGGCATGCGGGGACCGGGGGAAATTGCCCTACTGACCCACACGGCTCGCCCTGATGTGGCGGTAATTACCAACGTTGGCACCGCCCACATTGGCCGGCTGGGGTCAGAACAGGCCATCGCCGACGCCAAGTGTGAGTTATTGGCGGAGCTCCCCCCCCAGGGTATCGCCGTGCTCAACCACGACAATGCCCGGTTGATGGCTACAGCCAGGGGGGTATGGGGCGGACGCACCCTTAGTTTTGGCCTGCAGGGGGGGGATATCCAGGGTGAGTGGGCGGATGACCAGACCCTGGTGGTGAATGGGGTGCCCCTACCCCTACCCTTGCCGGGTCGCCACAATGCCCTGAATTGGTTGGCCGCGATCGCCGTCATGGTGGCCTTGGACCTGGACTGGACAACCCTGGGTGGGGGGGTAAGGGTGGAGTTACCCGCCGGTCGAGCCCAACGGATTCCCCTGGGTGACGACATTTTATTGCTGGATGAAACCTACAACGCTGGCCTTGAGTCCATGACCGCGGCCCTCCAACTGCTGGCCCAAACCCCTGGGCCGCGCCACATCGCCGTGCTGGGCACCATGAAGGAACTGGGCGATCACTCCCTGGACCTGCACCGGCGGTTGGGGGCGGTGGTGGAGCAACTGGGGATTGATCAGTTGTTGATCCTGGCGGACCCAGCCGAGGCCCTGGCCCTGGCCACGGGGGCCGCCACCGTCCCCAGCCAGAGCTTTGCTGACCACAGCAGCCTGGTGGCCGCCCTCAAGGGAATGCTGCAGCCCGGCGATCGGGTGCTACTCAAGGCCTCCCGATCGGTGGGGCTCGATCAGGTGGTGACAGCCCTGCAGACCAGCATTAGCTAATTGATGTCTACATCCTGATGTCTCCTCCCGTACCCTAGGCTACCGTCGGTTGGCTGAAGGGGGCTGGGCTGGCGATCGGGCTTAACCGGGTCGGGGTTTTGCTGTTCGCACCGGTCCCTAACCCCAGCACCGCCTCTAGAATTGCCCGACTGTCATGGCGCAGAACGGTTTTCCCCGTCCCGAACTGACCCCCGATCGCCTGACCGGTGACCAGGGCCTGGCAGCGATCTAAATCCGCCTCCACCGGAAACTTATGTTCCGTAGCGTAGATCCGTTGCAGTCGGTCCTGAATCGCCCCCGTGTTGACCAGGGCGTAGTCGAGACGGTGGCCTTGAGCGTAGTAATCGTAGATTTTTTCCAGGAAGTGGGAGGCTTTGTAGCCAGAGGTTTCCGTCGGATCGGTAACCAGATTAACGATGTAAATCTTGGGGGCACTGGCGGCAATCAGGGCATCCACCAGGCCCTCCACCAGAAAATTAGGCAGGACACTGGTAAATAGGCTGCCGGGCCCGATGATGATGTAGTCCGCCGCTAAAATGGCCTGGGTAGCCGGCTTATAGATTTGTGCTCGGCGAGAAAGGTAAATATATTCAATGCGTTCCTCCAGGTTGACCCGTCGATCAATTTGGGCCTCGCTGACCAGATCCTGGCCATTGTTGAGCTTCGCGATCAGGTCCACATCGTTAAGGGTAACCGGCAACACCTGACCCTGGATGGTGAGCAGGTTGGCGATCGCCTCAATGCCAAAGGACGGCCCCCCCTCCCAGTCGTAGGCCGCCGCCAACAACAGATTACCCAGACTATGGCCCTTCAAGCCATTACCCTTATGGAAACGATAACTCAGCAAATCCCGCCACTTTTGCCCCTGGGGGGTGTAGGGTAAAAGCTCGGCAATACATTTGAGCACGTCCCCCGGCGGCAAAATACCATGCTCATCCCGGAGGCGCCCACTGCTACCGCCGCTATCCATCATCGAAACGATAGCGGTGACCCGCGCCGCCTGCTTAAACTCCGATAGCAGAGTACTAATACCCGTACCACCACCAATCACTACGATATTGGGTTGAGTTTGATGGCTCATGGTCTCCCCCTAGGGTAGCTCCACTCCCATCACCAGGTCAGGGAGATACCCTAGTCATACCTTCAAATTAAACTCAAGGAAATAGGGCTGACCCCGGGTCAACCCTAGCCTCACGCCAGGCCCAGATTAGACGAGGATTTTATGAAGCCTATCCTCACTGGTCTGAGTCTTCAATAGGCGGTCAGGTTACGGATCATATAGCCCAATACGATACCGATAATCAGGGCCCAGACCTGGCCAGAATCAATGAAATTGGTCCAGGCATCGGAAATGTCACCCAAGATATCCTGATCAAATTGTTGGGCAATGATGGGGGACGGGGTTAGGGCCACCAAGCCCCCGGCCCCGGCGGACCGATCAGCCCAGACCGCCATCGGCGGCGAGGTTGGCGATCGGGGGACGGGCTGTAACAGGGTAGGCAGGGGGGAGGGCAGATCGCTCATGGGATGGGAAAGGTAGTAGTATGAAACAGTCTTGGGCCACATCCTGGGACAGACTGAGGCTAGTGTTTCCAAGCGGTGCACCCACACTATACCTCAGACCGCCGGCCACCGTTCCCTCCCTACTGATGTTGTTAGCAGGGCGAGTCCATGTCACCTAACCGCCGTCACGTTAAGCCTGATCCCGTTCAACTTGGGCACTCAGCAAAGGTTTACATCGCTATTATTAGTTGCCTGGTCTTCAGCTGCCTCGGTTTTCTGGTGGAAAATCGGTTGGCCGCCCTGCGCTTCCAACCCCAACCCCAAGCCCTGGTCGGGTCGGATACCATCCCCCTGGGGTTGACCTCGGGCGGTCGAGCCCGGGGAGGGGGGTTCGATGCCTCCCCGAGTGTCCGGCCATCCCCTAGCCCATCGGGGGGGGCTCAAGCTCGACCCACCCCGGACAGTTACGGTGGAGGTTGGCCGCAACCCCCACCCTATGGCTACCCATCTGGACCCTATGGCTATCCCAGGGGGGGGCCGGTGGTGATTGCCCCTCCCTCGCCCTACCCAGGCGGTTACATGGGCTACCCGAGCTCCGGGGTTACCCTCGGGGGGGACGTGGGGCTGATTTTTCTGCTGGCGGTGCTCGGGTTTGCCCTTTTGCCGATAATTTTTAATTTGCTGAAGTTAAAGGGGTCAGACCGGAATTCTGGGGGTAGCGCCGACCGGGTAACGGTGACCGCCTTGCAGGTGGGGCTGCTGTCCAGTGCCCGCGGTTTACAAAAGCAGTTAACCAGCCTAGCCCTGGCCCCAGACTTGGATAGTCAGGCAGGGTTAAATCGTCTGCTGCAGGAGTCGGTCCTGGCCCTGTTGAGATCTCCAGAATATTGGTCCCACGCCCGCATCAGCGGCCAAACCCTGGGCAGCCGACAACAGGCTGCTCAGGTATTTGAGCAACTCTCCATTACGGAGCGCAGTAAGTTTGCCCAGGAGACCCTGGTCAATGTCAGGGGGCAGGTTCGTCGGCAGAGCTATGCCGCCATCGGTGAGGGTGAACCCGCCGCCTACATCGTAGTTACCCTGCTGGTCGCCACTACCGATGATCGCCCCCTCTTGACCCAACCCCTGCACTCCGCCAGTGACCTGCAGGCCGCCCTCCGACGTCTAGGGGCAATTACCCCCGCTGACTTACTGGTTTATGAGCTGCTTTGGACCCCTCAGGACGAGCAGGATAGCCTCAGCCGTGACCAGTTATTAGCCCATTTCCCCGACCTGGTACAGATCGCCTGAATCGGTTGTAGCGGCGGGGCACCAACCGACGTGCAGGGTGGCAGGCCGGTGGCTTGGGGTTACCCTGGTTGAGTGGTCACCCCTGGTCCTGAGCCAGGGGTGCAACCCCAGGACTGTCAGTTCGACTAGTGACCTCTGTTTGTTGTTCTCTCCCCCTATCGTTACCTCGCCTTGATGAGCCCTCTCCCCAACAGTCCTGCATCCAAGGATCCGGGCCAAACCCATGGCATCCAACCCTTACCAGCGCCGGTAGCGAGTCAGATGGCGGCTGGGCAGGTAGTCGACAGCTTGGCCGCGGCGGTCCGTGAACTGGTGGAAAATGCCCTGGATGCCCAGGCCACCCGGATCACGGTGCAACTTTGGCCCCAGGCGGGCCGCCTGCAGGTGGCGGATAATGGGTTGGGTCTCAGCTTCAGCGATCTACAGCGGGCGGCGACCCCCCATAGCACTAGCAAGATTTATACGGAACCCGATCTCTGGCAAGTCAGCACCTTGGGGTTTAGGGGGCAGGCCCTCCATAGTCTAGCCCAGGTGGGAGACCTCTGTCTCTGGAGTCGCACCGCCGGTGAAACGGGTTGGCAGGTGACTTACTCCCACCAGGGAGAGGCCCTCACCCCCACCCCCGTGGCCATGGCCCCGGGCACCATCGCTACCCTTACCCAGTTATTTTCCGCCTGGCCGGGGCGCTGCCCGGGGCTAACCCCCTTGAGCCGACAACGGCGAGAGGTACAGCGGGTGATTTACCATGCCGCCCTCTGCCATCCCCAGGTAACCTGGAACGTTATGATCGATGACCACCCCTGGTTGGCCCTGACCCCCAGTCCTAGCCCTCGCGGCTTACTGCCGCAGATGCTACCGGCGGTAACGGCGGTTGATTTACGGGAAACCTCAGGTCCAGGGCGGTGCTACGGGCTGATTGGCCTTCCCGATCGCTACCATCGCCCCCGCCCCGACTGGCTCAAGTTAGCCATTAACGGTCGGGTGGTCACCCTCCCTGAGTTTGAGGTAGGGCTGTTGCAGGCCTTCCGCCACACCCTGCCGCGCCATCGTTACCCCCTGTGGCTGATCCATCTGCGCCTGCCCCCTGATCAGGTAGACTGGCATCGCAGCCCGGATAAGTCGATGGTTTATCTGCACCAGTTTGATACCTGGTTAGACCAGGCTCGACGAACTGTCGAGGGTCTGCTAGGCCCTACCCCGGGCTTGGTCAGCCTATTCCAGGGGCCTAAAACCACTGAACCCCAGGGGCACTATGGCTGGTTAGAGAGATCATCGGTGAATCTTTCCGATGTCCTCCCTTCCCCATCTCCGTTGCCTACCCTCAGGGCCCTGGCCCAGGTCCATCAGCGCTACATTCTGGCCGAACAGAGCGATGGCCTGTGTTTGATCGAACAACACATCGCCCACGAGCGAGTCGTCTACGAACGGTTGCAGGAGGATTGGCAACTAGTCAGCTTACCGGGTCCGTTGGTGTTGGAGGGATTGACAGTGATCCAGGTGGACCATCTCCGGCAACTGGGCCTGGAGGTAGAGAATTTTGGCCCCCAGGGCTGGCTGGTCCGCACCGCGCCCGCCCCCCTGATCCAGCGTCATGACCTGGCGGATGCCCTGATCGAACTGAGCGGCAGCGGCGACTTGGAGAAAGCGCTGGTGGCGACTGCCTGTCGCACCGCCATTCGGAATGGCACCCCCCTATCCTTGCCAGAAATGCAGAGGCTGCTGCAAGATTGGCAAGGGACCCAGCGTCCCCACACCTGCCCCCATGGTCGCCCGATCTGTTTAACCTTGCAGGAAACCAGTCTGGCCCGTTTTTTCAAGCGCCATTGGGTAATCGGCAAGAGCCATGGTATTTAGGGTGCCAGGGGATAGGCCTTAATCCCGATCCCTGTCTAGGTGTTATTTAGCCGCCAGATAAAAGTTTAGCCGTCGA
>CAYVMR010000144.1:0-6112 GCA_964452545.1 uncultured bacterium
CTCAACCAGAGTATGGCCTCCATCTACTACATCAACCTGTCGGTGTTCCAGTCCATGCCCGATGCCTGGGCGATCGATCAACTGTTCCCGATCCTGCCCATTCACCGCCTCAACGAGACCCCCTCCTGCCGGGGCACCCTGGCGGATCTAACCTGTGACAGCGACGGTAAGATCACTCAGTTTATTGACCTGCGGGATGTTAAACATGTGCTGGAACTGCACCCGCTGCAGCCCGGCAAACCCTACTACCTGGGGATGTTTTTGGGGGGGGCCTACCAGGAAATCATGGGCAACCTGCACAACCTATTTGGTGACACCAATGCGGTGCACATCCACATGACCCCCAAGGGCTATCAGGTAGAGCATGTGGTCAAGGGGGACACCATGACCGAGGTGCTGGGCTACGTGCAGTACGATGCGGAGGACATGATTGAGAATATCCGGCGGCGATCGGAGCTGGCCCTGCACGATAACCAGATCACCCTGGAGGAGTCCCAACTATTACTGCAGCACTACGAGCAAAGCCTAGGTCAGTATACTTACCTGACCTAGGCTGGCCCCATGGGGCCTCAGTGTAGCCCCCTGCCCTAGGCCGCGACTAGGAACAGATAGCGGAGGATAAACAGGGCGGCCAGGATCCACATGCCCAGGGTGGTGTCCGCCAGTTTGCCCTGAAAGGCTTTAATCAGGGGATAGGCGATCAAGCCCATGGCGAGCCCCTCAGCAATGGAAAAGGAGAGGGGCATGAGAATAATGGTCAAAAAGGCCGCGATCGCCGCCGCCGGGTCCTCCCAGTTAATCAATCGGGCCCCGGACATCATCATTACCCCCACCAACAGTAGGGCGGGGGCGGTGGCAAAGGCGGGAATGCCAGAGAACAGGGGAATGAAGACCAGGGCCAGCAGGAACAGCACAGCGGTAACCACCGCTGTGAAACCACTGCGCCCCCCCTCGGCGATACCCGCCGCCGACTCAATGTAGGTGGTGACGGTGGAGGTGCCCAGAATGGCCCCGGCGGTGGTACCCACCGCGTCTGCCATAAAGGCCTTTTCGACCCCGGGGAAATGCCCCTCGCCATCGATGTAGCCGGCTTTGCTGCCTAGCCCAGTGAGGGTGCCGATGGTGTCAAACAGGTCCACAAACAGAAAAACAAAGACAATACTGACCATCTGCCAGACATTCATGCGTAGCAGATCGCCTAGGCCGACAAAGGCTTGACCAAACAAACTTGCCGGGGGCTGGGGTAGGGCCACCAAGCCGCTGGGCCAGGGGGCAATCCCCAACAGCCAGGACAATAGGGCCGTGGCCAGCATGCCCCAAAGCAAAGCCCCCGCCACCCGTCGGGCAAACAGGGCGGTGGTAATGGCCAGCCCCAGCAGGGCCATGGCGGCTTGGGGCGATCGCAAATTCCCCAGGGTGGTGAAGGTGGCCTCAGAGGCGACGATGATGCCAGCACTCTTGAGGGCGATGTAGGCAATAAACAAGCCAATGCCAGCGGTGGTGGCGTGCTTGACCGGCTCGGGAATCGCCCGCACAATGTGGTTCCGGACCTTGGTAACGGTCAGTAGGATAAACAGCAGGCCCTCCACCAGCACCGCCGCCAGCGCTACCCGCCAGTCTACCCCCAGCCCTAGAACCACAGTAAAGGCAAAGTAGGCATTGATCCCCATGCCGGGGGCCAGGGCAAAGGGCAGGTGGCCATAGAGCCCCATCACCAGGGTGGCCAGGGCGGCACTAAGGCCGGTGGCCATCACCAATTCTCCAAACAAATCCCCCGATTCACCCAGAAAAACCGCATTGGATAGGATGCCAGGGTTGACAATCAAAATGTAGGCCATGGTAACAAAGGTGGTCACCCCGGCCAGGAGTTCCCGGCGGAGGTTAGTGCCCAGGGCGGCGAAGTTAAAAAACGCGGCAATTCTTCCCTCCAGCCCAGATGGGGCCGGTGGGGGATGTAAATCTCCAGGTGAATGACTCACGGTCGCTCTCTTGCTACAGTACACAGCCCTAGTGATCATCAAGCCAGTGCTAAAGTCTGTAATTTAAACTACTGATTTCACCCGCCCTTGACAGTTTTATGGAATCTACGGTTTACCGGCCCCTCACCAGGCCAGCCCCTGTCTTGTTAGGATAAAGGGGAGTTAGCCTTGTCATCCCAATCCATCGCTATGACCGCCACCATTCAAGTTGAGAAAACCAAAGTCAAGCAGCCCCCCCTGGAGATCCATACCCTGGGCGATCGGGTCCTGCGTCAGCCCGCCAAGCGGGTGGCCCGGGTGGACGATGAGATTCGCCAGCTGGTGCGAGAAATGCTGCAAACCATGTATAGTGCCGACGGTATTGGTTTGGCGGCGCCCCAGGTGGCGGTCAATAAGCAGGTGCTGGTGGTGGATGTGGATCCGGAGAATGCCGCCGCTCCCCCCTTGATCCTGGTTAACCCCCAGGTGGTGTCGGCATCCCAGGAGCAGGCGGTCGGTCAGGAGGGCTGCCTCAGCATCCCAGGGGTGTTTCTAGACGTCGTCCGACCGGCCGCCATTGAGGTGGCCTTCAAGGATGAACATGGACGACCGCAGAGGATTCAGGCCCAGGATCTGCTGGCCCGTTGCATTCTTCACGAGATGGATCACCTCAGCGGCGTGCTGTTTGTGGATCGGGTGAATAACAACCTGGCCCTCACCCAGGAACTGAAGAAACAAGGCTTTCTGGTTAAGCATGTCCAGCCGGTAACCGCCTAGGGGCATGCTATGCTGCCCTGATATAGTCGGCGATCTGCCAGAACCCCCGCCGACCTGAGGTTGAAACCATCACTGCTGTCCCCAGGGTTCTGGCTAACCTAATCCATGGGGCAAGGTCTAGCCGGCGCTGCCCCCCTCTTAACCCAGGAGAAATGTTGTGACCCCTAAGAGTGGCCTGTTTCTGGCTGGTTCCTGCGTGGCGGCGATCGCCGCCGTTGGCTCCATCTTCGAGCTTTCCTCCGGTACCCCTGATTGGGGGACAGCGTTGACCACGGCCATTCTGGGCCTCACCCTGCCCCTGGCGGGCTTGCTGTTTTACGCCGCGGTCAAAGAGGCCAATGCCAACCAATCCTAAGCCATCACCCCAGCCTTCCCAGGGCCCTGGCCTCAGCCGCCGAGCTTGGCTGGCGGGGGCGGCGGCTACTGGGCTAAGCCTGGCCTGGGGCGGTCAAGCCCAGGCCTACACCGTCGAGATCCGCCCCGATAATCCTCAGCAGGGGGATACCCTAGCCGTGGTGATCCGTCCAGAGCAGCCCCAGGTTGCCGCGGCCCCAACGGTGACGGTGAATAACCGTCAGCATCCTACCTTTCCCCTGGCCGATGGGCGATTTCAAGCCCTGATTCCCACCACCCCTCTGGATCCCCCAGGGCGTCTGGTGATCCGGGTGACCGGCGCCGAGCCCACCCGTAATCTGGCGGTGGGGCTGCGGCAGCGGCGCTTCCCTACCCAGCGCATTACCCTCTCCCCCCAACAGCGAAATCTGGGCACCCAACGGGAGTTTGACCGAGTCGCCGCCTTTAAGCAGCGGGTTACCCCCGAACGCTTTTGGCAGGGGCCCATGGTACGCCCCAATGGGGGCCAGGTGAGGAGCGCCTATGGCGTGCGTCGTTACTACAATGGTGTGTTCGCCGAGGATTACTACCATCGGGGGGTGGACTACGCCGCCAGTACCGGTTCACCGGTGCGGTCTCCCGCCGCTGGCCACATCGCCCTGGTGGGGCGGGTGGCAGAGGGGTTTGAGTTGCACGGCAATACCATCGGTATTGACCACGGCCAGGGGGTGCTGAGTATCATGATCCACCTCAGTCGCATTGATGTGCAGGAAGGACAACGGGTGGAGGCGGGGCAGGTGATTGGGGCGGTGGGGTCCACCGGTGCTTCCACCGGGCCCCACCTGCACTGGGGGCTCTACGTCCATGGTCTGTCGGTGGATCCAGAGCCCTGGCGCCAGCGGGGGTTTGACTAGAATGGCCGAACCTGGGGTCGGCGGGCGATCGCGCCCTGGCTGGCTAGGCTGGCTGGTGCTAGCCCTGGTTGCGACGGTCCTGGTTACCAGCCTGGGGATGGTCCGTAGTCGCCGCGACCAAGCCGCGCCCCCCCCCAGTCGCGAAGCTCACCAGCAGATCGTGGCCCGGGTGATCGCCACCAAAGACCGCCCCACCCTGATCGGTAACTCCCCCACCCGGGGCAACCTCGCGGCCCCGGTGGTGTTGTTTGTATTTGCCGACTTTCAGTGCCCCTACTGCGCCATCAGTGCGGCCCAGATGAAGCCCTTTGTGCAGGCCCGCACCGAGGATATGCTGTTTGTCTTTAAGCATTTTCCCCTCACCCAGATTCACCCCGAGGCGGAGGCGGCGGCGATCGCCGCCTGGGCCGCCGGGCAACAGGGCCAGTTCTGGCTTTACCACGATGGTCTGTTTGTCCATCAAAACCGCCTGGGAGAAGCCCTGTATCTAGACCTGGCCACCACCATGGGCTTGGATCTGGAGCAGTTTAATCGCGATCGCCAGAGCCCTGCCGCGATCGCGGCCATCAGCGCCGATGTGACCCTCGCCCAGGAGCTCAAACTACAGGGCACCCCGGCGTTTATCATGAACGACCTATTGATTCCCGGCGGCGCCCCGATCATCCTATTTGAGGAAATCTTCAAGCAGGTCCAGGAGGCCCTCGCGGGTCAGACAGGCCGCCCAGCCCCCTAGGACACCACCTGCCCCCGGGTTCGCCGGTGGTCCGCCGGGCTCAGACCCCTACCCTGTTGATCGGCCCAGGCCTGGTAATCCTCCACCAGTTGCCGTTCTAACCGATGTTTGATGGTGGCCAAAATACCCCCGAGCAGCCGCCCTCCCGCCGTCTGAACCATGGGGGAGGGCATCAGGTTGAGGGGGGTGGGTAGATCCAGTTGTACCTCCAGATCCGCCTGGCCCACCAGGGCGGTATAGGGGTCTTGGGGCTGGGGGGTGAGCCGGCCGGTCAGACCCATGGAGAAGGATTGGTTAACGTAGTCAAGGTAGGCCGGGCCATGGACCTGACAATCTACCGCCTCCAGGCAGAGGGTGCCATCGGTCAGCACCCAGACCCGCAGATCGGTGGTGGGCTGAATATGGATGCCCAGAAACTGTAGGGGCCGCAGACTGAGGCGGTAAAGCCCCTCCTCGAGCTGATCGACGCGGCGGGGGTCGGTGATGGCCTGCACCAACCGGTGGGGCTGACGTAGGTAATGCTCAATCGGTAGGGGGCCATTGGGCACTCGCAGGTTAAGCCTTTGGCTAGCACGAAACTCTTGCATAGGCGGAGACTAGGGAAAACAGGGCGATGGCCCGCGGTAGAGAAAGCGGCTGATCTAAGGCACCCGAGCCAGGGTAAGGGGACCTGCCCCCAGTGTAACCCTGGGCAGGGCTTAGTCCCTATCTATGATTTAAGGGGATTGGTTAAAACCCGTGGGGGAGCGGGGCAGTGGGCTAAAATGACAAGGGATATTGCTGTAGCCTGGTGGAGGTGAGCCAGAACGCCGACCCGGGCTATGCCTTGAGCGATCAACTTTGTCCTAAGCGTTCTGGCCAACGCTATGTTTGCCCTGACCGGGCCGTGGAAACGTCATGGAAAAAATCGTGGTTGGCCTCTCCGGCGGTGTTGACAGTTCCGTCGCGGCCGCTACCCTGCATGATCAGGGCTATGAGGTGGTGGGCCTGACCCTATGGTTAATGAAGGGGAAGGGCCAATGCTGCTCTGAGGGCATGGTGGACGCCGCCCGGTTATGTGAGGACCTGGGCATTCCCCACCACATTGTTGATAGCCGCGATCTATTTCAACGGGAGATTGTTGATTACCTGGTGGCGGGCTACGGTCAGGGAATCACTCCCCTGCCCTGTTCCCGGTGCAACCGGGCGGTTAAGTTTGGCCCGATGCTGGCCTATGCTCGCCAGGTGTTGGGCTGCGATCGCATCGCCACCGGTCACTATGCCCGGCTGACCCGCGATTCCCAGAGTGGCCGTTACGAGCTGCGACGGGCGATCGATGCCAGCAAAGACCAGTCCTACTTTCTCTACGATCTGCCCCAGGAGGTGCTGGCGGCCTGTCACTTTCCCCTGGGGGAGCA
>CAYVMR010000145.1:0-6078 GCA_964452545.1 uncultured bacterium
ACTCCGGGCTCATGGGTTCATGGTCAGTGGGGGTGAGGCGACCACTGATGCGGATATAGGGAGGTAGCCCCGCCGATAGGTGCAGGTCTGACCCACCTCGCTCAATCACCTCTTCCATTAAATCTTCAATCATTAATTCCATGGTCTTACCTTTCTAGGGTTCTGAGTGGTGTGGCTGGATGGACTGGTAAGTTAAGTCAGGAAATGGCCCCCTAGGGACCTGGTAGTTAGTAGTCGTGGAAACGAGGGGTCAGACAGTAGGGACAGTCCAACCACTCCTGGTGCAATTCTGCGGCGCAACTGGTGCAGGTCAGGGACGCTTTACGCTTGGCCTTCAGTTCTGCCTCTAGGCCCGTATCGGTAAAGGTGACCCGCTCCACCTCCTCCAGGGTGGTTAGGCCCTGTCGTACCAGCTCCAGGCTGTAGGCCAGTAGGGTCTTCATCCCCTCTTCAACGGCGGCTTCCTTCACCACTTCCGCCGGTGCCCCGTCGGAGATTAGCTTTTGCAGTCGCTCCGTAATGCGCATCACTTCGTACACCCCTACCCGGTCTTTGTAGCCAGCCCCCTGGCAGGCTGCACAGAGAGTGTTTTTAGCCTTGGCCTCGCTAATTTCTTCAACGCTGAGGCTATTCGCTCTATAGAAGGTAATGTCGGCTTCGAGGGAGGCACTGAGGCCAAAGCGAGCCAGATGTTCAGGGGTAGGGTGGTAGGGAATGCGGCAGTTGGAGCAGACCCGCCGGACTAGCCGTTGGGCCAGCACCCCAATCAGCGCACTGGAGACCATAAAGAGTTCAATGCCCATCTCATCTAGACGGGCGATCGCCCCAGCGGCATCGTTAGTGTGCAGGGTAGTCAACACCAGGTGACCGGTCAGGGCCGCCTCAATGGCAGTTTTTGCGGTTTCCGAGTCCCGGGTTTCCCCCACCAAAATCACATCCGGATCTTGCCGTAAAAAAGCCCGCAGCACCGAAGGAAAGTCCATGCCTTTTTCCCGAATCACCTGGACCTGGGTCAGGCCTGGCAGGGTGTATTCAATCGGGTCCTCCACCGTACTAATGTTGATACCCGGGTCGTTACGCTCCGAGAGCATGGAGTAGAGGGTAGTGGTTTTACCGGAACCGGTTGGACCGGTCACCAGAATCAACCCATAGGGGCGGGAGGCCATTTCTTGGATGAGCTTGAGGGACTCAGGATCGGTGACGAACCGATCCAACCCCAACTGGGTGGCGGCGTTGTCCAGAATCCGCAGCACCACCTTCTCCCCACAACGACTGGGCAGGGTACTGACCCGAAAGTCTACCTTACGGCCCTGAAATATCCGTCTCACCCGACCATCCTGGGGGACCCGGCGTTCGGCAATATCCAGTTCGGCAATAATCTTAAAGCGGGCAGTGACTGCCGGAATAATCTTCTTGGGCATGTGGGGCAGGGCTTCCTTCAGCACCCCATCCTTACGGAAGCGGACCCGTAAAAACTCCTCCTGGGGCTCAATATGAATGTCGGACACCCCTTCCTGCAAAGCCTTGACCATAATTTTATTGACCAGGGCAATCACCGGCGCGGCCCCGGCATCCTTCAGGGCTTCCCCTAAATCGGATTCCGTATCGTGGATATCCTCCAGTTGGTCGTGCCGGTAGTCGAGTTCCTCAAGACTGGTGCTGACGTCTACGGCAGCATCCAGTTCCTCTTTCTTCTGACGAGCCACCGCCTCGTCCAGATAGGCAGACAGGAGGCGTTGGTAATCTTCGCTGGTAATCACCATGCGCTGCAGAGTGAGGTTGCGGGGCCGCAGGATGCGGTTAAGATCGTCCTGAGCCTCTAGGTTCTCCGGATCCACCATGGCTACTAAAACCGATGGGGTTTCCCCTTCCTGCTCCGCCAGGGGAATCAGGCGATGGCGACGGCAGGTATCTACCGGAATCAACGTATCGATCAGATGGCTAATTTGGGCCGCGGAAATATCATTCAGCTCAGGATCGAGGGATTCGACCCCGTAGAGGATCTTGAGCTCAAACAATTGTTGCTTTTTATATTGGCGCAACAATTCGGGGGACAGTTGCTGCCCGGTGAGGGATTCAAGAATGTCGGTGAGGGCCTGGCCGTTTTTACGACTTTCCGCCAGGGCCTTATGCATCTGATCCGAGTCAACGTAACCACTTTGGATCAGCTTGTTGCCAAAGGGCGAGAAGCTCCGCTGTAAAATTAATGCCCGTCGGGAGGAGGAAGAAGAATAGGTCATGGCCTTGTTGTCACTATACGCCCAAATTTGGACCCTATGGTTTTGATAATACCCCTATCTATAGTGAGCGCAACCGTGTCGACCTGGGGAGGTGGGTAAACCCCTCAGTGTTATCAGTTTTTGAGTATTACCCTACGCCTACCGGGGGAGAGTTTAACCATAGCACCAGACTTTGCTTAAGTTGGTTCAAGTCCCGATAGAGTTCTTGTTTGAAAAATTGACCGAGGGCATCCAGGGGGGTGAAGGAATCCCCTGGTTGCCAGGGAATGTCCTGGGCAATGGGGGTGGTATGGCCACCGGGTAAAATGGTCACCGTCGTTAACTCAGGGAAGCGCCGCACCAGTACTTCGGACAGCGGTCGGGTCTGATCTAGGCTGTCATTGCGAAACTTAATCAGTAAATTGCGAGCTACCGGGTATTGATCGGCCACCAGGGCGAGGGTGGCCTCGGGGGAGGGAGTAAACTCGATATTCAAGGCCGGGCTAAATTGGACCACCTGCTCCAAAAAAGGAATCGATCGCTGGGCTGGATAGTTATTAAAACTCATGTAAATGTTACCCCAGCGTTCCACCTCCCAGAGGCTATTAATGAGCAGGTGGAGTTTGCAGCCCATGCTGTGACCCAGGCCATAGAGGGGTAGGTCGGTGCCCGAGGGTAACCAGTACTGGTAGAGCTGGCGGAGGGCTCGATTAAAGTTGATCAGGACAGTTTCGGCGATCGCCTCATGATCGAAGGTGTTGACAAAGGGGGTGGCCACCACAACGTACCCCTGCTCAGCCAGGTTTTCCAGCAGCCACCGGTAGGTCAGGCTGGGGGCGGTGGCCACGAAGGCCCCTCCCAGGAAATGGACCACCGCCAGTGGATTGGGGGGGATCAACACCCAATTACCCGCGATTTCCTGCCAGTCCATCGGGTCAGTCGGCATCCGGTTGGCTCCGTCAGAACACCCCTATGCTAATGTACCGACGCCGGTTTGGGTTGATGTTACATCCGCGAGTTCAGGGCGCCTGATGCGCCGTGGGGGCAGGTCTGAGCCAGATCAGGATAGGTAATAATAAGTAACCATAAAGCCTTTGTAGATAGAATGTTGCCTCCCACCGATCCTCTACCGGTGATTCAATAAAACCGGCATAATAAGAACAGCCTCTGGCGATATATTCTCAGCTATCCACCCATGAGCCCCACCGTCAGTGAACACCTTAAGTCAGCCATTCAACTGGCCCGATTGGGTTATTTTGAGGATGCCATAGAACGATTTTCTGAGGCTGCTCGTCTCGATCCCAACTGCCCTAAAACCTACTACAACCGCGGCTGCGCTTACCGTGACTGGCACCGTTATGATCAGGCGGTGGAGGATTTTTCCCAGGCGATTCGCCTGGAGCCGGAATTTGTTAATGCTTACATTAATCGGGGTAGTGTTTATCGGGTATTGGGACAGCTCAGTGGCGCCCTAGCGGATCTAGATCGCGCCGTAGAACTGCAGCCCTCGGCCATCAAAGCCTATGGTACTCGAGGTCGGATCAAGTTGGACCTGGATGATTACGACGGCGCCATTACGGATTTTTCCATGGTGCTGTGGGAACAGCCTAATTTTGCTAAGGTACTGCTGTGGCGAGGGTTAGCCTACCTTAAACAAGGAGCCCATACCGCCCTCGCAGAAAATCGTCGCGAGGCTTACCAGTGGGCCATTGTGGATTTCTCGGCGGTGCTGGAGGATCAACTCCATAACCCTGAGGCCTACAACTATCGAGCGGTAGCCTACTTTCAGCTGGGTAATTACTATCAGGCGACTCTGGACATTAACCAGGCCCTGCATCATCAGCCTGACTACGCCGAAGCCTATATTAATCGAGGTATGTTGCGCCATGAATTGGGCGACTTTGCCGGCGCCATTGAAGACTATACGACGGTGCTGGAGCTGAATCCGGCTCTGCAGGACCGCTCCTACAATCAAACCCTGGTCGGTTTGGCCCTCGACAATCCTGATGCTACCCTGAGTCAGGACACCCCCATGGATTTGCGCTTTCGCCTGGCGGATTTATACGATAGTCGAGGCTTGCTGCGATCGCAGGTGGGTGACATTGACGGGGCGATCGCTGACTACACTTTGGCCCTGGGGTTTCGGCCTAACTGTAGTCGGATTCTGGCTAACCGGGGTCGGGTGTTGAGCCGACAGCCAGACTACCCGGCCGCGATCACTGACTTTAACCAGGCCCTCGACCTCAATCCCAGCGATGCTCTAGCCTATTGCGATCGGGGCTATGCCTACTACTTTCTAGAAGACTGGCAACGGGCCCTGGCTGACTTTGATCAGGCCATTGAACTCGCCCCTAATCTGGCGGAAGCTTACATTGGTCGCGGTCACACCAGTATTCGCCTGGGCTATGGGGCTAATCAGGCGATGGGGGATTTTCGTCGAGCCCTGGAGCTCTCCTGGGATAGCCGTCGCAAACCGGAGCGATCGCGGTTACTTTAACTCCTGACGGCGGGGGCTACCGACAACCCGATCCCATCCCCCCATTGTCAAAGAAAATGCTAGTCCCTGGGCAAGTTCTTAACCAGCCATCATGTCTTGCCGTTCTAAGATTGATCGCAGGTTAGCTTTACGAATGGGTTGCCCTAGGGCGTGGGACAGAATTTGCCACAGCTCAGCTGCCACCCCTTTGACGTGCCCCTGTGACAGGTTATATTCCTGGGCAATCTCACCATATTGTTGTCCCCTAAGGACGCCGGTGAGGACCCTCATCTGGGTGTCGGTGAGGGATTGGCCGGCGTGGATCAGCATCAAGTTATTGACCTGGCGCAAGGTCGGTTCCAGGGAGGAATGGGCAGGATCGGAGCTAAACTGCAGCAGGGGTTGCAGATGGTAGTCAGAATGATCGATCAGTAATCGCGTGACTAGGGCGGTGATCAGATATTGGTCACCCAAAGATACAGAGAGCTCCCGCGGATTGGATAGTAGCGAAGTCTGCAGAGCCATAGTCAGATAGTAAAGTATTCTATCATCGGTTTGCCATTTGGGCCTCAGGGTAGGACTATTCACCTTGAGTTGCCTCGCCCCGATCTGATCGAGCAAGGTGCGATGGAGATAGAAGATGGTTAACCCGATGGGTTGGTCCCAGATGGCCTGGTGGCTAACGCCAGCGGGGATCAAGATGATATGGCTATGACCTTTGAGTTGACAATGATAGCTTTGGTTACCGATTTTTCCTGCCAAGATAGCCCTGCTATCCAGGTCTATAACAGTCAAGGTATGGTGATTAACTAAGCAAGCCTCTGGCAGTTGTCCTGCTGCCAAGGCCTCATAGCGAAACATGGTCAAACCTCCTCCCATGGTTGCTATGGGGGTAGGAGGGGTGGAAACTGCTCCCCAGGGTCTCATGGGCTGATCATTCCTAGATCTATATTCAACGGTATCGTCTTGAACCATGGCTGAAGGATAGTTATTGATATATTCGGCCTACTTTATAGCTCTGGCCAGAACTCTGAAGCAGAATGGATAGATCAACGTGAGGCCTGGGAAGGCATTCTGCCTCGCCTTCGGCCTATAACTATATGTTAGGGAATAAAGGTAAAGTAATCTTTACTGCATTCTTACCGATTCTTCTCGAATCCCTGTCGGCATGGTCGCTGTCTCCGTTACTCACTCCCTATCCCAGCCGTCTTTTTATTTCGGTCTTTTTTGTCTGCATGGGGACGGCCTCTTGCAAAAACAGGGACAATCTATTGCCCTTAGTCCTAAGCAACAGGCCCTCCTGAGGGTACTGGTCGAGGCCCGGGGACAGGTGGTGACGAAGGATGACATATTGCAGCGGGTTTGGCAGGACGAAGACGTTAA
>CAYVMR010000146.1:0-6076 GCA_964452545.1 uncultured bacterium
TGGCTACAGGCGGCAGCCTCAATTTTCGCCAGGGCCTGGCGCTGGGCCTGGTCCTGCAGGGTGGGGGCATTGTCTGGCCCCAGCCCCAAAAAGCCCCGGTCGTAGTCGTAGACGTTGGATCGGGTCAGGTCCAGCTTACTATCGAGGATTTGGGGCGGCGGCAGGGTCAGGCGCAGGCTGGTTTGCTCCCCCACCTGGATATCCTGGGCGGTGATTTGGGACAGGTCTACCCCGGCCCGTACCTCCCCATAGGCGATGTAGAGCAGGTTGGTGGAGCCGATCACGTAGCCGGCCACGCTGCGATCGCTGCGGCTGGGCACCACCGCCTCCATGGCAAAAATCGCTGTGGTCAGGTCACTGGCTCCCCGCAGTTGCTGCACCACCACCGAGCGCACATCCACCTGGGGGGCAGTGACGGTGGGGGTAAGCCAGCCGCGGGTGAGGGCGGCCAGGCGATCCGGCGATCGCCACAGCCCCGCCAGCACCAGCCCCGCCAGCAATAGGGCTCCACCCCCCAGGGCCTGCCCCAGAACGGTGAGGGGGTGGGGACGGTGGTAAAGCCGTCGGCCCGAGGCCAGCTGGCGATCGGTGGCCATGGGCCAGGGGTTAGGGTCGGGGGGAAGATCGCCCATGGGGGAGAAGGGGAGAGGGTCTATCAGGGCAAATTCTAGCAAGTTCCCTGGTGCTTGGGTGGGGCCTGATCTGCTGGGGAGGCTGGAGGGTCAGAATCGGAGGGGCCCGGGGCCCTCCGGGTCGGCGAAGCTAAAGTCCCCCCTCAGGTAGGCGGCCACCTGGTCCAGCACCTCCGAATCGGCTGGAGTTGGATCGACCGTCGTCGGGGGTTGAGGATCCAGATCGGTGGCCTCTGTGTCCTGAGCCAAGGCCTCCCCGTCAGCCTTAGCCCCAGGGGAGGGGCCCACCATCGCCTCCCCCAATACCCTGGCGATGGCGGCCAGCTCGCCCTCAGCAATTTGACTCAAGTGCAACAAACCCTCACCAACCGCCAGGTCCTTTTCCCGCACCAGGACTCCCCCATACTTGGTCATCCATTGGGCTAACTGCTCAGGGCTAAGATCACGGTTGCGTAGATAGGCTTGAATTTGCTCCCAGCTCACCTGCTGCTGGGCCCGAGCGGCTATAGCCTTAACCAGAACCTCATGGTTAGGAGGACTGGGGGGAGAGCCACGGTCTTTACGCCAGTTCAACATAGGGGCAAGGTAATCAACACTATGGTGGCGGAATCAAGGGGTAGCCAGATCGGTCGATCCTTAATCAATACCCTAGTTTAGCGGCTTGAGAAGTTATCCTAGCCTAGAACAACCCTAAACCCGACGCAACACAAAGAGATTGCCTTGATTGCCCCGGCCAATGCGCAGATCGTCATCCAGATAGGTAATTTCCAGCCAACCCGGTGCTCGCTGGGGGCTGATGGAAAAATCAACCCCCTGGAGCAGGGATAGCTTCGGGGTCAGCTCCAAGGTTTGGAGGAACTGTTGGGGGCTACGGTAGCCCAGCAACCGCTGCAGCCCCAACACCCCCCGTTCAAAGCAGACGTTCGCCCGCCGCTGGGAAACGGGCTCCAGGCGAGCGGTGACCGCCACCAGCCCGGCGAAGGGGGGGAGGGCATTCACCTCCGCCAGATTATAGATCCGGTTCTGGGCGGTCGAGATCGCCTGGTAAATGGGCCCCAGGGAGGTGAGGGGCAGTCGCCCCAGGTTGAGCAGCTCGCTACTGGTGGTGTAGAGCAGTTGCCAGATGCCCGCCAGGCGATCGGGATGGGCCAGGGGATCGGGGGTGGGGTTGAGATCCTCCAGGCGCACCACCGCCGCCTGCACCGCCAGACGGTCCTCGGGGGTGGCCCGTATACCCCGGTCGAGGGGCATCAGCATCTCTAACAGCTCGACCTTACCCACCATTGGTTCAACTCAACATAGGTCAGTAGGAACTAACGAATCTCCTCCCAGGCAACGTAACGCAATTTGTCTAACCTTTACAAGGTCTTGCCCAACATTATCTGAAGATAAACCTTTCGATGTGGACATTGGGGCTGGGGCCAAGATGATTCGCCCAGTCACCATTGGCGACCACGCCAAGCTTGGCGCAAACGCAGTTGTGTTGGAGGATATTCCGGCGGGGGCGACCGCCGTGGGTATTCCAGCCAGAATTGTTATGGCTGGCGGCGCCAACGGCTAAGCAGGGGTTGGATGGTGATGCTGGCCAGGTAAACCGCACCAGCCACCAGAATAATGGTGGCGCCGGAGGTCAGGTTAAACCGGTAGGACAGCCATAGACCGATGGTGGTAAACCCCATGCCCAGGACCGTGGCCAGGCCCATCATCTGCCCCATGCCCTTAACAAACAAGCTACTGGTGGCGGCGGGCATGGTTAGTAGGGCAATCACCATGATCAGGCCCACTACCCGCATCATCATCACCACGGTCAAGGCAATCATGGCCATCAGGGTGAGATAGATGGGGTTGACGGGTAGGTTGATTACGGTGGCAAAGGTTTCATCGAAGCAGATGGCCAGCAGCTCTCGATAGAACAGCGCCACCAGGGTGACAATCAGCAGATCTAGCCCCGCCATGATCAGCAGGTCCTGGGGGGATACGGTGAGAATGCTGCCAAACAGGTAACTCATCAAGTCGGCTTTGTAGCCCCCGGATAGATCCACCAAAATGATGCCGATCGCCATACCGATCGCCCACATCACCCCGATCAGGGTATCCGCCCGCTGGCGGGTGCGCCGCTGTACCCCGCCCATGGCCAGGGCCGCGATGACGCTAAACACCATCGCCCCCATCACCGGATTAATCTGGAAAAAGTAACCCAGCCCGATGCCACCGTAGGCGGCGTGGGCAATGCCGCCGCTGAGGAAAACAATCCGGTTAACCACCACCAGGGTGCCAATAATACCGCAGGCCACACTCACCAGCACCCCCGCCAGGAGGGCATGGCGCATGAAGTCAAACTGCAGGGCCTCGATCATGGTTGCCGCCCCCAGGGTTGCTGATCTGGGGAGGTGATTTCCTCCAGCAGATGCTGGGGAAAGACCCGGTGGGGTACCCCGTGGGCGATCAGATCCACCGGGCATTGGTAGACAATTTCCAGCATTTCCGGAGTGATTTGCCGTTCGTTGTGATAGTAGAGGCGGCGGTTGAGGCAGCCGACGGTTTTCACACAGGTGGAGATCGCCCCAATGTCGTGGGAAATCATCAAAATGGTGAGACGTTGGTTAAGCTGCTGGAGCAACCCATAGAGGTGGGTGCCGATGTGGGAATCTACCCCCGCTAAGGGTTCGTCCAGCAGCAAAATTTTTGGGTCCGTGGCCAGGGCCCGGGCAATGTAGGCCCGCTTACGCTGCCCCCCCGACAGTTCCCCCAGGCGACGGTGGCGCTGATCGATCAGTTCCACCGCCTCCAGGGCGGTGGTGACCATCTGGTGGTCCTCCTCTGCGTAGGAGCGGCGCCAGCCCCGGCGACCCAGCCGCCCCGAAAACACCACATCCTCCACCCGAATCGGGAAGTCTTCATCAAACTCCACATGCTGGGGTACGTAGCCCACGTAGCGGCGGCCCTGCTGCACCGGTTGCCCCAGGATGGTAACGCTACCCCGCCGGGGGGGCAACAACCCCAGCATGACTCGAAACAGGGTGGTCTTGCCGCTGCCGTTGGGGCCAATTAGACCAATGAAATCCAACTCCCGCACCGACAGGTTAATGTCCTCCAGCACTGGCTCCTGACCGTAACCCGCCCACAGGTGGGAGAGACACATCACCTCCGGGGCTGGCTCAATATCGGGGGGAGGAAGGGTCCGGTTCATGGTTCACGTAGCACCCGGGCAAAGGTTTTAGCCACCTGGCGCAGATTATCCAGCCAATCCGCCGCCAGGGGATCAATTAGCAACACTTCTCCACCAATCTGCTGGGCCAGGGTGCGGGCCGCCTGCTGACTAAACTGGGGCTGGGCAAACACCACCCGCAGGTGAGCCTGCTGGGCCCGGCGAATCAGGTCCACCAGTTCCGCCGCACTGGGCTCCTGGCCCCCCACCTCAATGGTGATCATCTCCAGGTCGTAGTCCCGGGCAAAGTAGCCCCAGCTGGGGTGGAAAACCAGGAAGCGCCGATTCTTAACCCCCTGCAGGGCCTGGCGAATCTCCCCATCCAGGCGATCGATGTCCGCCAGAAAAGCCGTCAGGTTCGCTTGATACTGGGGTTGGTGAGGCGGATCCAGGGCCGCCAGGGCCCGGTAGATGGTTTGGGCCTGCACCTTCACCAGGGCTGGGGATAGCCAGATATGGGGATCGGGGGCATCACCGCCACTCCCCCCCGGCAGGGGCTGGCGATCAATCCCCTGGGTGGTATCCACCATCACCATGGCCGGATGCAGGGCCTGCATCCGGCCCAACCAGGCGGCTTCAAACTCGGTGTCAATTTTCAGGTAGGCATCGGCTTGGCTGAGGGCCTGGAGTTGCTGGGGTTTAGGTTCAAAGGTGTGGGGCTCGGCGCCGGGGGGCACCATCACATTCACCGCCACAAACTCCCCCCCCACCCGCTCCACAAAGTAGCGCTGGGGGGCAATGCTGACGCTAATCTGCAGCGGGCCAGCGGAGGTAGGGGGGCTGGGCCGGCAGGCGGCAAACCCCAGGATGGCGGCCGCCGTCACCACCACCAACAGCCACCACCGCCAGCCCCGCTTAAGTCGTTGAATCTGCCCTAGATCCACCGGTAGGCCACCCAGTTGAGCACCAGGCCGTTGACAAACACCAGCAGCATCAAGGCAATCTGGTACCATTCAATCGGCTGTACCCGCAGGTCCATGGTGACGTGGAGCAGGTTTAACACCGAGTACACCAGGGTGAGGCCAAAGTGGGCTAAACGGTATACCGGCGAGCTGTAGAGGGCGGTGGCGGCGATCGCCCCCATCGGTAGGGTAAAGAAACCCAGCATCATCCACAGGTGGGAAATGGGGGTCTTGCCGTGGTAGTGGGGAATGGCGATGTCAGCGCCGTAGAGCAAGGGCATCATCGCCAGTTGGGTATGGAAGACCATGCCAAACAAGAAGACCATCCACAGGGCAATAATTTCGCCTTGCATGGGACTCATCATAGGGCCCTCCCAATCCTTCAAACTCGGGTCAGGGGCAAAGCACCTGTCCCTAGTTAAATCCTATCGCGTTGCCTGGGACAGACTAGGCAGAAAACCGCCACCGGCCGAGAATCGTTGCAATTCTTATCGCCTCAGCCAAACCAGGGCTTAGCTAAGCCCCTGCTAACGGGCCAGACCCATGCGAATCTCGGAACAAAAACTGGCCAGGGCCACCCCGGCGCCGATGGTCACCACGCTGGTGCGCATGCGCAGGTTAGGATTGGCGAACCACAGGCGCTCCTCCAGGGTGCCGGTATCGGTGGCGGTGGTGAGGGTGAGGATCTCCTCCTCCAGGTGGTAGTGACCGGTGGTCACCGCCTGATCGCCATGGCGTTGTAAGACCAGGCCGGGGGCGTCGCCCCTGGCCGCCAGCACCACCATGAGACTGCTGGTTTTTACCGGCGGCCCCGTCTCCACCGGCCGGCTGTCCTGGTCAATTTGCAGGCCGCAGAGGACTTGATCGGCCCCGTGACCCAGGGGTTGACAGAGGCTGATCAGGCGGGCATCCTCCGGCCCGAGAAACTCGATCAACAGGTTAGACTGACCGGCCTGGGAACTCTGGTCCCCCAGGTAGTGGGTGGTGCGCTGGGAAAACCACTTGCCCGCCAGGGTTTCAAAAAAGTTCACAATCTCCATGGGGGAACCTACCTTGGGCCAAACCGGTGACAGCTTCCTATTTTAGGGCGAAGTGTTCCCCTGCGGTCGCTGCCCCCCTGGCCGAAATCCGGTCAGATTCCCTAATCAGGGGATCGGACAGTGATAAGCTAACCATTACGATAAATCATTGTTTTAGATTTTTTGGGTGATGCCTCAATGACCGTAGCCACCACGACCGCCACCCCTCAGGTTCCCTATTTGCTGCGGGCAGCCCGCCATGAAGCCCTGGAGCGCCCGCCGGTGTGGATGATGCGGCAGGCCGGCCGATACCTC
>CAYVMR010000147.1:0-6048 GCA_964452545.1 uncultured bacterium
CGGCGCCTTCTGGCGCGATCAGACCCGCCCGGTGCCCGGGCCTGACCACGGTAATCCGCAGGACTACATCGCCCAGGGAGACCCCAACGGTCTGGAACCGGTGCCCCCCAGCCTGGTGGCTCCCCAGCGAGATAGCCAGGGCCAGCCCCTCCCCTACCTGGCCAGCAATGACCTCACCGCCTTTAGCCTCCTATCCCTGCCCGAGGGGGTGGTGAGCAGCTACTACTTTGATACCCGCCAGCCCGGGTCAGCGGTGGTTAAGTTTGATCAATTTCAGCTCCGGGGTTAGGCTAGCGGCCCGGCGGGGGAGAATTTTCCGGTGAAGCCCGGTGTTAAGCCAGGTGGTTTAGGCTACAATCGCTGGCAGATTTGGCAGGTAAGGCAGGCAATGGTAAAAAGGTCTGATCAGTCTAGGGGCGATTCTTCTGCAACGACATTGGGGCAACGTCGTCCCCGTCGTTCCCCCCGGCTGGGGTGGTTAGGGGTGCTCGGTGGGGGTTTGGCCAGTGTTGGCCTGGGGGGGAGCCCCCCTTTGCTGGCCGCCTTTCCCCCCTGTCCGCCGCCCCAGGCCAACGAGTACCTGTTGTTGGTGCGGGGCAATACGGAGGTGGAGCGGCAGCGGGTGCAGCAGTTGCTGCCGGCCAGTAGCACGGTCATGGTTTGTGATTACCTGAATGACACGGTGGTCAGGGCCGGTGGCTTTAGCAACCTGGAGAACGCCAATGCCTGGGCCCAGTACATGACCGAGGTGGAGGGGTTGCAGGCCTTTGTAGCCCGCCCGGCCGCGCCAACCCCAGCTACCCCCGTCCCCGAACCGACCCCGACCACGCCGGATCCCACCGCTACCCCCCCGGGCACCCCGTCCCCCACCGCCAATTCCGCCGCCCTGGCCTATGCCCCCCAAACCCTGGGCCCGGGCTATGCTGTCCTGGTGGATTACCAATTCCAACCGGAGGCGGCCGAGGCCATTCAACGGCAGGTGGGCCAAGCGGTGGGGCTGGCGGTCTATCGGCAACGATCTTACCTGTTAGTGGCCTACAGCCCCGCCATCGATGGGGCTGTTTCTACCCTGACGGTGCTCAGCGGTTACAATATCGTTGGCTTTATTGCGGATAGCCAGCAGGTGGTGATGCTGACTCCGGCGGTGGCGGTGAAGAGCCCTTGATCACTGGGGTTAATCACAATGTAAACCGGGACGTCCCCTAGCAGGGAGTTGACTTGGCCCTTGTGGGTAAAGGAACCCAAGGCGGGAAAGCTTAACTGAGACCCCATTAAATAGCCCCTGGTGCAAATGAGCACCAGGGGTTAGTTTAGTTATAGGAGATTAGAAATAGAGGCTTTAGCGGCGTTAACAAAGCTATCCTCCCCCGTCCTGCCCCATCGGGATAGGGTTCTGCCCCCAAGTTCACGGGATGTTAATGAATATTGCCCCCAGGTAAAAATCCGATATTTTGTGACCAGAGATTACGGATAGTTACGGACGGCTTAATACCCTGGGCTCCTTCCCCTCTATGGCAGACTCGGCTCCCCTAGAGCGGCTCCGTATTGTGGGCGGCGGCGGTGTCTGTCCGCACCTCTCCTTCAAAGCCGCGACCCTCAGCACCTCGCCATCGAAATTAACGGCTGCCCGGTATCATCTTGTCCACTTCACTGGGTTTTCACGCGCCATAACCCGCAATCTCCGGTAACTAGACTGCCTGTAGTAATCTGTAATGGTAATTTTTAAATGATATGAAAATGTACGTGGTCATTGGTGGTGCGGGGATGATCGGGCTGGGTCTAGCCCAGCAATTGCTAAACCAGGGAGATACGGTGGCTATCATTGATATCGATCCCCTTGCCTGCCGCTTTGCACGGGAAAAAATTGGCGTGATGGCATTTGAGGGCAGCGCTGTGAGTACTAAGGTTCTCTTAGAAGCCGGGATTCGACAGGCCAATGCGGTGGTGGCAGCCTTAAGAGATGATGCGCTCAATTTGGCGCTGACCACCCTATCGAGAAGTTATGGCATCTCCCATATCGTGGTGCGGATGCGCGATCGCGATTTTCTGGAAGCTTATCGACTGGCTCAAGCCAGTCACATTATCAGCACGGTGGATTTGGCGGTGGCAACGATGGTCAAGGCGATCGAATACCCGGAAGTGGAATCGATGATGCATTTTGAGCAAGGACAGGTCGAGGTGCTGAAACTGCCCGTTCCGAGTAGTTGTTATATCGCCGGACGCACCGTTGCCCAGATTGCTCAAGATCCTCGATTCCCCACAGGCTCCCTGATCATTGGCTATCAACGTCACTCCTGTGAAAATTTGGAGATTCCGAATGGCAATACGGTATTAGAAGCGGATTCAACCATTCTGGTTGTGACCCGTTCTGAATCGGTGCATCCTATGATCGATTTCTTGGGAATTCAGGCTAGTCATCTGCCAACCTTAGAAGTTTCTCATCCAACTCTTTGATGTAAGGTTGTACCAAATTCTCTGGAACAATGCGCTTGCGGAGGGCATCTCGGACGGCTCCTTTTTCTGCTAGCAGCAAGTGTCGTCGAATGGTATTGAGTCCGTTACCACCGCTTTTCGGATGACCTGCCCGATATTGGTTGTGCAGATCCCGGAGAACCCGCTCAGATTGGGCAACCCGGGCCTGATAAGATGCCCAGAGTTCTTCATATATGGATTTGGGTAGCACCCCTGATTTCAGCAAACTATCCAGTTCATCCTGGGCGGCTTTGGCGGCAATCAACTGAAGCTGAAGCTTGCCCACCTGCTCCATCCCATCTGAAATGGGACTAATGTGAAGCCGTTTGACCAACCAGGGTAAGCTTAATCCCTGCCCGACCAGGGAGAATAGGACGGCTCCGAACACGAGTTCAATAATGCCTGCTCGTCCCGGTAAGGCCAGGGGAATACTCAGTGCCAGTGCCATCGACAGAGACCCTTTAATATTGCCCAAGACTAGGACGTGCTGCCAGCGTAAGGGAATCGGGCGATCGAACCAGCGCAACCCCGCCAGTAATAAATAAACGGAGAGAATTCGTCCCAATTGGTATGCCAGAATCACCAATAAGATCGCAGGTAAAATTCTCCAGAGTCTGATGGGGTTAATCTCAATGCCGATCAGCAAAAAAATGAACGTATTGACACCAAAACCTGCATATTCCCAAAAAGTTAGTAAAGACAGGCGATTAGAGGCGGAGGTACTGTGAGGCAAGCCAAGATTGCCAAAGATTAGCCCAGCAACGACCACGGCGACTGCCCCCGATACCCCCAGAAACTGTCCAATTTGAAAGGTCCCTAAGGCTAAGGCTCCGGTTAACAACAAACTGCTTAAGGGATCATGCAAGCGGGTGAAGATGGGCAAACTCAAATAGCCGAGGATTGCTCCCATCAGCCCTCCGCCCAACGCAATGACTAGCAGTTCTTTGATGCCGTCTACAACGGTAAGGGAGCCTGTGGTATAAACAATCAGGATCAAATTAAACGTTACCAGTGCCGCGGCATCATTAAACAGGGTTTCCCCCTCGACGATAGTGGATAATCGGGAAGGGACACGGATTTCCTTGAAAACGGCAATCATGGAAACGGTATCCGTATTCGCCAGAATCACGCCAATCAATAAGGCAGGAATCCAGTCCAACCCCAAGCCATACTTCACAATCGCCGCAATAATGGCTGTGGAAAACACTGACCCTGGGCCCGCCAGAAGGGCGATCGGCTTAAATTTATTGCGGAGATGGCTAATATCCGTATTGATTGCCGCTTCAAAAATTAGGATTGACAGGAAAAGATTGAGAACGAGAGAGGGGTCCAACCCAATCCGCCGCGAAAATACCTCTGTAATGGGTAGACCCGCCAGTACTAGCCCTGTAACATAGGGAATTCGCAACTGCTGAGTGACAAGGGCAACCACCGTTGCCATGATCAGCAAAATAATCAGAATAATGACCAGTTCAGGAATACTGCCTGCGGCCTGGCTGCTATCCAATGGATCTAGTTGTGCGACAATCCACTCCACTGTTGATCCTCCCATAGGCCACTAGTACTTGGTGGTGTAAATTCGGCGATCCTTCACGGGGGGGTGACTACTCAGATGGGATGGGGGGTGCACTACGTCGGCACCATGGAGGAGGGTGATACAGGCAGGACAGTATTTGACTATCTTACCCATGGCCATATGGCGATGGCCCGTTAGCTGGGCCAACTGGTTTTTGATGACTTGATCCTGGGTCAACGGGGGGTGCGTTTCTGTGGCAATAGCCCATCGCCAGGTTACCGCGTTCTGGCTGGGCTCGGTGCCTTGCCAGGTGCACCAAGACTCAGTAGGCCGGGGCGGCCAGGTAGGAGACCACCACCCCCAGGATCGATCCGACGATCACCTGGAAGGGGGTATGCCCCAGCAGTTCCTTGAGCCGGTCTTCGTTAAATTCGGGTTTTTCCTGAAACAGTTCATCGATAATCTGATTCAGGATGCGGGCCTGTTTGCCCGCCGCCTGGCGCACCCCGGCGGCATCATACATGACAATGATGGCAAACACGCAGGTGACGGCAAACCCGGGGCTAGACCAGCCCACGGTTTGGCCGATGCCGCAGGCCAGGGCGGTGACCAGGGCGGAGTGGGCGCTGGGCATACCGCCGGTTTCCACCATCACCCGCAGGTTGAGCTTGCGGTGGCGGATCAGTTCGATAACGCCCTTCAGCACCTGGGCCATCAGGCAGGCGATCAGGGCCACCAACAGCACATGGTTATCGATGATGTCGTTAAAATTTTCCATGGTTACGTGGGGCTATGGCTTAGTGAGTCCGGGCAACGATGTAGTCGGCGATCGCCAGTAGGGGCTGACGACCTGCCCCAAACCCCGCCAGGGCCGCCTTGGCCTCCTCAATCAACTGCTGGGCCTGCACCCTTGACTCCTCCAAA
Organism: uncultured bacterium; assembly: GCA_964452545.1. Lineage (GTDB taxonomy): Bacteria > Cyanobacteriota > Cyanobacteriia > Phormidesmidales > Phormidesmidaceae > Nodosilinea. Next base: position 4,913 of record CAYVMR010000147.1, read on the forward strand.
CCCCAGAGGCTAGGGTAGGTGGCTTTTTGGGCATTCAGATCCTTACCCACAGACTTACCCAAGGCCTCAGCGGTGGAGGTGATGTCAAGAATATCATCGACAATCTGAAAGGCTAGGCCAATGCGTTGGGCATAGGCTCGCAGCTGTTCAATCTGGAGATCGGTGGCCCCGGCTAACAAGGCGCCGGCGGTGACGGAGATTTCTAACAGGGCCGCGGTTTTATGGTTGTGAATAAAGTTTAGGGTTTCCAGGCTAACGTCGGTATCACCCTCGCTAGCCAGGTCGACAATTTGCCCCCCCACCAAGCCCTCACCCCCCACCGCCCTGCCCAGGTCGGCAATCACCCGCAACACCCGCACCGGATCCGCCCCCTGGCTATGGCGGGCCACGTACTCAAAGGCATAGCTAAGCAGGGCATCCCCCGCCAGAATGGCCACATCCTCGCCGTAGACCTTGTGATTGGTGAGGCGGCCCCGACGATAGTCGTCGTTGTCCATGGCGGGTAAATCGTCATGGATCAGCGACATGGTGTGGATCATTTCCAGGGCACAGGCGGTGGCCATGGCCACCCGCCGATCCCCCCCCAGCAGCTCACAGGTAGCCAGGCAGAGCATCGGCCGCAGCCGGTTGCCCCCCGCCAGCAGGGACTAGCGCATGGCCTCGTGGAGGGTTTCTGGGTACTGCAGGGTGTGGGCCTGACGCTCGGTCAGGTAGCTGGATAGATCAAAATCGTTGGCCGTCAGATCGAGGGAATGGGCTGGCACCATAGGAAGGACTCGTCGCAAAGGTCTGTCTGGAACTCATCGGAACCGTAGTATTGGGGGGCCAGGAGTAGGACCCGCCCAACCTAGCTGGATAACCGGTGCTGATAGCTGAGCAGGGTATTGTCCAGCAGCATGGCGACGGTCATGGGCCCCACCCCACCGGGTACCGGCGTAATCGCCTTGGCCAGGGGAGCCACCTGATCAAAGTCCACATCCCCCACCAATTGGGCGGAGCCATCGGAACGCTGTACCCGGTTAATCCCCACATCCACCACCACCGCCCCCGGCTTAACCGCCGCCGCCGTCATCAGGCCGGGTTGACCCACCGCCGTCACTAGAATATCAGCTTGTCGGGTCAAGGCGAAAAGGTCA
>CAYVMR010000148.1:0-6043 GCA_964452545.1 uncultured bacterium
GGTTTGAGGTCGCGGACAATCTGGCGCATCCCGGAAGATTCGAGCTGAAATACGCCGCCGAGATCGCCTTTTTCTAAGAGCTTAAAGGTGGCGGGATCATCCATCGGCAGATCGTCAGGATCGATTTTGATGCCGTGGGTAGACTCGATCAGATCCAGGGTTTTTTGGATCATGGTGAGGTTTCTGAGGCCCAAAAAGTCCATTTTTAAGAGACCTAGGGCTTCTACATCTTCCATGTAGTATTGGGTGATGACCTGGCCGTCGTTGTTGCGTTGTAGGGGCACAATTTCGTCGAGGGGATCTTTAGAAATCACCACTCCAGCGGCGTGCATCCCGAAGGTTTTGTTGGTGCCTTCGATGCGCATGGCCATGTCCACCCAGCGGCGAGTTTGGGGATCTTTGTCATACTTTTCTTTGAACTCCGGGGCGGGGGTGTCGTCGGAGATCATCACCTTCAGCTTGGTGGGCTTGCCCCGAGCCACCGGAATCAGCTTGGCCATCCGGTCTGACTCGGCGTAGGGGATATCCAGCACCCGGGCCACATCCTTGAGCACCGCCTTGGAGGTCATGCGGTTGAAGGTGATGATCTGGGCCACCCGGTCTTCGCCGTAGCGCCGGGTGACGTACTTGATCACCTCATCCCGCCGCTCAATGCAGAAGTCGGTATCAATATCCGGCATGGACTTGCGTTCGGGGTTGAGGAAGCGCTCGAACAGCAGGCCGTGGTGCACCGGGTCAATGTTGGTGATGCCCATGGCGTAGGCCACCAGGGAGCCCGCCGCCGACCCCCGGCCCGGCCCCACCGGAATCTGGTTCTCCCGGGCGAAGCGGATGTAGTCCCACACCACCAGAAAGTAGGTGGGGAACCCCATCTGGATCATCATCTCGATTTCGTAGTCCAGGCGATCGCGGTAGTCCTGGGCAATCTCCTCGTAGGTGGCCACCTTCATCCGTTGCACCAGCCCCTCCCGAGCCACCGCCGCCATGTAGGCCCCGGCATCGGTAAACCCCTCCGGCAGGGGAAAGTCAGGAATACGGGGTTGACCCAGGATGCCGGTGTACTCCTCCACCTTATCGGCCACCGCCAGGGTATTGGCGATCGCCTCCTCGATCACCGCCGGTTCTAAGTGATCGCGGAATAGCCGCCGCATTTCCTCGGCGGACTTGAGGTATTCGGTGCCGCTATAGCGCAGGCGCTTGTCCTCCGTCAACAGCTTGCCGGTCTGGATGCAGAGCAGGGCATCGTGGGCCTCCACATCGTTACAGGAAATGTAGTGGGAATCGTTGGTGCAAATGATGGGAATGGCTAGCTCCCGGGCGATCGCCAGGATTTCTACATTCACCACCCGGTCCTCCGGGGAGCCGTGATCCTGAAGCTCCAGGTAATAGTCGTCGCCAAATAAATCCTTATACCACTGGGCCACCCGCCGGGCTACGTCGGGCCGCTTTTGCAAAATCGCCTGGGGCACCTCGCCCCCCAGACAGGCACTGGTCACGATCAGGCCCTCATGGTACTGCTCCAGCAAATCCTTGTTGATGCAGGGCCGGGAGAAAATTCCCTTACCCTGCACCCCCTGCAGGTGGGAAAGGGTGGTGAGTTTGACCAGATTTTTATAGCCCTGGGTATTTTTCGCCAGCACCACCTGGTGGTAACGGGGGCGGCGCTGCTGTTGGGTGATGTCACCGTTAATGATGTACATCTCGTTGCCGATGATGGGCTTGATCCCCGCCGCCGTGCAGACCTTGATCAGCTCAATCGCCCCGTACATGACGCCATGGTCAGTCAGGGCAATGGCCGGCATGCCCAACTCCTTAGCCCGGGCCACCAGCTGGGGCAATTGGCTGGCACCGTCCAGCAGACTGTAGTTACTATGGATGTGGAGAGCAACAAAGGACATGGGACGAGTTTTGATACAGGTATACTACATGGAGGCTGTCTTGGCTAGGCGCTAGGATCGACTTGATCCTGACTTGCTACCCAGGGTAGCGAATTTGCTGGCCCATATCTAGTAGTTTCTCCACAAAACGTTGGGCTTTCCGCTCTAGATTTAGTGTCTCTACCATTCAACACCCCTAGTCCTGGCTGCCGAGGCTGCCCAAGGGGGTTGCGGGCCTATCCCAGTGGTGCATCTCCGGTCATGGTTCCCAGGCTTCTGCCCATATCTCGCCAATCCTTACGCCGATGTTTACGGCGGGCCGCCAGGCTAGCCCAGGGGGCCGTCGTTGTTTTGGTGATGTGGGCTGGGTTGATCACTGCCGTCTGGGCCCAGGCGATCACCAAGGTGGATCGGATCAATGCGGCGACTAATCTGGTGGAGCGTTGCCAACAGCTTTATCAGCAAGAGCGCTGGGTGGAGGCCCTGGGCTTTTGCCAGCAGGCTCTCCGCATCTATCGTCAGCCCCTTCTCCGGCAGGTCTTTCCCCAACATAGTGCCTATGGTGAAGGCACTACCCTGCATAACCTGGGGGAAATTTACCGTCGACAGGGGGATGATCAACTGGCCTTGCGGTATTTTCAGGAATCCCTGGAGGTCAGTCGACGGGTGGGCGATCGCTACGGAGAAGCGGCAACCCTCTGGAATCTGGGTCTCCTCTATGGTAGTCAGGAGCAGTTCCCACCAGCCCTAGATCATCTCCAACAAGCCTTTAGTCTATTTAGGGACCGACGCGCCCTTAGGGAGCAGGACACGGTGGTCAGCTGGTTGCAGTATACCCTGGCCAGGTTTAAGGAGGTGGCCCCCCCCTTGGACTACCAGCGCCAGTGCCAGGCTGTCGCTAACACCACCCAATTGCCCATGGCCAGCCTGTGTCCTCCTGAAGTTTAGCTAGGAAAGCCCCACAGCCATAGGGGTAGGGTGATGAGCAGGCTGGCGGAACTGAGGCCAACACAGGTGACCGCCAGGTCCCGATCGAGGTCGTAGGTTTCCGCCAGTACCAGGTTGGCAAAGGCACTGGGCATGCCGGCCTGAAGCACCATCACCAGGCGAGGGACTCCCCTGATGCCCAGGGCGGTGAGGCCCAGCCCTACAACTAGGGGGACCAGCACCATCTTAATGGCGATCGCCGCCGTGGCCCGGGGTAGGTGCTGCCAGGACCGCAACTGCTGAATACGCAGCCCCATGAGCAGCAGGGAGAGCCCCACCACCAGCCAGGCAATCCGGTAGAGGCCGGTGTCTAGCCAGGTCGGTAGGGGTAAGGGCCGCAGCAGCAGTCCCAGTCCAAAGGCCGACAAAATCGGGTTGCGGCTGAGGGCCCGCCAGCCCTGTTGCCACCCCCGCAGAGGCTGCAGGGGTCCTGGGCCCTGGGCCAGCATCGCCCCGAGCCCATAGGATCCTAACAGGGTGCCCATGGCATCGTAGAATAGGGCCCAGCCAAACCCCTCCAGACCCAGTTGGGGCAATAATAGGATCACCGGGTAGCCGATAAAGCCTGTGTTGCCTAGCATCGCGGCCAGGGAGAAGCTAACCCGGGTTTTGCGGGGCCACGGTTGACCCAGGATGCTGATGCCAACTCGACTACAGGCCAGACCTAGGAGCATGGCGGCCCAGGCTACCAAGGGGGCCAGGTAAAGCTGACTGGATAGATCAACCCGGCTTAAAAAACCCATCACGCTGAGGGGTAGGCCCACCCAGAAAAGCCCCTGGCCCAGTCGGTGGGGCAACTGCTGGTGGAGCAATGGAGCATTACCCTGGCGCCGACCCCAGCGATCCAGGAGCTGCCCCAGGGCAATGCCCGTCAAAATTACCGCCGCAATAGGAGCGTACAAACGCAGCAAGACCATTAGCGAGATCATGGGGGTAGACTCCTCAGCAGCAGGGTAGCGATAGACGGTGGCCTCCTAAAGATCGGTTCAAGGAGCCGTAGATGTCAGCCAGGCATAGATTTAGGATGCGCTGGGCTGTATCCTGATGTGATCATTACCATGCCTCGATTTCCCTGTTCTTTTGACCCATTGCGATCACCCGTTCAGGATCAACTGTCATGATGCCTATCCTAAGGGTCATAATGGTATGACGTCTGTGCCTCCTGACTCCTGATCATTTGATTCCCTTTTCTTGACCAACCCCCTATGCCACCATTGGATGACATTCCCCAAGCTGCTAGAGATGTCCCCTGGGTGACGCCATCAGCCCCGCCGACCGGGCGGGGGCGATTACCCAAGTGGGTGACGTGGCTGCTCTGGGTGGGGTTCGCGGCGGCCCTGGCCCTGGCTGCGGGTGGGGTGGCCGCCTGGTATGATGCCAATGGCGGGGCGGACCTTATGGCGGTGCAACCTATCCAGGGCATTCTGGCGGGACGAGCCCAGGGAGGGGATGCGCCTAACCAGATTCGTGATCGGGCCATGACCCTGGCCCCTACTAGCCGCACCCTACTGGGGCACCATGCCTACGATCAAGCGCCTGAGGCTGAGTTGGTGGCCCTCACCAGTGTTCCTGCCATTCGCCTGCGATCTAAGGCGGCTGAACAATTTGAAGCGATGAGAGCGGCGGCCGCTGAGGCCGGGGTGAGATTAGTGCCCCTGTCTGGCTACCGCTCCCATGATGAACAGGAAGCGGTTTTTTTTAATATCAAGGCCGAGCGCCAGCAAGATGCCCAAACCCGGGCCGAAGTCAGTGCCCCTCCCGGCTACAGTGAGCACCACACCGGCTATGCCATCGATCTGGGGGATGGCAAGCAACCCCAAACCCATCTTGATCAGAGCTTTGGGGAAACCGCTGCCTATCAATGGTTAGCCAGTAACGCCGTCAAGTTTGGCTTTGAGCTATCCTTTCCCCCCGATAATCTGCAGGGGGTAGCCTTTGAGCCCTGGCATTGGCGTTTTGTCGGCGATCGCCATAGCCTCGAGACCTTCTACCAGGAATAGGCCCTTGCCATGCGGAACACCACCCTGAATGCCATTGCCATCGTGATTTTCCTCACCACCCTGGCCTCCCTACTGGGCCCCCTGATACACCTGTCTCCCCTGGTGGTGGCGGGGGTGGCCGCCACTGGCCTGGGGGTATTTACCCTGGACCAACTGAACCTGGAGGGACGGCTGGGGGGCCTGATGGGCGATGGCCTGGCCTGGCTGTCCCCCGGGCAGCGGCAGCGGATTCTACACCACGAAGCCGGTCACCTGGTGGTTGCCACCCTCCTGGACGTCCCTATTAGCGGCTACGCCCTCAGCCCCTGGCAAGCCTGGCGCCAAGGCTGGTGGGGGCAGGCGGGGGTGATCGCCGCCCTGCCGGGGGGCACGGCAGAGACCGTGATCACCCCCCTCCGCCTCGATCGCTATTGCCAGGTCTGGATGGCCGGTATCGCCGCTGAAGAGATGATCTATGGCGAAGCCCTGGGGGGTGAGGCCGATGTGCTGGCGTTGCAACGGTTTTGGCAAACCTTAAATCGACCCCAGGCAGAGGCGGCGGTCAAACAGCGTTGGGCCCAGCTCCAGGCTAGGACTCTGCTGGAGTGCCACCGCCAGACCTACGCGGCGGTGGTGCAGGCGATGGCTACAGGGGCGGCGATCGAAACCTGCTGTCAGCTCGTGACTGATGCATTCACGACGGTGGAGACAGATCGTCCCGAGGATCAGGTCAGCTAGGGGATAGCTTAGCTTTGCTACAGGCTAGGGGGTGCCCCCCGGCTGCCAGGGGGTAAGGATTGACCATAGGGCGATTTTATCGATAACCCCTGGTAGGGAAAACTAACCTATGATGGATAGGGTCTACCATTCATCCGGTGCCCTAGCCGGTGACTTAAATACGGGCGAGAGGAGTTAGCTGTGGCCAATCACAAGATTTTAGTCATTGATGATAGTCGGGTGATCCGTATGCGGGTGCGGGACATGCTACCCCAGGGTAACTTCGACGTGATTGAGGCCAAGGATGGGGTAGAGGGTATGGAAGCGGTTCGTAACCAGCGGCCCAATTTGATTATGCTGGATTTCCTGCTGCCCCGCATGAGTGGCTGGGAAGTCTTTCAGGAGATTCAGGCTAATCCAGACTGGCAGCGGATTCCCCTGGTGTTAATGTCGGGACGTAAGGAGGAGGTCACCGAGAAAATG
>CAYVMR010000149.1:0-5981 GCA_964452545.1 uncultured bacterium
GCAGGTCTTCTCTAAGCACCACCAATATTCCTCCTCGGTCTCGCCCTTCCAGGCAAATACGGGTACGCCCACGGCGGCGATCGCGGCCGCCGCGTGATCCTGGGTCGAGAAAATATTGCAGGAGGACCAACGCACCTCTGCCCCCAGTTCCCGCAGGGTTTCGATCAGGACGGCGGTTTGGATAGTCATGTGGATACAGCCCAGGATCTTGGCACCCTGTAGGGGCTTAGCCTGGCGGTACTTAGCTCGAATCGCCATCAGGGCGGGCATTTCACTCTCGGCGATGGCAATTTCCTTGCGGCCCCAGTCGGCCAGGTTGATATCGGCAACTTTATAGTCTTGGGCAATCAGGGTAGCGGTCATGGGTTTTATGGATCTAAATGGTTAAAAAGTCAGGGAAAAAGCAGGTAAACACAAGTTTAATCAGGGCGGCTCGAGCCACGGCTGGGCAGTCGCTCAAACCGCCCCAACGTCTTCCTGGAAATTTACCTAGAGAGCCGCTTTCAGGGCGATCGCCTTGTCAGTTTGCTCCCAGGTGAAATCCGGCAGCTCGCGGCCAAAGTGACCGTAGGCGGCGGTTTGGCGGTAGATGGGGCGACGCAGATTGAGCATATCGATCAGACCCTGGGGCCGGAGGTCGAAATGCTCTCGCACCAAGCTAACCACCCGCTCATCGGAGAGCTTACCGGTCCCAAAGGTATTAATGGAGATAGAGGTGGGCTCGGCCACACCGATGGCATAGGACACCTGGATTTCGCAGCGATCGGCTAGGCCCGCCGCCACAATATTTTTAGCCACATAACGACCGGCATAGGCCGCCGAGCGATCTACCTTGGAGGGATCCTTGCCGGAGAAGGCACCACCGCCGTGGCGGGCCATGCCACCGTAGGTATCAACGATGATCTTACGGCCAGTCAAACCACAGTCTCCAACTGGGCCACCGATAATAAATTGGCCAGTGGGATTGATGTGGTACTGCGTGCCAGCGTGGAGCCAGGTATGGGGTAGCACGGGCTTGATGATTTCCTCCATCACCGCTTCGCGAATATCAGCCTGGCTGATGTCCGGATCGTGCTGGGTAGAGAGCACCACCGCATCAACCGCCACTGGCTTGCCATCTTCGTAGCGCAGGGTGACTTGGCTCTTAGCATCGGGGCGCAGCCAGGGCAGCACCCGGTGCTTGCGCAGATAGGCTTGCCGCTCCACCAACCGGTGAGCATAGTAGATGGGGGCTGGCATCAAGGTTTCGGTCTCATTGGTGGCGTAGCCAAACATCAGCCCCTGGTCACCTGCTCCTAGGTCCTTATTGTCTGCTTCATCCACCCCCATGGCAATATCCGCCGACTGTTTGCCGATGGCATTGAGGACGGCGCAGGAAGCACCGTCGAACCCAATTTCAGAGGTGTTGTAACCAATATCAAGGATAACCCCCCGGACAATGTCCTCCAGGTCGACATAGGTGCTGGTGCGGACCTCTCCGGCAACTACCGCCATACCCGTTTTCACCAGGGTTTCGACCGCCACCCGAGCCTGTCTGTCTTCGGTTAGAATAGCATCTAAAATAGCGTCGGAAATCTGATCCGCCATCTTATCGGGATGTCCCTCAGATACTGACTCCGATGTAAAAATACCGTATTCACTCATGATTAAAATTACCTATGGTTGACTTCCAGTATGCACTGGACTAGATATGCATAACATCAATATATCGTCCCTAATTTTCTTGTAATTGTAAAGATGTTGCAATGTTTTATAGCTGTAGCATGGCGTTCCATGGAACGCTTTAGCTGCGCACTGATTGGGCGTTTAGGTGGGCGAAAGGCCCTGGCAGTAGGCTTTTTGAGTCAGGACCCGCTCCACCGCTAGCCGCAGCTCCAATGGGCCCCAGTTGCGGTAGAGGTGAGCGGCAATGGCAGAGGCCCCGGCGCCGACTCCTTCCTTGACAAACCCTTGTTCATAGGCGCGCAGGGCGGCAAACCTGGAGTCCTGAAAGGAAAGTTGGGTAGCCATCAGGCCGGCTTGAGTCAACTGGGCTAGACCGATGGTATCGCCGCTGGGGTCCTCCGCCACCCACCGGGTGGTTCCTACCATCACTTGGTCAGGCCGCCAGAATACCGCTTCGATGTCCCCCAGGGCCATCATCAGGCTGTAGACCGCCAGCATTTGGGTGCCGCCGGCTAGCATCACCGGCTTATCACGACTGGCCGCCATGGCCATACCCGCCACCAGCGGCTGCATTGGATCACCGATCGCTGCGACCGCCACCAAGGGCTGGAGTGGCGGGTCGCCGGGCTGCCACCCGGCTTGCCCCAACCCTTCTAGCACCACCTGCTGCTTTTGGCCATGGTTGCAGACCGGGTGACTGCTATTCACCCGTCCGAGGGCGTCAATGCCGAGGGCCGTGAGCAGGGCTAGGGCGGTGGTGGTGCCGCCAACGACGCACTCCGCCAGGAGCAGATACCCTTCCAGACCGGCGGCCAGTTGGCTGCCCCAGTCCAGACCGGCATGCCACAACCGCCGCACCTGATCAAGGGGCAGGGCCCGCCCCGTGGTCAAGCACTCAGCCGGCTGGGTACCAAGGCTGAGGTGCTCCACCGGTGGGGCTTGGGGAAGCCCTGCGTTGATTAGCCGTAGGGGGATGGCCAGCTCGCTAATTACCGCCCGGGTAATCAGGGCCGGTGAGGCCCCGGCCTGCAGGGGGGGGAGGGGAAACTGGGGCTGGTGGAGGGGGCCGTGGGCCAGGAATTCGGCATCGGCAAGGGCGGTGTAGCTGCGATCGGTGGGGGTAGCGCCAGCGGCCGAAATCCCTGGAATCAAACCAGTGGCGGTAAAGCCCAAGGTTAATACCATCAGGGGACATTGTCCCCGCACCTGCCGCTGCCAGGCTTGACCCCGTTCCAATTGGCTATAAATTTGGATCATCTAGTAAACTTTGTACCCAACCGGGGGGATCCGGTAGGCGTACCCCTAACCGTTCTAACAATAACCAGGCGGCCAAATGGACCGTAAACAGATAGACCACATTGCTCAGTAACACCACCCCCAGGGCCAGCAGTTGAATTCCCTCCACATTAGCCTGGCTAAGTACCCCCACCGACAGCACCCCTAGGTTAACCAGTTTATCCAGCCCCCAATTCAACATTTGGGTGACCTGGGTAGTCAGGTACACCCAGAGGTCCTCCCCCACTAACAATGACATCAGCCACAGTCTAAAGAAAAAGCCCAGGGATCCTAGTAGGGCTCCCAAGGCGATCGACCCATACCAGTGGGTCTGGCGCTGCCAGTTAAAGCCTAACTGTACCCCCAATAGGGCGTAGGGCATGAGAAATAAAAGACTCCGGGGCGGCCCCATCAACACCGCCAGCAACAGCCCCGCCACCAGGGCTGACATCCAGGCCGCCCTAGGCCCCCAACGCAGGTAAACTAGGGCCATCGGCAAGGGGAAAAAAATCCGCAGAATCGGCCCAGGGGGGAAATAGGTATTGACCAGCCAGATTAAGGCGGCGGTACTGGCTAGAAAAGCCGTTTCCACCATGGCCACTGGGCCGGATGGGGGGCGGATCGGCATCCCTACCCCTGGCCGCCGAGAGGTGGGGGCATTAGCAACGGCGTGGTCAAGGTAGGTTTCCACCGACTCAAAGTCTAGGGGATCGGGGGACTGACCCGTCGGGAAGGGGCCTGGCGGAGTGGAGTCACCCGGGTCAGGCGGATGCCGAGGAGGATTGGCCATGGGGTTTAAACCAGCAACTGCTCCAGGGCATCAATATCAGGAAGCACCATGGCCTCTTTCTCCCGAATAAGCAGCCCCTTCTTTTCTAATTTGCTAATCACTCGGGTGACCGTTTCCCGGGCTAGGCCACTGAGGCTGCTCAGTTCCCGATGGGGCAAATTGGGGATTTCAATGCCCCCCGTACCGGTCTTACCCTGGCCATCGGCGAGGAACAACAACACATCCGCTACCCGGGAGGTACTATCGGATTCCCGGAGGCGCAAACGGCGATTGACCTGGCGTAGGCGGCGGGCCATCAACTGGGCAAGATGGATGCCAGCCAAGGGTTCACTATTGAGTAATTTAACAAAGTCCGTGGCGGGGATGCTACTAATGACGGTGGGGACCAGGGTAAGGACATCCGTAGAACGGGGAATTTCCTCCAGGGGAGCCATTTCCCCAAAGAGTTCGCCGCGACCGAGAATATTCAGGGTGACTTCCTTGCCGTCAAGGTTATAGGTGCGAATTTTGACCCAGCCCTCCAAAATAAAGTAAACCGAGCTGCCCCAGTCGTTCTCCAGCAGGATCACCTGGTTAGCAGGGTGACTGCGGGAAACCACCTGGCTGATGGCTTGGGTGACTACCGGTTCTGGTAAATCTTTAAATAGGAAGGACTGGCGAAGGCGCTGCTGGTCACCCTGAGGATCTCGCTGGCTGTAATGTGCGTCCATTCGTCTCCCTACCGCTAAAAAAACTACCCTAGGGCTGCATCCTCTGCCTCAATGGTCGATTCCCTGGTCTGGGACTCTGATTAAGAGTATCTCCGTTTACCCTGAAACGAAGGTCCTCTAGGGAGCAAGTGTATACCATAGTCCTAAGTTGAGGTTCAGGTCTACCGTAGGCCCGGGTGGTTTCGGAGACCGGGGCTAGCGAATCGCCCCCAGGGTATTTTTCCAGCTTAGCTCTTTGACCAACATTCCGAGGGCTTTTTGATCGGCCCCGCTAAATAGATCACTCTCGGCTAACTCCGCCAGTACCTGTTGGGCCAGCTGGGCGGCAAACAGCCCGCCGGCCCGCAGCAGATGACTGTAGTAGCTAAATTGGGACTGCCCCGTTGAGCTACGGTGGAATTGATGCACCTGGGCTTGATCCATTTTATAGACTGGTGTGTTGGCCGGTACCACCACCTTGGGGATGCCGTGGACCCCGTAGCGATCGCCCGCTTCGCCCGCCAGGGTCCCCACCAACACCACCCCGAGCAGGGTGCGAGTTTCCTGCACCAGATCAGGGGTGAATAGGGGGTCAGGTTCACTGGAGAGGCGGGGTCCGTTGTTGAAGAAAAGGGGATTAAACAGCTGGGAGTTATAAACTAACCCCACGGCCCAATGGCGACTATCGTTGTCAAAGCTAACAAACTGGCCAAAGCCGCAGTCCTCCGGGCAGGGAGGATCCGCCACATCCTGCCCATCATCCACCTGCACCACATAGTCACAATGGGAGTTGGACTTTACCACCTTACCCAGGCGACAGCGGCTAAGCTGGGAAAATAGATCCATAAAACCCGATAGGAACGCCGGTACTATCTTACCCAGATTACCTCGATGACGCCATAATTTATAGCGATAACCTGACGGCGGCGAGCCCGCCCCAGCCTTTTAAGACGTCATCACCTTTAGGTAGTCAAAAGCGATCAAACTAATCGATTAACCGATCCCATGTGCCCTAAGTCTTCGGATCAAAACTATCTTTTGTTTGCCCAGCATGGCTGGGCCGACAATAACCAGATGATGCTGGCCTTAGCGGCGGATTTGGTCCCCCCCTCTGCCCAGGTAATCGCCCCCAGCCTCAACTATGGAATGACCTGGCTGCGCATGGCTCCCCTGATCGATGATGTGGAACAATTGGCGATGAAGAGGCTGGGTCAGCAAGCCGACCTGCCCCTACGAATCATTGGCCACTCCATGGGAGGGTTGATCTGGCTAGAAGTTCTCCACCGTCACCGGGAGTGGTGGCCCAGGGTAGAGTCTCTGGTATTATTGGCTTCCCCGGTGGGTGGGGCAGATCTGGGCAGGCTGATTGATCCCTTCCGGTGGGGGGTGGGCATTGCCGCTGACCTGGGCCAGGATCGTCGCCCCCTGGCCACCGAACTGGCCGCCGCCGTCAGGACCCTGGTGGTGGCTGGGGATGTGGATGGCGGTAGCGACGGCACTATTCCCGTGGAAAGTACCAAGGTGCCGGGAGCTGACTTCCAGGTGCTGAAGGGCCTCAGTCA
>CAYVMR010000150.1:0-5979 GCA_964452545.1 uncultured bacterium
GGGGGTATGCTCGATCCCCAGTTGATCTTATCTAACGGTGCTAGCGCCCTGGATCAAGCCATTACCACCATCAATGGAATTATCCAGGGTCAATTTCTGCCCGATTTCCTGCAACAGGTTGCCCAGCCTGTCAATTATCAGGTTTCCCTGGCCAATCCCCTGGGGCAGTATCAACGCTATCCCCTGGATCAACGTCCAGATCCTGAACGCTACGTACCGGTGGCGGATTGGCTAGGCCGCTTGATTTTACCGGCCAAAGGGAAGCGCTTTGGCGGCGTCTACTATGAAATTCACCATGCCCCCCCGGCCTGGAACTCCCTGGTGGGGCAGCGGGTGAAACTGGTTTGGTCAGACCATCCGCAGACGCAACGATTGGTGCAGGCGGTAACCCAGGATCTGCACTTCAGCGCCGACGCCGAGCATAGTAGCCGTAGGGGGCTGGCGGTTCATCCGGTGCGACTCAACCACTGGCTGCAGGTGGATCCCCTGGAGTCCCTGGCGGGGGCCTTGCCGGAGGATACTTTGATGGTGGCGGTGGAAAACCCCGAGGTCGTCTCTACGCCGGAGGGGGTTACCCTCCGCATCCAGGCTCAGCCCATGGAGGTGACCGGTCGTTACTACGGTTTGGTGCAGTTTGTTGAACCCCTGGGGGGCAGCGATCGCTGGCGGGTGCGCCATTTTAACCGGGCCACCCGTCACTTTGATGGCGGTGAGGAGCTGGTCCGGCTACCGCCCCCCAGTGCCCTACCCGCCTACGGCAGTTTGCCCTCCACCACCGATGGCTTAAGCACCTCCCCCTACAATACCCAGGGTTGGTACATCTATGGGGCCCAGGACGGCTCCGGCACCTTTGTGGTTCAGGCCCTGGCCCCTCGGGCCCTATTCCAACTCCAGCCTGAGCAGGTGGTGTGGGGCGGGGCCCGGCCCGCCTACCAGTACCTGCGCCGCTCGGCCTGGGCCGCCATAGCCGCAGACAAGGGAAAGCTACACACCGTTCTCTGCACCCCCGAGGCTGGGGATAGTCCCGCCGCCCTGGCCACCGCCCTGGAGCACTGGCACCTGGGGGACCGGGCCTTGGTGCTGCATAACTACGGCGGCATTGGCGGCGCCCAGAAGGAGCCGGCGGCCTTCAGTCCAATTTTCTTTGGTCACTTTGCCTACGGCCGGGCCGAGGTGATCCACGATCCCCTGGCGGAGGAGCTGCGTTTTGATCTGCGCTACTACCAGGTCTACGCCCACAACGGCGATGGCTTGGTGGCCGGTACCCTGCACTGGTGTCGCTATCAGGGCGATCGCCAGCGGGGCTGGTTAGGCACCCGACCCACCTGTGATATCTTGATCAAGCTGGATGCCTTTACTCAGCACTACGACTTTGATGGCCAGTCCTTTTCCCCCCTTAGCCGCATGGAGGCTCACCTGCAGGCCATGACCGCCCGCTATCGCATCGGTGACGGCACCGGGGCTACCTTTGTCGGTCCCTCCAATAATTGCTCCCAGGATTCTAACCAGGCCCTGTTTGCTTGCCTAACCAACCTCCAGGAGGGCGTCCAACGCTATCATCAGGAACTCAAGCACTGGGCTGATCTACACCCGGATCAGGCGATCGACTTTGAGCAAATGATCCACCTGAACCACTATCTCAAGCAACTCCTAGCCCCCTTTGGCAGCCCCCGTCCGGACTGGCGAGGCAATCAGTTTAACCTGGGTAGCTCGCTGGAGGATCAACCCCTAGGTAACCTGGTGAGGGGGTTAGGCAGCTGGCGTACCCTGCTACCCCGTAAAGCCAGCGACGTGATTGCCAGAGCCTTTCTCCAGCATGGGGCATCCCTTTGGGTGTTACGCACCACCCAGGTGGGAGGAGAGGATCCCCATATTGCCCCCATCGCCCCCGTTACGTTTTAGGTATTTCTATGCGCGTGGAAGCATGCTGCCAGGCTTTGTTAAAACAGATCTTGCCCGATTTGGATCCTACCCGCCGGGGGACTTGCTTTGATGTTGGTGTGGGCACCTTTGCCTTTTACTGTCAACTGTTTGCCCAGCTCGGGTTTGCCACCGTAGCCGTAGAGCCCTGCCCCACTGGCCGCCTCAAAACCCTCTGCCGGCGCTACGCCATTGATCTGGTGGAACAATGCCTATCCGATCAAAATGGGACTCAAACGCTTTACCTGGGTGAGTTTGCCAGGTTAGGCAACCGCAACTTCAACTCCCTGGCGGCGGATTGGTTCGCTGCCTCCAGCCAAACCCGTCAGGTCCCTACCCTGGATCTACTGACCCTGCTCACCCAAACCGAGAGCACCCAGGTAACCGCCTTAAAGCTCGACATTGAGGGCTGGGAAGGGGTGGTGATGACGCAGTTGGATCAACTCCCCAGGGCCTTACTGCCCGCCCTGGTGATGTTTGAGTATGGTGGTGGGAGTCGCCGTGATCATGGCCGCCAGGGCTGGTCTAGCAAGTTCCTTGAGAGCACCATAGACTGCCTTAAAACCCTGCAGGCCCAGGGCTACGGTCAGAGTATTATGATTGACTATGCAGCCGGTACCAGGGCTGAGGTCTTCGATCTGTGTACCCTGAACCTGGATCAAACCCTCCCCTTCCATCCCCACAGCCTATACGGCAATATCATCACCCTGCGGCAGCAGGATTACCCGGAGAGTCAGATCAGACAAATCACCGCCCCCTATCAGGGGGGCATGGTACATCGGCTGGTAAATCGTTGGTTTAGTTAGTGACCCAGGCTGGGCACCAGATTCTCCTGGACGTTGTTGACTTCAACCCAAGGGGAGTGGCCATTGGCAGGTACTGCTAAGAACTGACTGGGGTTGGTCTGGTAGGCCGTTAACAGGGCCTTTTCTTCCTCGTTTAGATCGGGAGCGCTATCCTCCGCCATTTCCTCTAGGGTGGTTTCCACCAGCTCCATTTGTTCCTCCGCCAGAGCGAGCTCCTCATAGGAACTGGCAGATAAAAGGTTTTGTAGGGGTTGGAGTTCCTCTAGATGGAGGCTAAGGGTATGGATTCGGTCTTCGTAGGCATTGGTCAGACGTTGCAACTCCTGACGATGGCTGGCGGCTTGCTCCTCCAGGGTATGTTCTAGGCTCCGGTAGTCACCCTCCAGTTCTTGAATACGGACCTTCTGCGCCTGGATAGTTTGCTGTTCCTGGTGGTGGCTGGCGGCTTGCTCCTCCAGGGTGTGTTCTAGGCTCCGGTAGTCACTCTGGAGTCGTTGAATATGGGTTTGCTGAGCTTTAACGGTTTGTAATAGGGGCACAACTTGGCCTTTCAACCGCATATGATCTACATCAAGCTGGTGAAAGCGCTCCGCCAGCTCTACGTAGGCGCGGCTCAGGCGTGTATAGCGTTCCACTAGGTGGTTCATCTGTTGAAAGTTTCTCACCGCCGTATCTAAGCGTTCAGTCACCATAGGTAAACCTAATTTCTCGTAGTACTTTTAAAAAACAAAAAAATGATGGACTGCGGATAAGAGCCAAACCCACTCCCCACTGCTCCACAGACTCAAAGAACACCTGTTAAATATCACGTTTAATCTAGCTTTTTCAAGTTTGACCGTATACATTTTGCTGGAAACACTTTCGGT
Organism: uncultured bacterium; assembly: GCA_964452545.1. GTDB lineage: Bacteria > Cyanobacteriota > Cyanobacteriia > Phormidesmidales > Phormidesmidaceae > Nodosilinea. The sequence continues at coordinate 3,593 of CAYVMR010000150.1, forward strand.
CAGTCCCGTCAGCCTATGGGCAGTGGGCCTAGGTTGTCTATGGCGCCGGGGTGTTTTGGGTCCCTGAGCTAATGTGTCAGAATACAAGGCTGTAGCCCTTAGCGATTCTTCCCGCGGTTGTGCCTAGCTCTAAAAGTCACAGAATTGACCAAACTATTGACTATCCCTGCCCTTGCCGACGCAGTGGGCGACTCAAGCCGATTACCCTCACCGAGGCCTTTGGCTGTGACCTTTGTCAACAAATTTTTGTAATTCAGGAGGATGGCTACAGTCTTGAGCCGGTCTCCACCTACTATCCCTACCGGCGGGCGTGGCAATGGACTGGTTCTCACTGGCGGTCCCAGCCCTCTAGCCTGCGGTCAGGTATGGCAGTTTCTTTGTTATGGCTTAGCGTGGCTAGCGTGGGTCTATTTACCCTGCTAGCTCTGTCAGCTCGTTTGGGTGATTCAGCCCTGTGGTTGATGCTTGGCCTGTTAGCCATCACCCTGATCTGGTTGGCGACTCGCCGTTTCTAGACCCTAACCCTATGACACCCCCCCTCACCTCCCAGGCTGATTTTAGCTTTGCCATCAAAGCCGTCGCCCAAGCCAGCCAGGTCCTGCGCGTTGCCGGAGCGGAGTGCCAAAGTCAGTTGTTAGAAGCCATGGCCAGCCAACTCCAGGCGGCCACCGACGATATTTTGGAAGCAAATACCCTGGATTTGGAAGCCAGTCTGGAGATGGCCATCCCCGAAGTGGTGCTCGATTGGCTGAAGCTCACCCCAGAGCGGTTGCAGAACACCCTGAAGATGCTCAAGCGTTTAGCGGCCCTGGGGGATCCGCGGCTGCTGAAGATACAATCCAGTGGCCGCCTCAGCCCCAGCCTGACTAGCTATGGGCAGGTGGTGCCCTTGGGGGTAGTGGCTTTGGTCTACGAAGCCCTGCCGGAACTGGCGGTGATCATGGCGGGTTTCTGTGTGCGCACTGGCAATGGTCTGATCCTCAAGGGGGGCAATGAGGCTAGCCAAACCCACCAGGTGATCATGGCGGCCCTGCAGCGGGCGTTCCAGCAGAGTGACCTGTCCCCCGGTTGTTTGCTTTCCCTGACGGAAGCCGAAGGGGAGGCAGCTCGGGTCTGGTTGTTGCAGGACCCCGGTATTGATTTGATTATTCCCTACGGCCGTCCTGGATTGGTGCAGCAGGTGATGCGCCAGGCGGGAGTGCCCGTCCTGCCCACGGCAATTGGGAATGGCTACCTCTATTGGGCGGCCTCTGGCAAACTGGGTACCGTTATCCAGATGGTGGTGGATAGCCATCGGGGAGAGCCGGATGCCATCAATGCCATGGAAAAGGTGCTGGTGGACGCGGCCTGTAGCCCCTCCCTGCTGAGCCAGTTTTGCAATAGCCTGTGGGAGGGGGGATTTGAGCTATTGGGGGATGAGGCGCTGGTGATGGAGGTGGCGGGGCTGAAGTTGGCTAAACCCGCTGATTGGAGTCAGCCTTTTCTGACTAAAACCGTAGCCCTTCGCCGGGTTGATCACCTGGATGCCGCCGCCAATTGGATTAATCAGTACGGTAGCGGCCATGTTAGCGCCCTGGTTAGTGATGTTCACCATGAGGTGTGCCGATTTACCCAACGGGTTAACAGTGCGGTCATCTACGTCAATGCTTCACCCCGTTTCCTGCGCAACCCCTCCCAGGCGGCTAATATGGCCCTGGGGATGACGGCCCAACGGGGGCGTTGCTATGGCTTTGTCGGCCTGGAGGCCCTGCTCACCACTCAGCACGTGGTGCAGGGCTTGGGCTAGGGGAGAGCCTGGCCTGGGGGGCCGGTTTGCACCCTTGGGTGAGGTTGCTGACCGGCCATCTCTTAGCCCTGGGTTGGGTGATCTGACTTAACCACCACCTGATCGGGATCGGCCCAGAGGATCAACTTGGGATCGTAGGCGCTATTCAGGTAGCGGTGTTTGGGCAAAATCCGCAGGGAAAGTCCCTGCAGCCCACTACTGGCGTATTCTAACTCCGCCCCATAGAGATTCTGGCCGTTATCATCCTGTCCTTGGTAGGTCATGGGTATGGCCACTCCGGTGTGAATTTCTCCATCGATCGCCACCTTGCCTCGGTAGAGTTCCACCTGGATATCCTCCGCGGTGATTGCTCCCAATTGCAGGCGGGCTGTCACCTTAAAGGGCTGGTTAACCTGCAGATCAACGGCATCGGAAATGATAATTTCCTCGATGCGAATTTCATACCAGCGCTCCGTCATGTGGGACTGCCAGACCGCCAGTTCCTTACCTGGGCCATAGTTTTGGGAGACCAGGGTGTGGGCCCGATCGCTGGCGGCAAAGTACCCCTGGTTAGCATAGTCCTTGACCATGCGGGCGGTGTTGAACATGGGGGTGTTCAGGT
>CAYVMR010000151.1:0-4683 GCA_964452545.1 uncultured bacterium
ATCGCGCTGACAAATCTCCTCCGGCTTCACCCACAGCTGGCCATCGTACCAACCTGACTCCTCGTAGGGCACCGTCGGTTGGCCCAGCCGCCCCCCCACATGGGCCCAGCCCACGTAGAGCTGCAGCAGCGCCAGGGTCGGCAAAATCAAGGCCCCCAACCCGGCACCAAGGCTAAAGGCCAGGGGATGGCGACTGGGGCTAAAACTGGCCGCCGCCATCGGCCCGGTCACCGCCCAACTGATTAACCACAGCCAGAGCAGGGGCCGCAGGTAGGCCCCCCAGGGGCGATGCCCCCAGCTGTAAAACCAGGAATCCCGCACGTCTTCATACTGGTTGAGGGGCTGTTGTTCGACCGGAACTGGGCAGCGCTGGACCATGGATGCCGCTCTTAAAAAACCTAGCTATAGCCTAAACGAATTCCTGGCCTTAGGCATCCCCCATCATCATTCCCCACTCCCTCCCGCACAGACTGAGCATGGCCCCAAAAGGCCTCCAGGTCATAAAACTCCCGGGCCTCGGGCAGAAAGATATGGACGATCACATCACCGTAGTCCATCAGCACCCAGTTACCCTCCAGTTGGCCCTCCACCCGCAGGGGGCGGCGCTGCCAGCCCTCCTCCAGGGCGGCCTCAATGGATCGGGTGATGGCCCGCACCTGCACCGTAGAAAACCCCGTCACCAGCACAAAGTAATCCGCCAGGTAGGAGACATCCCCCACCTGCAAAATCACGATATTAGCCCCCTTGCGGTCCTCAGCGGCGGTGGCAATGGCCCGGGCCAGGGCCAGGCTCTCGTCTTCAGGAGAAGGGCTAGGGGCGCTGACCCTGGGGCTGGTGGTCAGGGAACCGGTGGGGGGCAGGGAAGGGGAATGGGTCATGGGCCGATCGGAATGGGGACAGGGTTCACCGCGGGGGAGCTTAGCCCTCACCCACGGGGCCGCAGCGAGCCAGGGTATGCATGGCGTTCTGACCCCGGCCATACTCTCCATTATAGTTGGCCCCTAGGGTTGACCCCTGCGGGTTACCCGAAAAACTTAACCCAGGGAACGGGGACTTAGGCGACAATGGAACGGTTCTTCCCCCACCGCCCTATGCCTGCTCCGGTCCTCTACCTTGCCATCACCAACCACGGCTTTGGCCATGCCACCCGGGCCGCTAGCATTGCCGCTACGGTCAAGGCCCTGGCCCCCGAGGTGGAGCTAATCTTCGCCACCACCGCCCCCCGCTGGTTACTGGCGGAATACCTGCCCTGGGAGTTTGAGTATCGCCCCGTGGCCTTTGATATGGGCGTTATCCAACCCGATAGTCTGACCCTGGATCGACCCGCCACCCTGGCCCAACTGCGGCAGATTCAAGCCACCCAGGAGCAGCGCATAGCGGCGGAGGTGCCTTTTCTCCAGGAACGGCGGGTGCGGTTGGTGCTGGCGGATATCCCTCCCCTGGCCACCGCCCTGGCTCGGGCCGCCGGGGTGCCCTGCTGGATGGTGGGGAACTTTGGTTGGGATTTTATCTATCGAGCCCTGGGGGAGGAGTTTGCCGAGGTTGCCGATTGGGTGGGGGGGTGTTTTGCCGATTGCGATCGCCTCTTCCGCCTGCCCTTCCACGAACCCATGGCCGCCTTCCCCGTCGTACAGGAGGTGGGCCTCACCGGTGGCACCCCCCGCTACGATGCCGATCAGCTGCGCCGCCGCTGGCAGCTGGAGACCCCCCAGGAGCAGACCATCCTCCTCACCTTTGGCGGCTTGGGGTTACACACCATTCCCTACGATCGCCTGGCGGCCTGGCCCGACTGGCAGTTCCTCACCTTTGACGAGGCCATTCCCGATCTGCCCAACCTGCGTACCATCCCCCGCCAGGGGTTTCGACCGGTGGATGTGATGCCCCTCTGCAGTCGGGTGGTCTGCAAACCCGGCTTTAGCACCTTCGCCGAGGCCTGTCGACTAGACCTACCAATCATCACCCTGACCCGGGAGGACTTTGCCGAGGGCCCGGTGTTAGTGGCCGGCATGCAGGACCATAGCTGGCACCAGGTGATCGACCCGGAGGACTTTTTCCGAGGCGACTGGAGCTTCCTGGCCCAGCCCCTCCAGCCCCCCCGCACCGATCAACCGGTGGATAAACAGGGTAACGAGCAGGTGGCCAAGGCAATCCTGGCTTACCTGCAACCCTAGAACGCCGCCGCCCTGAGAGATCTGCCTGGGGGGTCTGGCCAAAGCTATCCTAGAGGCGGCCATACCAACGGGCCAGTCGGCTCGGGGGGACGCCAAGGCTGTAGCCCAGCACCATGATTTGGTTCAGCAGGGTGGTGCGGCCCACCCCCAGCCGTTGCCAGCGTCGCGCCGAGGTCAATACCGGCAGGGGCACCCGGGCAATCTGGCCGCGTCGCCGTAGCTGTTGTACCAGGGCAAAGTCCTCCATGATCGGCAGGGCGGGGAAACCTCCCAGGCCGCGAAAGTCACTGGCCCGGAGAAACAGGCCCTGATCCCCGTAGGGGAGTTGTAGCCACCGCGATCGCTGTTTCACCCCCCATTCCACCCAGCGCAACCCCCACCCCGGACCATCAATGGCCAGATCAAAGGCCCCCGCCACCACCCCGGGTTGGCCCAGACAGTGGCGGATGCCATGCTCAAACCCCGCTGGCACCACCGTATCGCCGTGCAAAAACAGGAGCCACTCTCCCTGGGCCTGGGTCGCCCCCCAATTCATCTGGGCCCCCCGCCCCCCCGCCGCCACCAGGGTGGTGGCCCCGGCGGCCTGGGCAATGGCCAGGCTGTCATCCCGGCTGCCGCCGTCCACCACGATCACCTCCACCCCCACCGCCCCCGCCAGGGCCCCCAGGGTGCGGGGCAGGTGGGCCGCCTCATTCAGGGTAGGGATAATCACCGAGATTAGGGGTGGGTCCGGTCTGCCCATGCCTAAGCCTCCCCCTGCCCTAGGTCTGGCCATGGGTCTAGATCCTCTGGCCGGTCCACATCCCTGAGGGTGGCCAGATAGGCCGGCCCCAGCCCCAGCTGGCGGGCCCGCTCCACCGTGGTGGCCAGCACCGCCGCACTACTCCAGGGAATGTCTTCAAATAACTGAGGTTGGGGTTCCCTCAGACCGATTAGATAATAGCCGCCATCCTGGGCCGGCCCCAGCACCAGGGGATGGTGCTTTAGGTGATCAAAGGCCTGCGCCAGCAGGGCGGCATCCAGATCGGGGCAATCGGTTCCGATCGCCACCACCGCCCCACCGCCCTGGGCAAAGACGCTGGCCAAGGCCGCCTGGAGACGCTCCCCCAGGTCGCCCTCCGGTTGGCGGTGGTAGCCCACCTGGGGACCCAACCAGGCGGCCATGGCATCGGCCTCCCCACCGGTGTACCACACGCCGATCCTCAGGGGCCGCTGGGCAGCCAGGCGGAGGGCCTGGTGCAGGGTCTGCTCGGCCAGTTGTCGATAGAGGTGGGCGGCCCCCACCGCTCCCAGGCGAGGGATCAGCCGGGTTTTCACCTGGCCAGGGGTGGGGTAACGGGCGAAAATAATTAAATACTCAAGGGGGGCATGGGGGAGGGACATGGGCGGCGGCCAGGGCGGCAATCCTCCATTTTACCCCCTAGGACTCGGTCAACCGCTGTAGATAGCGCTCGATCAGGAGGATCGCGACAATATCATCAATGGGGCGGGGGATCGGTCGCAGGGATTGGGGTAGCCACCGCCCCAGGCCCTGGGGAGGATACATTTGCCAGTAGCGATCGCGGGCCGCCAAACTACTGTAGCGCTCATCCACGAGCATCACCCGGGGCGCATCGGTCAACTGCCGGAGATGCTCCTGCCACTGTCGGGAGCCAGTCTGATCCCCCAGCACAATGGCCACAATCGGAAACCGTTGCCGCAACTGATCAATGGTGGCCATCACCTGGGTCACCGGCACCACCTGCTGATACTGGAGGATCCGATCAACCCCCATGATCGCTAATCCGCACTTTTGCAGACCTGGATCAAGGCCGAGAATCATGGGTTGGGCGGGCTGTTGTGGCAGCGGGTCGGGCACGGAGGCAGAACAGTTAAGGGTGAAGCTAACTTAACATACTGCTAGTCATAGACCTATAGGTTGGCTCAGAGGGCTCAGGGCAGAGGTCAGGCCCCAGCGTCCCCGGCTCGATTTTCTGACAAAATCAGGCCCGAGAGGGAGGTCGTCCTCAATGCCAGCCGGTTAAGCCCATTCACTGGGGCAAACCCCAGGCGGGTTTAAACCAAGGGATTGGGGCCAATTCCCCACTCATGCTTGAGAAAACTCCTGTACATGGTTTCTCGCATCATCATTTGCTCGTACATCTTGACCAGAAACTGCTGAGCCTGCTCCCGGCTCATTTTGTTCACCTGGGTCTCAAAGGACCGCAGATTAAACTGCTGCTCTAGGGAGAGATTCATCGGTTCATTCATAGATTGACTCCTGGAGAGAGAACAACCGCTCAACCCGCTATCCGGTCAACCGGAGGGCATCGATTGAGTCAGGCCTTGCCCGAATCCCACCCAAACCAGCCACTGGCGGGGGATAGACGGGACAAACCCACCATCAAAGGAGGAAGGTTGTTGCTATTTTACAAAATATAACAATAGTTTGACAACGATCCACTTATTTGATTTGAGTGAACTATAGCAGTGGTCCTTGAGTAAAAATGCTCAGGATGAACCCTTCGTTCCC
>CAYVMR010000151.1:4783-5942 GCA_964452545.1 uncultured bacterium
TCCCCCCCTAGGGGGTTGGCCAGGAGGCCAGCAGCTGCCCCAGGGCTAATCCTGCCCTGGCTCTAGCCAAGGGTTGACGGTGACCCGCTGGTCAAACACAAAGCATTCTCCCTGCCACAGGCTGTCCTGGCGAGGTACCTGGCTTAAATAATTGAGAATCCCGCCCTGCAGTTGGTAAACCCGCTGGCAGCCCTGGTGCCGCAGGTAGGCGCTGGCCTTTTCACAGCGAATGCCACCGGTGCAAAACAGGGCGATCGGGCGATCGCGCCAGCTGACCAGGTGACTCTCAAGGTAGGCGGGTAACTCTCGAAAACATCGGGTCTGGGGGTTAATGGCGCCTGCAAAGGTGCCGATCTCCACCTCAAAGCCATTGCGGGTATCCAGCACCACGACCTCTGGGTCCTGAATCAGTCGGTTCCAATCGGCGGGACCTATAGGCATGCCCGCCCCTTGTCCAGGATTGACCTGGGGCTTCCCCAGGCTGACAATTTCCGGTTTGATCTTAATCTTGAGGCGGTCAAAGGCCGGCCTGGACCACTGGAACCGCTGTACGGTGAGGTTTTCTAGGCCAGACCGTTGTTGTAACCAGGTGAGCAGGGTGTCAAGGGCGAGGGGCGCCCCCGCCAGGGTGGCGTTAATCCCCTCCGGGGCCAGCAACACCGTGCCCCGGAGCCCGAGGCCCTGACTCAGGTGCTGCAGGTCTAACTGCCACTGGTTTAGGTCAGTGAGAGGGGTAAATCGATAAAAGGTGACAATGGTCCAGCTCATACCAGGGATCTATAAACCCAATATTCCGCAGGTTAACATTTGATGCCCAAAGGGGAAGGCATATCTTCCATGCCGCAGGTTGAGCGGATATTTCCGCTATGCATGCAAGATACCCATGGCAGGGTTCAACGGCTCTAGCCACCTGAAATCAGATGCACAATTGGAAACAAAAGCAACCGGCGGCAGGTAGGCCCTAGCCCAAGTCTACCAAGGCCAGGATGTTTTCCCGCCGAAACCAGGCGCGATCGGGGAGCAGGAACCAAAACAGCATTTTGGGGGCGACCCTGGCTAGGGCGGCGGGGTTGTGGTGCCACAGCTCCAGGAGGGAGAGTTGGACTAATCGGGCGACAAAAGAGTAGGTTTGGCGGCGATCGTAGCGGCTGATGCCATA
>CAYVMR010000152.1:0-788 GCA_964452545.1 uncultured bacterium
TGGATTAATTCCGTAACCCTATGTCCATCCTCAATCGCCGTTAATAGACGATCTAAATCCAATCGCCAAATTGTTTCAGAGAATCTTTGGGCATAAAGATCCAGAACTATCGCATCAGCCATATTCAGATCATTCCCTGAAGCCACAATTTCCATATTCGGAAAGACCCGTAAAGTTTGACTAGGGGCGATCTCTGTTGGTTGATACCGATCAGCCAAGTCCAAACAGTAAGCACCTAAAGGGTTGATGCGGAAATAGATCAAGCCATCGTAACGACTAAGCGATCCGAGATCATCGGTTCCCCAGAGATCGCCAAAATCGCGCCATGCGTGGCATGGATCAACATAACCCACATCAATCAAACCAAGGGTTGCCGCATATTCAAATAGGAGACAAAGTAAATATCGCCCTTGCAGAATATGCCAATCATGATAGCCTTCATACCCTAAATTGCCATATCCCACTTCACAAATATAAAGATCATCGGGACTACGGGTAACTTCAAACAGATGTCTAGTAGCGACCATGTACTTGCTAAATTCATGAAACTGAATCCACTGACCAACAGGGCATTCTCGCAAAGCGGCAACAATTACTTCACGCCGTCCTGCCACTGCCGTCATTCCCCTTGCGCCTTTACCAGTTTGCCCCTTGATCTCATCAATGCGCCGAAACTCATCAAAGGTTGTATTTTTGAGCCAACGCCTCCATAATGTCTGTAAATTCTTTGCAGGTGGGTCTTGTAGCGCTTTCAACCCTGCTTTGGTTAGTACCAACTTTTTCCCAGA
>CAYVMR010000152.1:798-3445 GCA_964452545.1 uncultured bacterium
AGACAGTTCTGCCATGTTGCCTACTTGCAATAGGGCTGTCCATGCAAAGGCTTTGATCGCGCCAATATCATCTTCGGGTGATCTGTAGCGATAATCATCTGCCGTCTTCCGTTGTTGATCATCGTAGAAGTCGCCACCAAATAAAACCGCCGCGATCGCTTTTACGGTTACGCCGCTAGGCAAAGCTGTTTTATCACTGACGGCGACCTTACCTGATTGAATCAAACGCAAAACCGATAGTAAATCTTTTTGAGCAGCCTGTTCCATAACACAAACTGTCAAAGGAACCTCATACTCCTGATCATTCCAATATTTTTGTTGACGCACCAGAAATGTTTCAGGAATTGTGTCACTGACATTTTGTAAATGGGGGGCTTGAGGCTTAGGCACAAAGGCTTTGAGGGTTTGCTTGAGTTCAGGGGGCATCACGCCGTGATAGAAAAACAAGCTCAAGAGCGAAGGCTTATATCTGGAACTATAGCGATCGCCTGTACCAAAGCTTGGTTTCTGCCCATATTTAGCCACAAATGAATCCGCATAGTAGTCATTTGTCGAAGAATGGACGACTTCAGCGATCGCCGCCTTTTGTAAAGCATCTAGCCGATGCCAAATTTGCTGAATCTTTGCGCCTTCCATTTCTTGCAAAATTGCATTGATGATATCGGCTTTGCGCGTGAACCTCTGCTCAGAGCTGAGCAGTGCCAAGAGCCTTTTCAAATCATCAGCAGTTTTTGATTCGAGAGCTTGTTGAAAGCTGAGAGTAACTTCTATGGTTTGTTTACGGGGCATAGTGTGATTCAGGATATAGCAATAATTATCAATTGTAGAATCATCGACCTCATCGGCACTACGCGCCGCGCTGTTAATTTTAAGTTTTTAATGCCTATTCTTAGCCTGCGAAGGCAGTATGACGACACCTACAAACAAAAAAACTCCCCCACATTAACAAGGAGGAGTTTTTTTGTTTAACCTAATGCTTAACTAGCAAAGCTAGATTAACCGAAAGCAGTTGATGTTGAGGCAATCAAGAAGGCTGCATAGGTGAGGATGTAGCCAATCGTGAAGTGAGCCAAGCCAACCAAACGAGCTTGAACGATGGAGAGAGCCACAGGCTTGTCTTTCCACTGAACCAAACTTGCAAGAGGAGTGCGTTGGTGCGCCCATACGAGGGTTTCGATCAATTCTTGCCAGTAACCACGCCAAGAGATCAAGAACATGAATCCAGTTGCCCAAACGAGGTGTCCGAATAGGAACATCCAAGCCCAAACAGAGATATTGTTCATGCCATAGGGGTTATAGCCATTGATCAACTGAGCAGAGTTGAGCCATAGGTAGTCACGGAGCCAGCCCATGATGGTCACTGAGGATTCGTTGAACTGAGCAACGTTACCTTGCCATACACCGAGGTGTTTCCAATGCCAGTAGAAGGTTGTCCAACCAATGGTGTTCAACATCCAGAACATAGCGAGGTAGAAGGAGTCCCATGCTGAGATGTCGCAAGTACCGCCACGACCAGGACCGTCGCAAGGGAAGCTGTAGCCAAAGTCTTTTTTGTCTGGCATGAGCTTAGATCCACGAGCATCTAACGCACCCTTAACCAAGATCAAGGTGGTGGTGTGTAGACCTAAAGCGATCGCATGGTGAACTAGGAAGTCGCCAGGTCCGATGGTGAGGAACAAGGAGTTGCTATCGGAGTTGATGCCAGCCAACCAGCCAGGAAGGTAAGCAGCGCCAGCATTAGAAGGGATGCTACCAGCGTTAGATAGCAGAACATCAAAACCGTAGAGAGCCTTACCTTGAGCAGCTTGCACCCACTGGGCAAATACAGGCTCGATCAAGATCTGCTTTTCAGGAGTACCAAAGGCTTGCATTACGTCGTTGTGAACATAGATGCCAAGAGTGTGGAAACCTAAGAAAAGCGATACCCAGCTAAGGTGAGAGATGATTGCTTCCTTATGCTCCAGCATACGGGCAAGCACGTTATCCTTGTTAGCTTCAGGATCGTAGTCACGAACGAAGAAGATCGCACCGTGAGCAAATGCACCGACCATCAAGAAGCCAGCAATATATTGGTGATGAGTATATAGAGCGGCTTGAGTGGTGAAATCCTTCGCGATGAACGCATAGGAAGGCATCGAGTACATATGCTGTGCAACCAAAGAAGTGATTACACCCAAGGAAGCTAGAGCCAAACCTAGTTGAAAATGCAAGGAATTGTTAACAGTGTCATACAAGCCCTTGTGACCAGCACCTAGCGCACCACCGAAAGGAGTACCCTTAGGAGGATTGTGGGCATTCAAGATCTCTTTGATACTATGACCGATACCAAAGTTGGTGCGGTACATATGACCAGCGATGATGAACAACACTGCGATCGCCAAGTGGTGATGAGCAATATCGGTCAACCAAAGAGACTCGGTTTGAGGATGGAAACCACCCAAGAAGGTCAGAATTGCAGTACCAGCGCCCTCAGAAGTACCAAAGATATGGCCTGCGGTATCAGGATTTTGAGCATAGACACCCCAGTTACCAGTGAAGAAGGGTGCAAGACCTGCTGGATGAGGAGGAACGCTCAAGAAATTATCCCAACCCACATGGATACCGCGAGATTCAGGAATCGCAACGTGAACCATGTGACCAGTCCATG
>CAYVMR010000152.1:3545-5892 GCA_964452545.1 uncultured bacterium
ACATGGATACCGCGAGATTCAGGAATCGCAACGTGAACCATGTGACCAGTCCATGCCAAGGAGCTTGCACCGAACAAACCAGCCAAGTGGTGGTTGAGGCGAGACTCAGCATTCTTGAACCAAGAGAGGCTAGGACGGAAGCTGGGCTGTAGGTGCAACCAACCTGCAAAAAGCAGAACGGCGGCAAATACTAACATCCAGATAGCGCCAGTGAATAGCTCAGCATTGGTACGCATACCGATGGTGTACCACCAGTGGTAAACACCAGAGAAAGCCACATTAACAGGGCCCGCAGCATCAGTTTGCGTAAATGCTTCAACGGCTGCCTTGCCAAAGTGAGGGTCCCAAATTGCATGGGCGATCGGACGAGTGTTGAGCGGATCTTTGATCCATTGCTCGAAGTTACCCTGCCACGCTACGTGAAACAGGTTGCCAGATGTCCACAGGAAGATGATCGCTAGGTGTCCAAAGTGGGAAGCAAAGATCTTTTGATAAAGACTTTCTTCAGTGACACCATCATGGCTTTCAAAGTCGTTCGCTGTGGCGATCGCATACCAAATCCGACGAGTTGTCGGATCTTCTGCGAGAGCCTGGCTAAACTTAGGAAATTTCGTTGCCATTTTTACTTCAATTTCTCCGTTTAAATTTAAGCCAGTTTACCCAAGTGCACCGTAACGGGCTAGGAAGAATGCCCAAGTTGTGGCAATTCCACCTAAGAGGTAGTGAGCTAGACCCACTGCACGACCTTGAGTGATGCTCAAAGCGCGAGGAGAGATAGCAGGAGCTACATTGAGCTTGTTGTGAGCCCATACAATGGACTCGATGAGTTCTTGCCAGTAGCCACGACCACTGAATAGGAACATGAGGCTGAATGCCCAAATAAAGTGAGCGCCCAAGAAGATCAAGCCGTAAGCCGACAATGCCGAACCGTAGGATTGAATTACATTAGAAGCTTGCGCCCATAAAAAGTCACGCAACCAACCGTTGATAGTCAATGCACTCTGTGCAAAGTTACCGCCAGCCATATTCGTTACGTTGCCAGCCGCATCAACAGTACCGAAGATGTCAGACTGCATTTTCCAAGAGAAGTGGAAGATGACAACAGAAATACAGTTGTACATCCAGAAAAGACCAAGGAATACGTGATCCCATGACGAAACTTGGCAAGTGCCACCACGACCAGGACCATCGCAAGGGAAGCGGAAACCGAGTTCTGCCTTATCTGGAATCAAGCGAGAGCTGCGAGCGTAAAGCACGCCTTTCAGCAAGATCAAGACAGTAACGTGAATGGTAAACGCATGGATATGGTGTACCAAGAAATCAGCCGTGCCAAGAGCCATATGAGCAACAGCAACCTTACCGCCTACAACCAAGGTTTCGCCACCGAAGATAGGGCTAACGCCAGAGGTTGCGTAAGGAGCAGTTGTACCAGCAGCAGCAGCGTGAATACCTTGAATCCAGTTAGCGAAGACAGGCTTCAACTGAATTGCTGTGTCGGAGAACATATCTTGAGGACGACCCAATGCACGCATTGTATCGTTGTGAATGTAAAGACCAAAGCTATGGAAACCAAGGAAAATACATACCCAGTTGAGGTGAGAAATGATGGCATCGCGGTGACGCAACATCCGATCAAGCAAGTTGTTTACATTCTTAGCAGGATCGTAATCACGAACCATGAAAATACCTGCGTGAGCAGCAGCACCACAGATACAGAATGCGCCAATCCACATATGGTGTGTGAATAGGGAAACTTGAGTGGCGTAGTCGATCGCAATGTAAGGATAGGCAGGCATTGCGTACATATGCTGGGCAACAATGATGGTCAAAGAACCCAACATCGCCAAGTTAACTGCAAGCTGTGCGTGCCAAGAAGAGGTCAAAATTTCGTATAGACCCTTGTGACCTTCACCAGTTAGAGGTCCTTTGTGAGCTTCAAGGATTTCCTTCATGCTGTGACCGATACCCCAGTTGGTGCGGTACATATGTCCAGCGATGATGAAAAGTGTCGCGATCGCAAGGTGATGGTGTGCTTGGTCGGTCAGCCATAAAGATCCAGTTTGAGGATTCAAACCACCCTTAAAGGTTAAGAAGTCAGCATATGCGCCCCAGTTCAAGGTAAAGAAAGGAGTTAAACCTTGAGCAAAGCTAGGGAAGATATCAGCCATCAACTGAGGGTTGGTGATGAACTCATGGGGAGCAGGGATCTGATCAAGGGGTATACCCTTATCCATGTAGTAATTGATTGGAATCGATACATGGATTTGATGCCCAGCCCAAGAGAGTGAACCCAAACCGAGAAGACCAGCCAAATGGTGGTTCATCATCGATTCAGCATTTTTAAACC
>CAYVMR010000153.1:0-5880 GCA_964452545.1 uncultured bacterium
GGGCTGTCGATCGGCAGGGAATTGCGCAACAGGGCACGGCCATCGGTGATGGCATTGCCGGGGGGCAGGTAGGCAAGGGGCAGACCCGGGGGCAAACTCACTGCCAGGGCCGGGGCGATCGACCCCAGCCATAGCCCCACCACCACCAGCAGGCCCCATGCCAGACCCATCAGGCGACTCCCGCCCCAACCCTGAGGCCTCGTCATACCGCTAACCATGCTTTCTCCTGCCTCCTCTCTAACAACGGGGCGTTCCATCCCTAACCCAGTGTCGCCCCCTCCCATCTTGTCATAAGTGGGGGGGCCAGACCAGCCAACCCCCTGCCTGGAGCCAGGGAAAACACCCCAGGCAGACTGGGGTGCCTAGACGGAATGGCGCAGGGGATTAAGAAAGGATAACCCCTAGAAAACCGGGGCATACTCTACCTATCTTAGGATCCGGTTGCTTACCTAAGTTAGGGGTGACTTGGCTGGCACCCCCACCGCCCGCGGGTACCGGTCTGGGGTAGGGCTGACCTTAGTAATCAGAATGTTGTGGCGAATGCCCTGGGTCAGGGGGGTGGTGCTGGATTGTACCGCGGTGATCTCCCCCCCCAAACGGGGCAATATGGTCGCTAGACTGGCTTCCTCCGCCGTTGACCACTGGCCCCGGTAGAGCACCGCCTGCCCCCCCAGCTTCAACAGGGGTAGGGCATACTCGGCGCTGGTGTTGGCCCCGGCGATCGCCCGCAGCAGGGCCAGATCGTAGGTTTCCCGATGATTGGGTTGGTGACCCAACCGTTCTACCCGCTGGGCCCAGCCGGCTACATTGGTGAGCCCGAGGGCCTGGTAGAGCCCAGTTAGGGCGGTAATTTTCTTCTGGGTGGCATCCAGCAGGGCGATCGACCACTGGGGAAACACCAGGGCCACCGGTAACCCCGGGAACCCGCCCCCCGAGCCAATATCAATGACCCGATAGGCGGTCGGGGTGGGGGACTGCAGCCAGGTTCCCACCCCCTGGAGGGAGTCCCACAGGTGTTTTTCCCAAAAATCGTCAGGGGCGGTAATGCGAGTCAGGTTAAGTTGCTGGTTAGCCTGTTGGAGAGCTGTATAGAGTGTTTGAAACCGCTGCAGGAGTAGATCATCCGGTTGCCAGTTGAGGGTAGCCTGCCAGTGGTCAGGGTAGTGGGGTAAGGTTTCCATCAATATCCCATCGGTAGGGTCAACCATCGACCTTAGGAGACGGGGCTGAGTAGCCCGTGGCTCAGCTGCCAACATCGATCGGCTAGGGGAGCCAGCTCTCCAGCATCATGGGACACCACCAGCAGGGTCCAACGTTGCTTGAGCTCCTGCAACAGGCGAATAATTTGCTGACGCATAGACCAGTCCAGACCCGCGGTAGGTTCATCCAACAGCAACAGGTAAGGCTTACGAATCAGCTGCACCGCCAGGGCCAGGCGGCGCTGCTGGCCGCCGCTGAGGGCGTGGGGCATCGATCGGGGAGACAGCTGCTCCAGACCCACCGCCGCCAGAGCTTCCTCCAGGGGTTGTCGCTGCGCTTCCGGGTGACCCAGCCTGAGCTCCTCTAAAACGGTCTGGCCGCAGAAGTGTCGTTCGGGAAATTGAAACACTAACCCGGCTAACTGCCGTAGGGACTCAGGCTCAAGAATTTGATCGCGCCATTGAATCGTCCCCGCCGTGGGCCGAGCCAACCCTGCCATCAGCTCCAGCAGAGTACTTTTACCCGAGCCACTGGGGCCGTAGATTACCCCCAGTTGCTGGGGCCCCAGTTCTAAAGAAACCTGATCTAGAATTGCCCGAGGACTGGCGGGGGGGTGGTAAGACACTTGACGTAGATAAAGCATGCCATTGACTAGGGCGGCCGCCCAATGCGAGCTCCCACTATAGCGCGTCAGGGCCATGGGCCGCCAGAGCGGGCCGCCCTACTAGAGTTGCGCGGGACCCCACAGCTCGTTACACTGGGCCCCAGGACTCTGATCCCTGATCTATAGCTAAATTGAATTTATGGAATGGCATAGGAGCGATGCCCAAAGCCTTAGGTTTATCGACCACCAGATGGCTGGTCACGGGTTTTCGCCAGCGGAGTACGAAATTATTCGGCGGGTCATTTATGCCACCGGGGACTTTGACTATGGCACCTGTCTGTATTTCTCACCCCAGGCCCTGGCGGCCGGTGCGGCGGCCCTGGCGGCCCGCACTACGATAGTGGTGGATGTGCCCATGGTCCAGGTGGGGGTTACCCCCGCTCTCCAGGGACGTTTTGCCAACCCAGTGTACTGCAGCATGGAGGCCCTCACCCGTCCCCAAAGGGGCAAAAGTCAGACGGCATGGGGCATGGAAACCCTAGCCCAGCGTTACCCCGAGGCCATCTTTGTGGTGGGGACGGCGGAGGTTGCCCTGGCGGCTTTAGTGGATCTGATTGAACGGGGTGAGATTCAGCCAGCGCTAGTGGTGGGCACCCCGGCGGTTTTTCTCGATGGGGTTGGGCTCAAAGGTCGGCTGGGGCAGACGCCAGTGGCTCAGGTGGCCGTCAATGGCAGTAAGGGGGGAGCCACGGTGGCTACGGCGATTATGGAGGGATTGATAGACCTAGCCTGGCAGGCTTACGAATCGCCGCTGGTTTAATAGGCTATGGCCCTAGGGCCTTGTTGGGGGGTGAAGACCAAGACCACCCTAGGAGTTAGGGCAATCCCGGTTCTCCATGGATCCATCGGGCATAGTAGTCTGACAAAACAAAGCTTGGCTACGGTTCACTCCCCTCAGGTTGGCCCCTTTAAGATTAGCCCCCTTGAGGTTAGCCTGGCCCAGGGTGACGCTCAAAAGGATAGCATTGGCCAGGTTGGCATTTTCCAGGTTAGCGTCCTCCAGGTTAGCCTGGGTCATTTCGGCACCGGTCAAATTGGCTCCGACCAGGTTGGCCTTAAGCAGGTTGGCCCCGTTTAACTGGGCCTGGGTAAGGTTAGCGCCGGCCAAGTTGGCCCCCTCGAGGTCGCTCAGCATTAAATTGGCCTCCTGTAGATTGGCACCGGCCAGGTTGGCGTTGGTCAGTACGGCAATTTTCAGGTTGGCATGGGCGAGATCGGCATTTTGCAAACTAGCCTCATTCAGGATACAAACCGGACACCCATTGGTTTCTAAAAGCTTTTGCACATCTTCGACAATGGCAGCTTTAGCGGTACCATTGCCTAGCCACCATAGCATCACCACCAATGTTAATACTGCCAATACCCGCTTCATAAGTCCTAACCCTAGAAAAAAATCAGACGATAGTTATTGTCCCACCCAACGGTAGGCCTCGGGGCAATTCCCCAGCCAAAATTGCCTCGGCTGGGGGTGGGGTTGGCAGGGTGGCCAGAATTTCAGTAGGTCAGGCTGGGTCGGTGGCAGGGGAAGGTCCTGGGCCATACACAGGTGCTCCAGGGCCCGGTAAAACTCGGGGCCGTGGCCGGGAGTCTGAGCCATGGCGTGGGCTAGTTCATGGGTCACTAAATGGGGCCAGTCTCTGGGCTCTACCCGTCCTGGATCAACGATCAGGGTCGTCGGCGCCACCGTCATGTTGCAAAAACCATCAATCTGTAGGTGGGGAGCTAGGGGGGCGGCCAAAATCCGCAGGGCCCTTTGCCGGTGGTCGGGCCAGCAGCTGATTAGGTTGGCTAGGAGTAGGGCCAATTGTTGGTTGATGGTCTGGATATGCAGACCCAACGCATTTAGCAAGGCCAGTTCAGCCTGATCGACCGTGGCAATGCTCACCCAATCATAGGCAGGCAGAAACTGGCGAACCCAACCTAGATAGCGACTGGCCCGGCTAACTGGGTCAAGCCCTGACCAGGGATAGCCGCCAGGATCGATGGACCGGTCCACCATCCCTAGGCGGCTTGACGAACCAACGGTCGTCGTCCCAGTTGACTGAGGATATTCAGGGTGGGTTGGGCCTGATTAAGGATATAAAAATGGAAGCCTGGAGCCCCCAGGGCCATCAATTTTTCACACAGTTTAGCCACAACTTCAGTGCCAAAGGCCTGTAAACTGGCGTCGTCCCCCTGATAGTCTAGCAGTCGCTTCTCAATCCAACGGGGAATCTCAGCGCCACAGCGGGCACTAAACCGGGCCAGGCGCTCATAGTTGGTGATAGGCATGATGCCGGGATAAATGGGAATGGTAATGCCCTGCTGTTGGCAACGATTGACAAAGTCTTCGTAGGCATCTGAGTTATAAAAATACTGGGTGATAGCGGCGCTGGCCCCCGCCTCCACCTTGCGCTTAAAGTTGATCAGGTCCTGCTGGGCATTACTGGCTTCGGGGTGGACCTCCGGATAGGCCGCCACCACCAATTCGAAGGTGTCACCATAATGTTGGCGGATGAAGCTGACTAGCTGATCGGCGTAGTGAAATTCCTTGGCGACGTCCTCCACCTCCTGGGGTAGATCTCCCCGCAGAGCCACAATACGATTAATGCCAGCGGCTTTGTAGGTATCCAGGAGTTGCTTCAAGGACTCACTGGTATCGCCAATGCAGGAAAGGTGGGGCACCGCCGGAATACCGGCCCGCTGATGGAAAGTGGTAACAATCTGGCGGGTGCGATCGCGGGTCGACCCTCCCGCCCCGTAGGTAATCGAGAAAAACCGAGGAGCGTAGGGTAGTAGCAAGTCGTGCTGAACCATCAGTTGACTAATGCCGTCTTCGCTCTTGGGTGGAAAGAACTCAAAGCTAATGGGCAGGGTATTAATGGTCATAATTATAGGCTTTTGACTAAGGTTGGCGACAATCACCAAATCTGGGCGCAGCTAGGCCAGGGGTGGTTAGCGCCTGAGGGCCGGTACCAGGGGGCTCAGTCACCCCCCGGCACCGCCACAGGCGAGCTTAATACTTGTAGCTATCGGGCTTAAAGGGACCACTCAGGGGAACGTTAATGTACTTCGCCTGGGGTTCAGTCAGTTGAGTGATCACCCCACCAAAGCCCTCCACCATATAGCGGGCCACCTCCTCATCCAGGTGCTTCGGCAGCACCTCAACGGTCAAGGCCCTGGCCTTGGCCTCGGGGGCCAGGCTGGCAAACTGGCGCTCGAACAGGAACATCTGGGCCAGCACCTGGTTGGCAAAGGAACCGTCCATGATCCGGGAGGGGTGACCGGTGGCATTACCCAGATTGACTAAGCGCCCTTCGGACAGCAGGATCAGGTAATCTTGGGGATCATCACTGCGATAAACCTGGTGTACCTGGGGCTTCACCTCTTCCCACCGCCAATTTTGCCGCATAAAGGCGGTGTCAATTTCGTTGTCAAAGTGACCAATGTTGCACACCACCGCGCCCCGCTTGAGGCAGGCCAGCATATTGGCATCACAAACATTCAGGTTGCCGGTGGCGGTCACCAGCAGGTCAGTGGTGGCCAGCAGTTCCCGGTTAACACTGGCCAGGGTGCCATCGTTTTGGCCATTCTGGTAGGGAGAGACCACCTCATAGCCATCCATGCAGGCCTGCATGGCGCAGATCGGATCGACCTCGGTCACCTTCACAATCATGCCTTCCTGGCGCAGGGAAGCCGCCGAGCCCTTGCCTACATCACCGTAGCCGATCACCAGGGCCTTCTTACCAGCCATCAGGTGGTCCACACCACGCTTAATGGCATCATTGAGGCTATGGCGACAGCCGTACTTATTGTCATTTTTAGCCTTAGTAACGGAGTCGTTAACGTTGATGGCGGGAATTTTCAGCTCGCCACTCTCCAACATTTCGTAAAGACGGTGGACACCGGTGGTGGTTTCTTCGGTGACGCCGTTGATCCGTTCCAGCATCTCGGGATACTTTTCGTGGATGTAGCCGGTCAGGTCACCGCCATCATCCAAAATCATGTTGGCCTCCCAGAGTTGACCATTGGGCAGT
>CAYVMR010000154.1:0-5865 GCA_964452545.1 uncultured bacterium
GGATGTAGGGCTCATCCAGCACCGCTTCCATGCGCTCGGTGTCGGTAACAAAGTAGGGGGAAATATAGCCCTTGTCAAAGCGCATGCCCTCGGTGACCTCCAGTTCGGTGGTCATGGACTTGCCTTCTTCTAGGGAAATCACCCCTTCGCGGCCCACCTTATCCATGGCGTCGGCGATCATGGTGCCCACCTCCTCGTCGTTGCCGGCGGAGATCGATCCCACCTGGGCGATGGATTTGGAATCCCCCACGGGACGGGCATGCTCAGCAATTTTATCCACCAGGAAGGTGGTGGCCTTATCGATGCCGCGCTTTAGGGCAATGGCATTGGCGCCAGCGGCCACGTTGCGCAGTCCTTCCTTAACCATGGCATGGGCCAGGACGGTGGCGGTGGTGGTGCCATCGCCGGCGGCGTCGTTAGTCTTTGAGGCGGCCTGCCGGAGTAGGGAAACGGCGGTATTTTCAATATGGTCCTCCAGCTCAATTTCCTTGGCGATGGTAATCCCATCATTAATGATTTGGGGAGCGCCAAACTTTTTCTCTAGCACCACGTTGCGACCCTTGGGTCCGAGGGTGACGGCCACGGCCTCGGCCAGGATATCAAAGCCCCGCTCCAGGGCACGACGGGCATCTTCGTTGTAGGTGATGGTTTTAGCCATAGGTTAACTAGTCTCCTTGCAGTGTTGTAGTAATGGACTCAAATACAGGGGAATCGCGGCCCTAGGCCAGGGCCGCTAGAACGTCGGACTCCCGCAACAGCACGTACTCCTGACTGCCTAGCTTGATGTCGGTGCCGGCGTACTTGGAATAGAGCACCCGATCGCCCACCTTCACCTCCATGGCTTGGTAGGACCCGTCATCGTTACGCTTGCCAGGGCCCACCTGCACCACTTCCCCTACCTGGGGCTTTTCCTTAGCGGTATCGGGCAGGAGAATACCGCCGGCGGTTTTCTCCTCGGCTTCGCTGACCTTGACCAGGATGCGATCGCCTAGGGGCTTTACGGTGGACACACTGAGAGTCACAGCGGCCATAGCTTTCCTCCAAAACTGTAGGTCATCTTATTGGTGATTAACGCTGGGGCATCGAGGCATTAGCACTCTCGCCCCCCGAGTGCTAATTTAGCCAACTCAGGGGGAAACAGACAATTCTTTTCCAGGTGTGGTTTGCCGAACTTTCCCGATCCAGGCGTACACTAAAGGGTAATAATATTAAGAAATATTGCCTCACTCCGCAGGATAATGTCGTGACTCCCACCCTTTCTATGCGTCGCTCGGCTGGCCGCCGCTCCCTACCCCTCCGCACCCTCTGGGCCGATACCTTGACGGTGTTTTGGGGGGATTGGTTAGACCTGCGGGTGCGCATTCCCCAGGTGGCGGCCTCTGGGTTAGTCTCACCGCTGATCTATATTTTGGCCTTCGGTCTGGGCCTGGGCAGCGCCATTGATCAGGTGGCCGTGCCCAGTGCCGGGGATACCTACCTGGAGTTTATTTTGCCTGGCATGGTGGCCCTCTCGTCCATGGTGATCAGCTTTGGCGGCACCACCTTTTCGATTTGTGGCGATCGCCTGTTCACCAAAACCTTCGAGGAAATGTTGCTCTACCCGGTGCATCCCCTGGCCCTATACCTGGGCAAGATGCTGGCGGGGATTGTGCGGGGCCTGATGACCGCCGCCTCGGTGATTTTGGTGGCGGTGATCTTTACGGGCCAGGTCTGGAGTTTCCTCAACCCGCTATTTTTGCTCTTGGTGGTGCTCAATGCCGCCGTATTTGCTGGCCTGGGGGTGATTGTGGGGCTGAATGTCAAGTCCCTGGAGAGTGTGGGACTGTTTAATAACTTTTTGATTGTACCCATGTCCTTTTTAGGGGGCACCTTCTTTGACCCCACCACCCTCCCCGTCGGCCTGAAGCTGATTGTGTATCTGCTACCCCTGACCTATACCACCCTGGGGCTGCGAGCCGCCGCCTATAAACCCCTCGACCAGTTTCCCTGGTATGCCATTCCGGTGCTATTGGCCGTGGCCGTGATACTCGCCTTTGTGGGGGCTTACCAGTTTTCCCACCAGCAGGATTAGTGATTTAATCCCCCTAGGGTCACCAGGGGGGAGGGGGAAGGTTGACGGTTTGCCGGATGGCCCTACAACTTATAAGACCGGTGCCGCCGCCGTCGCCGGAACAGCAGGAATAGTAACACCCCCACCACCACCACTACCACCAGGGGAACGGCGATCGCCAATACTGACAGTAGGGTAGAACTGGCCAGTTCGGCACCGGAAACAGCGATATTTCCCACCGGCCCACCGGCGGCGGTGGAGGCTAGCCGGGCCAGCCCGGTAAAGGCCTGGGTGCTACCGGCTACCGTACCACCAGCAATCAGGGCGAGACTCCATTGCAGAAAGGGATCAACATCCCCGCCAATCACCGAGGCGGTTAGGATGGTACCCGCGATCGCCGCCGCTGGCAGCTCTACCGCATCCATTAAGTTATCGACCACGGGCACAATGTAAATCAACACCTCCAAGATCGTGGCCACCGCCATGGCCAAAATGGCCGTGGTACTGCCCATCCAGGCCATGCCCGGAGCCAGGGTTAAATAGCCCTGGTGAGCCGCAATTCCCGCCACCAGGAAGGGCACTAAAATCCTAAACCCTGCCGCTGCGCTGAGGCCGATGCCGATGGCAATGTGCAGTAGTAAATCCATATGCCTGAGCCCGTAGAACGTATAGACAGTCTACAGCAATGGGAGCTGGACCGGATCGAGCCCATCCTCACCCCTGATCCATGGGACTAGACCGTAACGGTGGGTTCCTCCAGGGCAAAGACCTGACCGTCAATCAACAGGCGGGTAATACCTTTGGCCTGAAGATAGGGGCCAGTGGTTTTCAGCAAATTGCCATCGGGCACCTTAATGACTCGCTGACTGCGCCGGGAAAAGCGCCGAGCCACATGGTGGTTGCCAAATACGGGCAAGGTCCGGGCATCCCCCTCCGTTTCGGGAATTTGTCCAAGGCTGGCGAAGGTGCGTAGGGGCAGGGCCACCAGTTCAGAGGACACTTTCTCAACCACTAAGTAGCAGAGCGGTGGTAGGACGTTAGCGGTCAGGGGATAGATTTCCACCGTACCTAGGGAGGGGGTGAGGTCAGGCGCCTCGCTCCAGGCTTCCTCCTCCTCGTCCTCGTCCTCTTCTTCGTCATCCTCATAGTCGTCATCCAGGACCCTCGACTCCTCCTGCCAGTCCTCCGCTAGGTCTAGGACAGGGTCAGGAGCGGTAAAACTGCTCAGGGCATCGGACGGCAGGGGGACAAGGGGCTCTAGATCCACCGGCAACGCGGCGGGGATGAGTGGCAGCTGGCCAGGCGGGGGCTTGGGGACATCGGTCCCAGCTCGGCGCCGACGCAGGACAGGGGCCGGTACGGGTTGATTAGCCGCCGTCTCGGTCTCCGCCGTCAGGGGAGCAGGAGGGGAATCGATCTGACTCGGCGAGGCGGGAGTTTTCTCCCCACTGCTGCGTTTTTGCTGAATCAGAGCACTATAAACCTCCTCAGGCAAGCTTGCCTTAAGCAGACGACTAATGGTGCTATTACTGACGCCATAGCGCTCCGCCAGGGTTGAGGTGGTTTCCTCCGGCTGGCGATATAACCCTAGGATGGCTTGCTTATCCGCTTCCGTTAGCTTTTTAGGGGCCATGACGAATTCCTGTGAGGCTTCCATTGACTATAGCAGTCGCCAGTCTGGTCAGGACAGCACTGCGACGCCATCTGCTCTATTCCTCTATGGAGAGACCCAGAGCCTGACTCGGTGTTCTGAGATCAATGGCGTCAGCTATATATTAAGCTGCCTTAACCCCTTCGATGGCGAGAACTGGGACGAGACTTTATAGAAACTGCACGTTCGACGACAGCCCCCAGCCAAAAGAAAATCGCAGACAAGGACCAGAAAACCTCCCAAAGACTGCCTTCAACGTAGCTGTCGGTGTTCACGGCATAGGCAAAAAACATATCAGCGATATAAAGACAGAAGGCGGCAATGGCAATCAACGTCCAGGACTGGGAAAAGCGGCCCCCCCAAAAGGCAACCAGTAGGGTACCCGCAATCACTAATAGGACAATATCGCCAATTAGATAAAGCACACTCACCAAATCACCGAGGGGTTGTAACCACTGATCCAGTTGGTTAATCCACTCCGGTGGGGGTAGCAGGGGCGGAGTAGCCAACCCCAGGGGCAGAGTCGATCCTTGCCCCTGGACAATCATCGCTCCGGTTAAGGAAAGTAGTTCAGGATTGACGCTGATGACGGTGGCTCGCAGGTAAACAAACAGGGTCAGCAGGACTCCCCCCAGGCCAATGGCGGTAATGATCAGCCATTGAAAGGGTTCCAGGTTGAGGCGACGGGGCAGGGCCGCCTGGAGCATGCCGATCGCCAAGCAAAGGTAGCTGAGGATGTAGAAAAAGTCCCCTAGGGATACCACCGGATCCAGGCCCCAGACCACCCCCCAAAGGAAAAATAAAATGTTGCCCGCCCCGTACATCAGTAAACCAGCACCAATCCACAACCACACCCCGCGACCACTGACGATGTGCTGACTTTGCCAGTTGCGAAAACAAAGCAGGGCGGCTACCAGGAAGGCTCCGGTTTCTAGAATGTTGGTGCCCAGTAAAAACCAGCTCGGTTGGCTGCCGCTGGCTCCGGGAGTACTAAACAGTAGGAAAAATAACAGGGTAACTACCGCCCAGATAATCGCTGCACCAATTAGCGGGGCACTGGAGCGGGACTTAGGAGGCGGTTGGGAGGAATGGGACAAGGGCGTACTCCTGCGGCCAGAGATCGGACGTTTGCATTGTAGCCATTGCCCAGCCCCAGGCTAAGACTTAAGTCACTGCGGTAGGAAGAAAAACACCCAGGCTGGAGGCATCAGGATAGGATTATATCCTCTTGACCGCCTGTTTATAGGCGACCCAGCCCCCATGGTGGGAAATATCTGGCCAGTCATACTGCTCTACCAAGGTCTGGGGATAGAGCATGGCGATCGCCACCCCTCCCCCCTGCAGCTGCACCTCCGCAGGATACATGTGGGGAGGCTCGGTGGAGACCAGATAGTCGTACTGCTCCTCCGTCAGTTCGTAGAGTTCCCCAGGGATACTAATCCCCCCACTGGCCACGGCATAGATGGCCGGATGCCATCCATCGGCGGCGGCATGGAGGCGGTATAGGGGCTCGGTTTGGGCGACACCCAGGAAGGTGGCCGCCTGTAGATTGCCGTGATCGGGCTGGCCCCGAAGCGCTGAACCACAGATAAACACGCGCTTAGATGCAACCATGGAATCTCCTCCGCAATACATGGGGTTGCCTGAAATCGAATTTCCAGCCCCTGGTCATTAAATCATAGTTAATGTATACAGAATACAACGTCAGTTCAATTTGCCCCCGGGGCCGCCTACCGCTGCCCCCTCCAGTCCTAACCCCTGAGACACCATGACTTCCTCCTCCAGCCTTAGGATCAACGGCGATCGCCTGAATCGCCACCTCGCCGATTTAGCCCAAATTGGTCGCACCGCCACCGGCGGCATTGATCGGGTCGCCTATAGTACCGCTGACCTTGAGGCCCGTCAAGTGGTTCAGGGCTGGATGGAGCAGGCGGGTATGGGGGTACGCCTCGATGCCGCTGGCAATATGATTGGCCGCTATGAAGGTAACCAACCCCCTCGCCCAGCCTTGGTCACCGGGTCCCATATTGATACGGTCCCCAACGGGGGCTGTTATGACGGAGCCTACGGGGTGCTGGCGGGGATCGAGGTGGTGCGTACCCTGCGGGATCAGCAACGGCGCCTCCACCACGCCCTGGAGGTGATCGTATTTACCGATGAAGAA
>CAYVMR010000155.1:0-5844 GCA_964452545.1 uncultured bacterium
TGCTGTTTAATACCGTGCGCACCGTGCGCAACCTACGGGCAGAGGCGGGGATTAAACCCGGTCAGCGGATCGAAACCATCCTGGAGAGTGACAGCCCCCAGGAGCGACAAATTCTGCGGGCCACCGCTGACTACCTGAAGGACCTGGGCAAAATCGATACCCTGGTGATTGCCGGGGGCGACCCACCCACCCCCCCACCGGCGTCCCCGGGCTCCTTCTCAATTGGCACCTCCCTGGCCCCCCTGGGGGACCTCTGGAAGAGCCTCTATCCCCTGTTGGAGACACCCCTGGACTACGCCACCGATTTTCTCGCGGATAGCCGTCGCCCCGCCCTCACCCTCCTCTGGCTGGCGGTGGGGCTGGTCGGCCTGCGGCTGGCCAGCGGGGTGGCTCAAGCAGTGGACAGCACCCCCCTGTTTGGCGACCTGATGGAGCTGGTGGGGCTTTACTATAGCGTCACCCTGGTGCGGCGCCATCTGCTCAGGGGCGGCGATCGCCAGCAACTGTGGCAAAGCCTGGGGGCCTGGTGGGCTGAGGTGATCGGTCCCGAACTGCCGGCCCGTCGCTCGCCTCGCCCCACCCCTCTGCCCCTGGCCCCTGACCCGGCTCACCAGGGCAACGGCCATGGGCAAAGCCATGGGGCGTCTGCCCCCGCCACAGAACCCCGGCAACTGTTCGCCGGGGTCACCGGTACGGTGCAGGTGCTGATCCCCCTGACCGGCCTGGTGGATATCGAGGCCCTGCGGGCCAAGCTCACCAAGGATCTGACCAAGGTGGAAGGGGAGGCCCAGGCCCTGGCGGGCCGGCTGGGTAACCCGGGCTTTGTAGATAAGGCCCCCGCCGCCGTGGTGGCAGGGGCCCGGCAGGCCCTGGCGGAGGCGGAGGCCCAGGCGGCTATTCTGCGCGATCGCCTACAACGACTCTAGCCCCCCATTACAGACACGGTTTTGTAACCCCTCCTGACTGGCAGAGACCTGGCTATTCGGTCTGAATCCGTCAAGGTCCCCAGTCGTCTAACCCAAGCCCTAGATTAAGAGACCCGCAATCATCCGTAACCTGTGGTTACAAAATATCGGATTTTTGCATAACAGTAACTTTCATTAACATCCCGTGAACTTGGGGGAAACGTCCTACGGCCGTGAGGAGGGGTGAGGCAGAATAGCAATGTCAACACCTCTAAGCCCTCTATATCTAATCTCCTATAACTAAACCAACCCCTGGTGCTCATTTGCTCCAGGGGTTATTTAATGGGAAGAGGGAGGCTGAAGCTGGCTTTGACAATGCACCCTTAACCAAGACAATAGTCACCCTATTGCGGGTCACGGGTGAGAGGCTAGTTCCCCCAGTCATGTCATCTCCGGGGGGCTGCATAGGCCAAAATCTGGCTAGGGAGTGATCACCTGAGCCGAAATACCCTGCTGCTGCAATTGCTGCACCAGACTTTGGGCGGCGGCGGGTTGGGAGAAGGCCCCCATCTGGATCCTGGCACCGGTACTAAAGTTACGAACATAGGCATCACCCACCACCTGGCGGGCCGCCGCCAGGGAAGCATCACCACTGTAGTCCACCACCACGTAGTAGCGAGGGGAGGGCCGTAGCGGTGCGGGGGCTGACGGTACCTGGCTTAGGGGCGCAGGGGGGCGCGGCGTGGTTGGTGCCATCAGGGGCGGAGGAGGTGGGGCTGACTGGCCGGAAGGTGCCACCTTAACAGGGGTTGGAGTGGTAGCTGGGGCTGAAGTGGGTGGAGCCGAAGAGACTACCGCTGGGGTGGGAGAGGGTGGCCGGGACGGGCTGGACCCCGTAGGCCTAGCGGGAGCCACGCCTTGGGGAGAGGGGGCAGGGGTGACTGAGGGTAAGTCCACCGGTTTCTGCAGAGTCGGGGAGGGCCGGGGGGAGGGCTGGAGTCGCTCCTGGTCGAGGGCTGAGTTGCTCGGTGGGATAGACGGAGGGGCATCCGGGGTAGAGCTCGGCAAGTTACTCAGGCGATTCAGGTCCAATTGGGTAAATTCCTGCTCGGAGAGGTCGGGCCCCAACCCCTCAGGCCCAGAAACCCCAGGTTCAGGATTGGAGATCACCGCCGGAGGCTGAACCTTTTGCCCCAGGCCCCTAATCAGAGGATGCTGACGCAGGTGATCAACCGCCTGGGGGGAGGTGACCAGATAGCCAAAACCCGCACTGGCCAACAGTAGCAACAGCAGCGCCCCCAACCCAAGGGGGGTGGCCAGGGTTCGGCCCAGGGCGGGTGAAGGGTCCTCCGGGTCAGAGCCATAGTCCGTAATATAGGCGGTGGGATCAGTATCCAGCAGGGCCTCGGTACTTTCCAAATAATCCTCCGCCCCGGGCGAGTAGGGAATCAGGTCATGGGAGGTCAGCGCCGACCTGGGGGGTGGGGGTGGAGGCATGGGCCTACCTTCCGGCAAGCAGGCTGGTGTCTGGACCTCCGTCGTCGTCCCTGGTGCGACCTTGGTGGCGGCAGCCGGAGCCGCAGGTAAGTTAATTAGCTGGGGGCCTGATCGCTGAGCCCGGCCAAACCGGGTCTGGGGAGCGGAGGTGGATAGCCCGGATTGGTCAGAACGACGTTGCCGATAGCGCTGCAGCTCGTCATCCAGATCCACCATTAAATTAGCTAGAGCCCCCTCTAGAACCGGGCTGCAGGAGGTTTTTAGGCTACCGGGCTGGGGTTTCGGAGTCGGCGACTCGGCCATGGGGTCAGCACCTGTGAAAGGAACACCCTAATGGTAATGATTTCTGTCGGATTGACAACTGGCATTTAAGATATAGCTCTAACCAAAACCCTGTAGACAACCACTCTCCCCCTTGATCATGCCCCTTGACTCCCTGGCTAACCTGATTAACCAGTTTGAGCAACAGCCTGCCTGGCGGGGTCAGGCGGCGTTTCGCAAGGTGCTCTATGGGTGGGAAACGGTGGTGGGAGCAGCGGTGGCTCGTCAGGCTATACCCGTACGTTTGGATCGCCAGGTGCTTTACGTCGCGGTGGCCAACTCTATGTGGGGCCAAACCCTCACCCTGGAACGGTTGACCCTTATCGACAAGTTAAACCATCAGCTCGGCCTCAACCTCAAGGATATTCGGTTTTCCAGCGGGGACTGGTATCGCCGGTCTAGCCCCAACCCAGGGGCAGTGGCGGCTAACCCGTCATCCCTGCCAACCTGGCTGCAAGGCCATCCCAGCTTTGAGGCTAGCTTGTTAGCTGCCAGCCCACCGGCGATCGCCACTAATCAGCCCCGGCCTACGGTTGCCGAGGCATTTCAACGCTGGGCACAGCACAATCAACGGCAGGTAGCGCAGTGGCAGCTCTGTCCCCGCTGCCATAGCCCCAGTCCACCGGGGGAACTGGATCGGTGGCAATGTTGCAGTCTTTGTGCAGCCCAGGGCTTTGGTCGGACCAGGGGACGGTCTGGGGATAGTGGATCCGCAGGTTAAACACCTGGGCAAAGTGAGCGACCACCACCGGGCGCACCTGATCCACCGTCAGCCCCGGGCAAAACTCGGTCAGGCAACCGACCCGTCCCTGGTGCAAACCACAGGGCACGATCGCCCCAAACCCCCCTAGATCACAGGTCACGTTGAGGGCGAAGCCGTGCATGGTCACCCAACGGCTGACCTTAATGCCAATCGCCGCCAGTTTGCAGTCCCCCAACCACACCCCGGTCAACCCCGGCCGCCGGTGGGCGGCCACCCCAATCTGGATGAGGCTGAGGATCACCACCTCCTCCAACTGGCGCAGGTACCAATGCAGATCGGGGCGATGGCGCCGCAGGTTGAGGATGGGGTAGCCCACCAACTGCCCCGGACAGTGGTGGGTGACCTCTCCCCCCCGTTCCGTCCGGATCAGGGGGTAGGGTAGATCCTCCGGAGCCATTCTGAGGTGGGCTAAACTGGACCCCTGCCCCAGGGTATACACCGGCGGATGTTGTAGGAAGAGAATGCGATCGGGCTGAGTCGCCTGGCGGTGGAGAGCCAGCAGCTGTTGCTGCCATTGCCAAGCCCGGGGGTAAGGGACTAAGCCCAGTTGGTAAACTTCGCAGATCGCCTGGGAACCAAGGTCAGAGCCGGGATCGATAGGAGCCATGGTGATGTTATTAATTATACCTGAGATCGGCGACGACTGGGGGGATCGTCTAGCACCAATTACCACCCAGGGCAGTCAAGAATTATCAACGGTTGCAAAGGATTTTAACGGATACTGTTCTGCAGGATACAAGGTGCTAGGGTGAAGTCATAGGCCGACGTTTCAAGGAGTCCGCTTTATGAAGCTGGTTATCCATGGCAGAAATATTGAGATTACCGATGCCATCCGTGACTACGTAGAGCAAAAAATCTTAAAGGCAGTCAATCACTTCCAAAACCTGACCAACGAGGTCGATGTGCACCTATCGGTAGCCCGTAACCCTCGGATTAGCTCTAAGCAGTCTGCTGAGGTTACCCTTTACGTAGACAAGGCCATTGTGCGGGCCGAAGAAAGCAGCGAAAACCTCTACGCCAGTATTGATCTGGTAGCCGATAAAATCAGTCGGCAACTGCGCAAGTTCAAGGAGAAACGCCACAACCCTAAACATAGTCATCTGGGCAAAACCACCGAAGCCTTTCTGAACCAGGTTCCTGCCACCGATGTCACGGAGGTGCTGAGCTCGGGTGAGCCCCAATTGCCGGCGGAAGTGGTCCGCACCAAGTACTTCGCCATGCCCCCGATGAACGTGGCGGAGGCCCTGGAACAGCTGGTCTTGATCGATCACGACTTCTATGTTTTCCTGAACGCCGAGACCCAAGAAATTAATGTGGTCTATGAGCGCAACCACGGCGGCTATGGGCTGATTCAACCCCGTCAGCCCAATGGCAATGGGGCGAAGGGGGTAGGCCAAAACCTGGCAAGCGCCCCCGCCCGAGCCTAGTGTGGCCGGAGATGCCGACTAGACAGCCTCGCCTTAGAGCGGGGAAACAGTCATGGTGATGACCGTTTCTAGGGTTTCGCCTGGGGGAATGGTCAAGAGATGGTTGCCCGTGTTGAGGGCATTGCGGGGGCCAGTCCAGGGCTCTAGGCAGTAAAAGTCTTTGCCCTTAACGGCCCAAAACACCAGGGTGGAGTAGTGATCATCAAAGTCCAGGGTGAGGCGGGTGTGGCGGCCGCGATCGCAGACCGTCGCCGATCGCCCCGTCAGGTTGATAAAGGCAAAATCAATTTCCTCCTGCTCGAAGTCAAACTGGCCCCCAAAGTCATGCACCCTGGGCTCCCCCTTCACCTGGTACTGGGTGGCAGGCAGGTCAAGGCTCAGTAGGGCCTTATCGGCCACGGCAAAGTAGGGATGGATGCCGGTAGAGAAGGGCATGGGGGTGGCGGAATGGTTATGGTGGCGCTGCCGCAATTCTAAGCTGCGGCCCCGCAGCGTATAGGTATAGTCCAGGGTAAACTCGAAGGGATAGACGGGCCGGGTGTGGTCATTACTGGTCAGGGTAACGGTGAGGCTAGCCCCCGCTGCGGTAGATTGCTGGGTGACGGCCCAGGGCAGACTACGGGCAAAACCGTGCTGGGGTAGGCTGTAGGCCTGACCCTGCAGGTGATAGGTGTCATTCACCAGGTTGCCGCAGAGGGGAAACAGCAAGGGAATCCCCCCCCGCACGGAAAGGGTAGGGTCCTTGAACCGCTCCTCATCTAAATAAAACATCTCCTGCCCCCCGACCTGCCAGTGGGTGACAATCCCCCCCCGGTCTGGCACCACCCAGGCGATCGCCTGATCCCCGGGGTCCTCAAGGCGATAGGTGGGATACTGATTCTGCTCAAGGGTAATGGTGGCCATGGGGGCAATGCCTGTAACAACTGTTTTC
>CAYVMR010000156.1:0-5837 GCA_964452545.1 uncultured bacterium
CTAACATGGTCACCTTGGACATAGCAAATAATCACTCCGGCGTCGAAATCAGCAATGGTTTTGTATATTGCTTCGTTGTCTACCGTGCCAGTTAGGTTAATCACATTGGCACCATGCTTTAAGCACTCCTTGGCCACCTGTGGATAATAGGTCTCAATGGAGGTTAAAACATCAGCCTGATGAAGCGCTTTTAAGACAGGCAATAGTTTACTTTTTTGTTGAATATCCTCTACCCGTTCTGCTTTTTCTAGGGTTGACTCGGCACCAATATCAATAATGTCAGCCCCTTGAGCCTTTAGAACAACTCCTCTGCGAATTGCCTGATCAGGATTCAAGCAAACACTTTCCCTATACCAGGAGTCACTAGATAGGTTAACCACTCCTAAAATAGCGGGTTTAGTATTGAAATCAAAGTATTGGTTACCAAGATAAAATTCGGCTACCTTAGTGTCTAAATCGTCACGATATTGATCGTGTATCTTGCACAAATCCTCTAGCTTCAGCATTAACCTATCCCTTGAGTAAAATTATAATCTCCAACCGCCAGCCACCTCCAGGACCTGTCCAGTAATATAACTTGCCTCTGGACTGATAAAAAACCAGGCTGCAGTAGTCATATCCCGGAAAGTTGCAGGCTTTCCCGTCGGTAATTCTGGGAGTGATTCAATTAAGTCAAAGGAATTTTCAGCGATTCCTGGGCAAATCACATTGGCGGTAATACCATCCTTAATAATTTCCTTGGCCAGGGATTTTGTATAGATAATTATGCCTGTTTTGGCAATCACATAGGGTGTATTGGTAGAGCGGGCCAACAGGTGTTGGGCACTGGCACAACCAAAGTTAACGATCCGACCGGCCTGGGCGGATTTCAAATGGGGCAGGGCGGCCCGGGTAACATAAAAGGTGGCATGGAGATTCGAGTCAATCAGGTCGTGCCATGTTTGCACCGATAACTCCAGGGTAGGCACGTCTAGATAATTGCCAACGTTATTCACCACCACCGATAATCCGCCTAGTTGCTCAGAGGCCTGGTCTACCAAATCCTGGGCAGCCACAGCATTGGTGACATCTGCCGATAAAGCTAGGGCCTTAACCCCGTATTTGATCGCCTCCTGGCAGGCTTGGTGGGCAGCGGCTTGACTATGTAAGTAGTGAAAGGCGATATCAAAGCCACGGCTAGCTAAATCGAGTGCAATCGCCCTACCGAGCCCCTGGGCTGAACCGGTAACGAGAGCTTTTTTTAGCATTACAGGTTAGTATCCTCTGCCATTCGTTGTTTGGATAAATAGTCTTCAATCAAGATTAGGGTGTATCCATTGAGGGGATATTGAAAGGCCTCTTCTGGCCTTAACCAGGCCCACTCCAAAATTTCTTGATTAGGAGTAATGGTGGTCTCTTGGGTAGATGCGAAGTAGTTAACCATCACAAAGTGAGCGGGCTTAATAAATTGCTGATCAAGAATAGCTTCCTGTAATAAAGCAAATTTAACATCCGTAATGTCTAAGCCCACTTCTTCTTTAAACTCTCTGATTAGGGCAGATTCTAAGGATTCGCCCCAGTCTACCTTTCCCCCCGGCACACCCCAGGTTCCTTGCCATTTAGTAGTTTTTACAATGAGTATTCTACCACTCATATCAACCACTAGGGCGCCTACGGTAACCAGTGGAAACTGTTGGGAAGAGGATAGGGGTTGCTTGACTTGATTTTCCATGTCCAAAAAGGAGAGGGGGTATTGGTAAGGAGCTAGATGACGCCTGGGTTAAGAGGCTGGATAAATGGGGTCCTTATCAATCATCACCGGTTCCTGGTAGAGCAGGATGGTAAAGGTTACGGTGGACCCCAAGCCCTCCCCCATACTGATAAAGTGCATGGTCCCACCCATGTTCTCAATCAGTCGCTGGGAAATCACTAACCCCAGCCCACTGCCGCCGTATTGTCGAGTTCGTTCCCCATCTACCTGACTGAAGGTTTGAAAGAGACGGTCCTGTTTTTCTAGGGAAACCCCAATACCAGTATCCGCCACACTAATTTTGACACTCCCAGGCCACACCTTGTCCTGGTATTCCACCCTCTGGGGTTTAACTTCGGCGCTGATGGTCACTCCCCCTTCATGGGTAAATTTATTGGCGTTGCTCACCAGGTTCAACAACACCTGAAGTAACCGCTGGTAATTGCCGTTCACCGTAATGGCATCACGGGTGGCGGGCAGCAGGATCTTAAAGTATAGGCCCTTGTGTTCTGCCTGGGGACGGGCAAAATTTTCCAGGTCCCTTAGTAATTCCCGCAGGCTGACGGGGCCCATGTCAATCTGCATCTTGCCCGCCTCAATCTTAGCCAGATCAAGGACATCATTAATTAAGGTGAGTAGGTGGAGGGCCGATTTATGGGCCTCCTCGATAAATTCCTGTTGCTCAGCCGGGTCATCCGCCATACCATCCAACACCAGCTTGAGGAAGCCAATCATGCCATTCAAGGGGGTTCTCAGCTCATGGGAGGTATTCGCCAGGAATTCGCTTTTCAAGCGAGAGGCTTCTTCTGCCTGGCGCCGCGCCTCCTCCGCCTGGCGATGGGCTTCCTCAGACTCCCGTTGTCGCTCCAGCAGGCTGGCGTTAGCTTGCTGGAGTTGGCGCGCCAGGGTATGGCTTTCGGAAAATACTCTGGCATGGGCGATCGCCGTACCCACCTGGTCCGCCAAGTCTGTGATCAAGGCCAACTCCACCTCAGTCCAGACCCGGTTGACCGAGCTATAAAGCAGAATCAACCCGTTCACTTGACTTTGGTAGCGGGTAACTACACTGACAATGACCGGATCATCTACCCCGATCTGGGGCACCAACAGCGCCCCGGGATGGTTGATCGCGGCCTGGCCGTAGCCCCGTTCAGCGAGGGGTAGGGGCTGGTGGAGCCAACTGACGGGGGGGACGGCACCGTTGATCTGGCCCAGGTACTCGGCCGCCACCAGCGGTTCTGCATCGGCGGGCAGATCGCAGACTACGCAGCGATCCAGACCAAACAACTCCCCCAAGCCTTCCACGGTTTGTTGTTGGATAATATCCAGGTCCAAGGTCCAACGGACATTACGGGTAATTTGGGTGAGACGAGGCGAGTAACTCTGCCATGAAGTACCCGAATCGGTGAGCCCAGGGGCAGATCTCACCGAGGCCAGGGCCGGAGGCCGGGGCTGAGCCTCCTCGATCTCTGACCCATTCAACCAGTAACCCAGGGCCGCTAGGCGGTAAAGCCGCCCCTGGGGATCAAACAGGGGATGGATCACCCAAATCATATCCAGGCTATGGGACCCGATGGGGTAGCGACCGGGTAAGGACAGGGGTTGATGGCCACGGGTCAGGGAGATTAAGCCCTGGCTGAGGGTATCGGGGCTGTCAAAGGCGACTAATTCCGATAGCTGTCGCCCAACCCAGCTGTCGATGATGCCCATCAGGGGTGTGTCAGGTAAGGGCTGGACCAACTCCACCCGACCCGTGGGGCTGAGTAAGACGATCCAGCCGGGGTGGGGGCTTGCCCCAGGCCTAGATAAGCCCAATGGGGATAAACCAGACGACGGGGAAGCAGGGTGCATAGGGGTGGGGGGTGGCCAAGGCTTGGCCTGGTCGGCGCTAATCGTTCCACTCACCCTTAGGGGGGACGGTGGGGTTGCGGGGTAGATGGCGGACCAAGTCCTCTTCGGGGCGACGATCGCCGCGCAGCCACTGGCGCAGGGCAACCTCAATGACCTTAGCCGGGTCGGAGGTCAAATGGTTCACCTGGTTGAGCAGTTCCCGATCAATTTGAACCGAGAGCTCCACCTTGTCTGGGGCGGCTCCGCGATGATCTACAGGGAGAGCGACGACTTCATCCATAGGGGCTGGGGTCATGGAGTAATTACAATACCTAGTTTAACCCGCTGACGTCTGCCTGTTTGCGCTACAGGACACAGCCTGGGGTAGGGGAGTCAGCATTCGTCCAAGGGAACCATTACAATATGGGCAGTGGATTGATTTCTCCCTAGTCTTTTCTGGTAACCCTGGTATGACCGAGGTCCCCGTTTCCCAGATCCGTAATTTCTGCATCATCGCCCACATCGATCACGGTAAATCGACCCTGGCGGACCGGTTGTTGCAGCGCACTGGCACCGTCAGCGATCGCGACATGAAGGCCCAGTTCCTTGACAACATGGATCTGGAGCGGGAGCGGGGCATCACCATTAAGCTACAGGCGGCGCGGATGAACTACCACGCCCAGGATGGCAAAGACTATATCCTTAACTTGATCGACACCCCGGGCCACGTTGATTTTTCCTACGAAGTATCGCGATCGCTAATCGCCTGCGAAGGCGCCCTGCTGGTGGTGGATGCCTCCCAGGGGGTAGAGGCCCAAACCCTGGCCAACGTCTACCTAGCCCTGGAAAATAATCTAGAAATCATTCCGGTCTTAAACAAAATTGATCTGCCCGGCGCTGACCCAGAGCGGATCAAACAGGAAATTGAAGACATCATTGGCCTCGACTGTAGCGGTGCGATTCTAGCCTCCGCCAAGGAGGGGGTGGGCATCGACGAAATCCTCGAATCGATCGTCTATCTGGTGCCCCCGCCTGAGGATACCGTGGAAAAACCCGTCCGGGCTTTAATCTTCGATAGCTACTACGATAGCTACCGGGGGGTGATTGTCTACTTCCGGGTGGTAGACGGCACCCTACGCCAAAAAGACAAGGTGCGGCTGATGGCCTCCGGCAAGGAGTACGACATTGACGAATTGGGGGTGCTCGCGCCCCACCAGGTGAAGGTAGACCAACTGCATGCTGGCGAAGTGGGCTACCTGGCCGCCTCCATCAAGGCGGTGGAAGACGCTCGGGTGGGGGACACCATCACCCTGGTACAAAACCCCGCCTCGGCACCGCTGCCAGGCTACGTCGAGGCCAAACCGATGGTCTTCTGCGGCCTCTTCCCCACCGCCTCAGACCAATTTGAGGAACTGCGGGAAGCCCTGGAAAAGTTACGTCTCATTGATGCCGCCCTCAACTACGAGCCCGAAACCTCCAGTGCCATGGGCTTTGGCTTCCGCTGCGGCTTCCTAGGGCTGCTCCACATGGAAATTGTCCAGGAGCGGCTGGAACGGGAATACAACCTGGATTTGATTACCACCGCCCCCTCCGTGATCTACCGGGTGACTACCCTGACGGGGGAAGTGCTGGAGATTGACAACCCCAGCACCCTGCCCGACCCCCAGACCCGGGAAAAAATCGAGGAGCCCTACGTCCAGCTAGATATCATTACCCCGGAGGAGTACGTCGGCCCCCTGATGGAGTTGTGCCAGTCCCGGCGGGGAGACTTTAAAGATATGCGGTACCTGACCAAAGGCCGCACCACCCTAATCTACGAGGTGCCCCTGGCGGAGGTGGTAACCGACTTCTTTGATCAGATGAAGTCCCGCACCAAGGGCTATGCCAGTATGGAATACCACCTGATTGGCTACCGGGCCAACCCCCTGGTGCGGTTAGACGTGCTCATTAATGGTGATCAGGTGGATTCCCTGGCCTCCATTGTGCACCGGGATAAGGCCTACTACGTCGGCAAGGCCCTGGTGGAAAAACTCAAGGAACTAATTC
Source organism: uncultured bacterium (assembly GCA_964452545.1). Lineage (GTDB taxonomy): Bacteria > Cyanobacteriota > Cyanobacteriia > Phormidesmidales > Phormidesmidaceae > Nodosilinea. The sequence continues at coordinate 5,606 of CAYVMR010000156.1, forward strand.
CCCGCCATCAGTTTAAGATTCCCATCCAGGCCACCATTGGTAGCCGAGTGATTGCCAGCGAGAGTATTCCCGCCCTGCGCAAGGATGTGTTGGCCAAGTGCTATGGCGGGGATATTTCCCGCAAGAAGAAACTCCTGCAGAAACAGGCCAAGGGGAAGAAACGATTGAAGGCGATCGGCACAGTGGATGTGCCCCAGGAAGCCTTTATGGCGGTCTTGAAGTTATCCTAGGA
>CAYVMR010000157.1:0-5836 GCA_964452545.1 uncultured bacterium
CGAGCACCTAGCCCCCAAGGATTTATTTGCCCCCGGTCAGGTGACGGTGCTGCAGATGAATGAGATCAGCCAGGAGGAACAGCAGGTGATCTGTGCGGCGGTGCTGCGCCAGAGCTACCAGGCCCGGATGAACACCGCTAAGGAGAAAATTAGCCCGGAGGATGAAAATTACCTGCCCTACCCGGTGTTTATTTTGATCGAAGAGGCCCACCGCTTTGCCCCTGCCCACGAGCCCTCCCGCTGCAAGCAAATCCTCCGCACCATCCTGAGTGAGGGGCGCAAGTTTGGCATGGGGGTGGGGCTCATTACCCAACGCCCGGGCAAACTGGACTCCGACGTCCTTTCCCAGTGTATGAGTCAATTCCTCATGCGCATCGTCAACCCCGTCGATCAGGAGAGTCTCAAATACGGGGTTGAAGCCGCCGGGCGGGACCTACTCCAGGAGCTACCCGCCCTCACCAAGGGCCAGGTGATTGTGTCCGGAGCCTGCGTCAATACCCCGGTGCTGTGCCAGGTGCGCCAGCGCCAGACCCAGCACGGCGGTGAAACCATGGATGCCCCCGCCACCTGGCTGCGCTATTTCCAACCCGGCCAGCGCCAGTCTCGCCGGCTGGAGCAGGCTCCCTTGGCCAGGGCCAAATCCGCCGAGAGCTTTGGTGGCGTCAGTATCGAGTAGCCCTGCCAGGGCGGGGGCCCTACTAGCCCTCGCTAATCAGTTGCAGCAGGTCTTCCGTGGAGACCTTACCGCTGAGGTCAGTCCCCTCCAGCAGGCTATCCGCCAGGTCACGCTTTTGCCGGTGCAGGTCAACGATCTTTTCCTCGATGGTGTCCTTGGCCACCAGACGGTAGATGGTGACGGGGCGCTGCTGGCCGATGCGGTGGGCCCGATCGCTGGCCTGGTCCTCCACGGCGGGGTTCCACCAGGGGTCCATGTGAATCACGTAGTCGGCGGCGGTGAGGTTGAGGCCAGTACCCCCGGCCTTGAGGCTGATCAAAAACACATCCCCCTCCCCCGCCTGGAAGGCATCCACCCGTTTTTTCCGGTCCTTGGCGGGGGTGCGGCCATCCAGGTATTGGTAGGTGACCTGCTGGCTCTCCAAGTACTCCCGCAGGATGGTGAGGTGATCGACAAACTGGCTAAACACCAGGGCCTTGTGCTGATTGCCCAGCAGGTCCTCCAGAATTTCCCCAAAGGCCTCCAACTTAGCGCTGGGAAGGGGGGTCTCGGCATTGACCAGACGGGTGTTGCAGCAGGCCCGCCGTAGCCGCATGATCTCCGCCAGCACCTGCAGGTGTTTGGCCCCAGCCTCGACATTGGTTTCACTGAGTTTGGCCACGGCCTGGCGGCGCAGTGCTTCGTAGAAGGCCATTTCCTCCGTGCTGAGCTGCACCTGCAGGGTAATTTCTGTGCGGGCCGGCAGTTCCGCCAGCACCTGGTTTTTGGTGCGCCGCAGGATGAAGGGTTGGATCAGCTGCTTGAGGCGGTTACGGGTGGCGGTGTCCTGCTGCCGCTCAATGGCGTTGGCAAACCTCTCGCTGAATTGATCCTGGGAGCCCAGCAAACCTGGGTTGATGAACCGAAATAAGTTCCACAGTTCCCCCAGGTGGTTTTCGATCGGGGTGCCGGTGGTGATCAGCTTAAACCCCCCCTGCAGTTTCATGGCGGCCTTAGATCGCTTGGTGGCGGAATTCTTGATGGACTGGGCTTCATCCAAGACAATGGTTTGCCATTGCACCTGGGCCAGGCGATCGGCTAGGTCGTCCTGCTGCAGCAGGCCATAGCTACACACCAGTAGGTCAAAGGGTTGCAAATTGTCGAGCAGCTGTTGGCGATCGCCAGTGCCAAACTGAATCGGATTGAGGGTGGGGGTGAATTTCTGGGCTTCGCTCAACCAGTTCATGGAAACCGAGGTGGGAGCAACAATCAGGGTGGGCCCCTGGGGCGCCCGGCTGAGGATAATCGCCAGGGCCTGCAGAGTCTTACCCAGCCCCATGTCATCCGCCAGACAGGCCCCCACCCCCCAGTGGGCCAGCCGAGCCAACCAGTTAAACCCCTCCCGCTGGTAATCCCGCAGCTCTGCCTGCAGGGTGGAGGGCAGTTGGGGCTGCAGGGTTTGGGCTTGCTTTAACCGTTTAATGTGGTCTCGCCACTGCTTATCGGCCTTGAGATCCCCCACCTCGTCGATCCACTCCTCCAGGGCGGCGGCGGCCAGGGGATGGAAGCGGACCCCAGCCCCACTGGGCTCAGAAAAGCTGCGCAAATCCTCCAGGCGCTTGCGAAACTCCTGAGTGAGGGCGAGGAATTGGCCATCCGCCAGCTTTACAAATCGCCCTGGGGAGGCCTGCAGCAGCTCCAACAGGTGCTGCATATCGATCACCTGATCCTCCCCCAGCTGGATTTCACCGGTGGCGGCAAACCAGTCCCGCTGCCGCTGAATCCGCACTTTAAAGCTACCCAGGCTGACCCGATGGGCGATGCGCATTTTCTCTCCCTCGGGCCATTCCACCACCGCCCGGTTCCCCAGGTCCTGGAGCTCCAGCAACAGTTCCAGGCAGTCCTCTGGGTTAGGGATCAGCCATTCCCCCTGGTCCGCTGCCAGCCGTTGTAGGGTGGGGCAGGCCTGCTCCACCGCCAGAGCCAGGCTTTTTTCCTGGGCCAGATCCCGCTGGGTTTGGAGACGTTTCCCCTGGATGTCGGCAATCACCAGTTCACCGCCGCTACCGGGGCGGTAATAGGGGCCTGCTTCGCCGAAGGGGCGGGTCAATAGGGAGACCTTCAAGCCTTCACCGGCGGGCAGCAGGTGGAGATGGGGTTGGGGCTGGGCAGCGACGGTTTCGGCATCGGCCACCCCGCCCCCAATGTCAGAATGCACTGTCACCAGGCCCGCCACCGCACTAATCGCCGCCAGCACCTGATCCTTAGCGGCCGCCGGCACCTCCAGCTGATTGTTAGGTCCTAGCAGCTCGGCAATCCGCCGGTGGTTGGCGGTAAACTCCACCAACCTGAGGCGGGTGGGGGTTTCCTTCGTCAGGGCTAGAGCGCTGCTCCCCTTCACCTCCGGCTGCAGGGAGATGGCCAGCTTACCCTCCTTGGCCTGGCGCACCACCAGGGCCGGTTCTCCCCTAACCACCTCCACCGGCGTGGTGGGGATATCCTCCCAAAACACCAGGGGATGGCCCACCAGGGCGGTCAGGGCCTGCTCCCGAAACTTGTAATTGTCATAACTGTAGGCGTCGGGCACCAGGTGGGCACAGACCTGCAGATCCTGGGGGGTCAGATAACCAAGGTTGCTCCCCTCGGTTTTCAGGCGGCGCAGACTGACCACCCGGCCCCGACTCCAGCCCCCCTTAGCACTGAGTTTTTGTTCCTTGGGTTGTAATTGCCAGGCACCATTGCCATAGAGGGTTAATAGCCAAATCAGCCGGTATTCTGAGACCGAAGCGGGGATCGTCTGGGGGGCCACGGTGGTGTTTAACCCGATCAGGGCTGCTAGGGAAAGCTCCCAGGCTTCCTTGGGGCTAGCCAGCCCCGCCAGGGGCTGAATCCCGGTGGCCTCCCGCAGGGCTGATGCCCGCTGGCCGTAAACAGGTTCTGAGGTGAGGCGGGCCAGCAGTTCCGCTGCCTCCAGGGCAAACCCATGGTAGTGCCCAGCCTCCGCCGCTGCGTAGAGCTCCTTTAGCACCGCAGGGAGCCGTTCCCGAGCCTTGTCCAGGTCAACCCAGTAGAGGCTGAGGCAGTCGATCAGGACGGTAAAGCTATGATTATTCTCCAGGCGGCTGACGGGGGTGTTGGTCAGGTAAAACTTAGCCTCGTTATGCCCCTGGAGCACCTGGCTGACCCGTTCTAGACAGGTGTAAATCACCTCTAATCGATGATGCTGCCGCTGACCGGTGATTAACTTAGCGTAGCCCTCCGCTTCCCGAAGCCGGGGGGCGGACCCCTCCCCAATCAGGGCCAGCACCAGAAATATTCCGGCTAACTCATCAAAGTAGGCCTTGCGTTTGCCGGTCTGCTTGCGCCGCTGCTTGAGGGCCAGGGTATCGAGGGCAATGGTCTGGGGGTAGTCTCCCCGCAGGCAGGCGAGCCAACCCTGCAGCAGTAAACTGGCCTCGGGGTCCTGCTCCGCCAGTTGGTCAATGGCGGTGGCCGCCTGGGGCAATTGGCCCCGCACCAGCAGGTGGTGAATCCAGGTTTCCTGTACCCGCACCGAAAGCGACCCGCCGGGGTCCTGGCATTCCTCATCCATCAGGGCAAAGATTTCCTCCGCCGGGGTGAGGTTAATCAGGGCATGGGAGCTGAGGCTGGCGAGGGCGGCCTGGTAGAGATCGGGATCGGCCTTGAGGGTGACAAACCAGTCGCGGTCAAAGGGGTTGTTGCATACTAGGTTAAATATCTGGGCGGTGGAGATGCCGACGGTGGGGATGAAGGTGATGTTGTCGTAATAGTCGTCTAATTGCCGTTCCATGTAGGCCCAGTCGCAACGGTAGAGACCGATGCGGAGCTCCCGCAGCAGTTGCCCCTGGTTTTGAAACAGGCGCTGCGATCGCCGCCACTGGGCAACGGGAATGGGTAGCACCTGCTCCACCACCGCCACCATGGCTTCAAACTGCCCCAGCTGAACCACCTCGCGGGTGAGAATTTCCATCATCAGGGGGTGGCATTGAGAGCCATAGCCACTGGCCGCGCCCACCAACCCCTGACTGGTCAACCGCTTCCAGGTCTGGTTAAAGTCGTCGTTGGTGAGGGGGGCGGCAGCGGTATGATGGCGCCAGTAGATATCCATGCACTCCCGCAGCTGTTTCCTCGCCACCGGGGTGAAGATGATCGACATCAGCTGCAAAATCTCCTGGTCTGGGGGAGGCAGCAGGGCGTAGCGCTGCTGCAGCTCTTGCCGTGCCCGATTTACCTCAGTGACGTTGTTCATGGTGACTAACCCCAGGTGGCTCCCCTAGGGATAGGGGAAAGCTAACTTTTACAACAAGGTGACCAAGGCTACAGTAGTTTTACCGCTAACCTCGCACAACAGATACAGGACAGTATGCCCTATCAATCGGCTATCAATCAGCGATGACTGTAGTCCCTCGGATGAATTCCTCCAATCCTACCCTAGCTCCCCAGATTATTGTCTGTGGCCTGGGTCGCACTGGCCTGCGGGTGCTGCAGTTGCTGCGCCAACAGGGGGCGGTGGTGGTGGGGATCAGCCACCATCCCCTACCCAGGGAGTGGGAGCCGGTGGTGGTGGGGGATCTGCGATCGCCCACCACCCTACTGCAGGCGGGGATCCAGCAAGCCCACACCCTGGTGCTGGGCACCTCCGACGATGCTTTAAATCTGGCCATCCTCACCCAGGCCCGCATCCTTAACCCCCAGATCCGGATTATTAATCGGCTGTTTAACATCAGCCTGGGGGAACGGCTGGACCGCACCCTGCCCGACCACGTCAGCCTCAGCGCCTCGGCCCTGGCCGCCCCCCTGTTTGCCTTCGCGGCTAAGGGCAACCGGGCGATCGGTCAACTACGCTTATTTGACCTGACCTGGCCTATGTACGAAGAGGTGATCGAGGCCCACCACCCCTGGTGTGGTCAACCCCTAAAAACCCTCTGGGATAACCGCTCCCAGCTATTGATCTACTACCAATCGGCCCAGACCACCCTGGATCTGGTGACGGCGGTGGTGACCGGGCAGGTGCTGCAACCGGGCGATCGCCTAGTACTGGCTCGCCAACCCCAGCAACCGATGGTTAAGTCCCGCCAGTTGATGCAGTTTTGGCAACGGTTATGGGTCACCCTTGACCATGGTCGGCGCCGAGCCCGGGCCACCCTATTAGTCATGCTC
>CAYVMR010000158.1:0-5835 GCA_964452545.1 uncultured bacterium
GGTTTGGCCCAGCATCTGCATGGGCGAGTTACCTAGAAGCTGTTGCCGTCGCATGATTGATTCCTCCCTGATGTTGATTGCTACTCAGTCAACCCTGATTGGTTCCTTTCGATTCAGATCATTCTTCCTGGGTAGGAAGTGGTCGTTAACGTTTGCCCCATCCCCTACATGGAGCTGAAGGTATGGAAACCGAGTCACTCTGCCCCGCTAAGCCACGGCCTAGCCAAAGATCACCACCACCAAAAATAGGGTGATGACGAAGAGCAGGAGGTTCCCCAGGGTTGGGGGGCCGCCCCGGGAGACATCGCGCTGCCAGTTGCAGTTCAGGCAAACATAGTGGTGCTCCGCCCGGGCCACCACAGTACGATGACCGCAGCAGGGACACTCTAGCTGCAGAGGATGGAGGGTATCATCCTGGGAATATGGGATTGTCATAGTAGTCTCCGTGATGGTTCTTGGTTAGTGAGTCGAGAACCAGACCAGGGCCTTTCTTAATGATTGTGAGAGTAGGCTGTGAAGGAGTAATTCCCCTACCCATCAACGGCAGGGTTTTGCAGTATCCTCATAGGTGTCATTAGAACGACGTGTCTGGTGATCAGCGACCAGGGAACTCTGCTTGCCGGCTGACTCCCTGGTACGCCTAAACTCATTGTTAGGGATTAAGGGTAATCTAAGGAATTTTCCTGTGGTACGGGTCGAGGTAGGGCCCCCAGAAATTCTGGCAGGAAAAAGCCAGTTTTTGAGTGCTTTTGAACCCTGGGAACTACGGAAACCAGAGGTTCGCCGGGTTTTTGTAGTCACCTATACAGGGAATCCCTGCGATTTCTGGGATGGTTGACCCAGGGCAATGGGGGGTTAATCCTCAGTTTCGCCCAAAAAAGAAAAAGTCTGTGGGTTATGTCATGGCCGGGGCTAAAGGAAACTGGGGATATGGACAGCCGGCGCAGTCAGCATCTCTACCGCTATCTGTGTACTCAGTTTGCCCTCGCCTATAAAAGGAATGGGGCGGTTAACGATAAACAAACCGCCGACAACTTAGGTGATGAAAACCTTCGTAAAGTCGTTGGGGCGCTTTTCCCGCCGCCGAAAACTCCAGACAGAGAGGCGCATTTGCCGAGGCGAATCACCACGGGTGAACTGGTCGAGATACTCACCCACCTACGGTGGAACCCAAGCTCAGTCTCAAATGATGCCAAGGCGCCCCTGCGGCGGCTGTCTAGGGAGGATGTGCTCACCGCCCTGTACAAACTGGTGGAGTTAACCCCACAGGAGCGCCGCGCTCTGGATCTACCGGCGGGGGATGGTATTACCCTGCTGCAGCGATCGCTGTTGATATTACAAACCACCGGTGGGCTAGAAAACCATGGCATGCTGCTGAAGATTTACAAGGCGGCGATCGGCTTAGACTTTAGCCGGGCTGAAGTCCCCCTACAAAACCTGAAAGCGGTGGACGACTTGATTGCAGAGGTGGTGCAGGACGCCCTACCCGAGCTAGACACCGCTAACCTGAAACCTAGATTTAGACCTGGAGTGTACAGGTATAACGATAAGAAAACCCTGTCAAACCGCATCAAAGAACTAACCCGTAAGGCTCAGCGTGAGATTCGCCGGTTAATAGCCCGCAGCGGCAATCAGCAACTGGCTGGCAGCGGCGACGGCCAAGCCATGGTAGATACCTACATTAGACGTTACCTGCAACCCGCCTTTGTCAGAAAGCTGACCCAAACCCTGGTTACCAACGAAGAGCTGACCGACCAATTTCCCCTCTACCTGAAGCGGATTACCCTACTACCAGCAGGTCCCTTACCCTTTGCCGATAAACAGTTTCTCGATCAACCCGTTGATCGAGAAATGGATCAGGACCGACAGGATGAAGGTCCCTACCTACCCCTGCTGAATTTGGACCTGCACCGCCTTCCGCCAAGAGCCACTAGTCAGAAACCATCGGGCCCCCAGGAAGAGCCTGGGCCGATGGACTACGAATTAGCCTCCCAGGAAGCCACCCGGGTCATCCTGGAGTTTTATGTCAAGGTCCCGGAGGGCTATAAACCGACCCTTGACCTCCCCTATCTGAGTAGCGAAGACGGTGGACGGATTGATTTTACCGTCAGCAGCACCGGTATCGGTGGAACCCTATCCCACGTGATTAAGGTGATCAACCGGGCCCTGTTCCATGATATTCCCTGCCTGGCAGAGTACTTTCCCATTGCCCACGATGTCACCTGCACCCAGGCCATTGTTCAGGATAACGTCGCCTCTCCCGTCTGGGGCCATAGCCTGGTGAAGCTCTGCCGTCGGGATACCCTGGGGGAAACCCTGCAGGCTTTTCATCCGGAGGACTTTAGGGAGTACGAGGAGTTCTCCTTTGGTGACCCGCTGGGTCAGGGGGATTACTGTGGCTTTGACTTTCTCCTGTGCCAGGCCCAGGCGGCCCTGCAATCGCGATTAGACGCCATTCGTAGGGCTGGGGTCAGACCGCAGGAGTATATCAAACAGGTCTGCCAACAGCAGGAGCGGTCCCTGGCCATGGAGGAGGCCCGCAATTGTCTGCTGGGTTATCCCTTTTCATCCCTGGCGATGATTGGCCTAGTGCACCGTAAGCTGCTTCGCCAGCAGGATCCCACCGAGCTATTCACTACGGATCTAGACATTTACTTTGAAGCCTATCTCACCATCATCGAAGCCCTGTTGGATGAGGGGGTTTATCGGCGCGCCCTGGACTACCTGCGTTGTTTAACCGAACTCGATCAGCTGGTTAAGCAAGGCCTGGAGGAGATACCTTCCCAGCAAGAGCCCCTGGTGGTGTTTTCCGGCACCCTGGTGATCCGTTATCTGATTTGCCTGGCCCATTATTATTACCTCTGCGACCCGGAGGATAAAGACTATTTACACCATTGTCCTCAGGATGCTAACCGTGAAACCCTGGTCCGGAAAGCCTGGGAGACTCTAGAGAAGGCCCAACGCCACATTGATCTACGGCTGCGTAAATACGTCGCCCTGAATGAGGTGTCCCAGGGAACCTTCTATCCCCACTACCTGTTGCTCAGCCGTATCTTGTTTCTCAGGACTCAGTTACTGTTATTCTTCCCTTACCAAGTGCCCTTTGATAAGGACGGTACTTATCTACCGACGGACGAGTCTAGGTCTAATTCCGCCCAACAACGCACTGAGGAGTCTATTCACCGGGGGCGGCTTTATTTAGCCGAAAAAGCCAGACTCTACGCCGCCGCCAGTGGTGATAGCCAAACCTACGCCTGCTATGCCGCCCTGCAGGCCTGGATCTACCTGATTGCCAGTTTTACCCTAAACGATGCCCCCCCGTCACGGGGAAGCAGAGGTTCTACCCCCTTCAGACGGATTTCCCCTGAGGACTGCTTAGCATGGGCTCGTAGACTGCGGGATCATGCCCTGATCACCTATGCGGAGGCGGGTCGTAGCGCCTACTACCAGATCAAGGAAAAAAGTGGTTTGCCTAGAAATACGGTGGACAGCTTTGGGTTCTATGAAATTGAAAAAATCCCAGCCATTTTTGAGAAGACCAGGGAGAGTCAAGCTACCCCTACTGGGGGAGAGGAGACCTTCCTGGTGCTGGATATGGCACTGCTGTCGGTGGATCCGGCGGACCTACCCAAATTATCTCCCCACCACCCCACCCGTAAAATTTATTTGTTTGGCACCCGGGCCTGCTATCTGTTTTTTATTCGCGGGCTGTGGATGTTGTGTAGCAACGTTAACCAGGAATTTGATCGAGGGGATTGTCCGCCGGAGCAGATCGACTGGGGCGCCAAATTTAGCCATGCCGCCCGCCTCCTCCATGTCGCCTGGACCATGGCGGAGGAGGGCGGCATGGTGCGCAGCAGTAAGGACCCTGAAGACGGGGCCCGCCGGTTTTGCATTACCCGTCCCTTTTCCGATACCCCTGACTGGCCGGCAGGGTTTTCCAATCGGGAAACCGATGCTATCCGCGATCTCTACCCCCAGCGGGTTGGAGAAATTGCCGATCTGGCTAAGGTTTTTGCCGTGGCGGCGATGATCCTGCAGTTATTTCTGCCGGAGGCCAGGGCCGATCGCCCATCCCTGCAAACCGATATCGATCTACTGCTCGATAGCCTCCACAGTTCCCATAACCTCACCCATTCCCCTCCCGAAAATCGCCGTACCCAACGGGCGCTGCTGAAGCAGCAAAGCCGCTATAATCCTCACCTGGAGGGCTACCTGGAGGAGGTTGCTCGCCGTTTGCGGCAATACAAAAGGGACGCACGCACCAATCCCTCAGTTATGAATACCCCCAGGGAGATTCAAGATCGCCGCGATCGCCTAGTGAGGGAGCTGTTTTCCGCCCTGATGAACAAATCACCAATCGGGTAAGGATGGATCGGCAGTGCCACCCCCGCCGTAGAACCTGACGAGTTCATGCCGCTGGGCTCGTCGGGCAAAGCCTTGGTCATCAAAATCGAGTTGACCGATGCTACCGCTGGGGAAAATAACCTCAAGGACTAAATCAGAGGTGGGTTTGGATGGGCCAAAACAGTAGGATTCATCCGGTTCCGCCCAGGCCTGCCCGGTTTGCTCCTGGGTGATGGAAAATAACCAGATGGCGATTCGCCCCCTCTACGCCAAATCGCCTAACCCTGGTCATTCTCCGGGTGGTCTAGAGCTGTCGGGGGTAGGCTAAAACTAACTGCACCACCATACCAGCCATGACTCAAACCCATCACCCGCTTTTCCCGTTGACGACCCTGGGCAAGGGGTTTCAGACCGTCACGCCCCAGACCCTCGATCCGGGGCTACTCCAGAAGCTGGATCTGACCCTAACCGAGGAGGAGGTAGACTTTGTCTTTCCCTTGGCACCGGAAGACCTGGGCCAGTTCTATTCCCCTGATGTATTAGAGCTGCTGGTTTAACCGGGCTGGCACGTCACCCAGAGGGTTGCCCACCTAAGCCCCTGACTGGGGAGGCGCCTATGAACTTATCTGCAGAAACAAGAACTATTTGCAACGCCAGGGAGATTTCTTTAAAATCCGCCAGATAATGGAGATGGGTATGAATACAGCCCCGGTAGTTGGCTACGCCCCTAGCCGCCTAAAACCCCCAGAATAGCTTTCCTGAGACCCCGGATTTTAGGACGGCAGGTCTAGCAGGACACCAGGCAAATCCAGCCCTTGGGTCCTCAATGGTGGGTATTCCTATGGCTACTCAAGTTTTTCCCTGGCGATCGCCCGTTGCCCTCACCCGTCTTTGTGCCGTCCTTTTAGCGGCTTCCTTAGGGGCAACCAGTCTGGGGGCAACCAGCCGCCAGGGGGTGGTGGGGCGCAGGACCCCCCTCCCCCCCACCCCTGGCCTGGCCCAGACCACTCAAGTCCAGGATCTGGAGCGAGTCCCACAACTCAACCAACAGGCCACCGAGTTATGCCAGGCAGGGCGCTATGCAGAGGCCATTGCCCTGCTTGAGCAGGCCCTGACAATCCAAGAAATAGCCCTGGGGCCAGGGCATGTCGATACCCTTCAAAGCCTTATCGATCTAGCGTGGTTGTATAGCGCTGTGAGCCGTTATGGGGAGGCCGTGTCCCTTTGGCAACGGGTTCTAACCTTGGATCGCCAGGTGGGCGATCGGGCGGGGGAGGCGGTCACCCTCTATAACATTGGTCTGGTTTACCACAACCAGGGGGACTATGGCCAGGCCCTGGACTATTACCAGCAAGCTCTGCAAATTGCCCGCCAAATCGGCGATCGGGCGGGGGAAGGTGCCATCCTCAATAATATTGGTCTGGTTTACCAGTACCAGGGGGACTATGGCCAGGCCCTGGACTATTACCAGCAAGCTCTGCAAATTGC
>CAYVMR010000159.1:0-5830 GCA_964452545.1 uncultured bacterium
TCGCTAATCCCCCCCAGGCCGTCTTCCCCCCAGCGGTAAGCCCGGGAGCGGGCTTGATCGTGGGAAAAATAGGCCCAGGCATTGCCATCGGTAGAATAATCCTCCCGCACCGTGCCCCATTGTCGTTCGCTCAGGTAGGGCCCCCACTGTTTCCAGTGGGTCTGACCAGAACGGCTAGCCTCTCCGCGGGCATGTTCCGGGGTTGGGGTGGGGTGGGTCATGGGTATCCCCAAGGGTTAACGGTGAACAGTTTGAGTAAATCATGGCAGAGAACCTGACCCCCACCTTCACCGTTTTTCTTTAGGTTCCCTGGGGTTAGGGCGCAAAAACTATCCCAGGCAGAGTTAACTACCTGGGATAGGGGGTACTGTTCAAGGAATTTAGATAGTTCCCTAGGGAAGGCTATCTACTGCCACTTAGAGGCCACCAACTCAGCCAGATCGACTACCCGCTGGCTGTAGCCCCACTCGTTGTCGTACCAGGCCACCACCTTCACCATGTCGCCCCCCATCACCATGGTTAGGCTAGAGTCAACAATCGAGGACTCATCGGTCTTACGGTAGTCGATGGAGACCAGGGGCAGATCGCTATAGGCTAGAATGCCCTTCATAGGTCCCTCCGCCGCCGCCTTTAGGGCGGCGTTGACCTGCTCGGCGATCGCTGGCTTTTCCACCTGGGCCACTAGATCTACCACGGACACATTGGGGGTAGGCACCCGCAGGGCAATACCATTGAGCTTGCCGGCCATTTCAGGGATCACCAGGGCCACGGCCTGGGCTGCCCCAGTGGTGGTGGGAACAATATTCAAAGCAGCGGCCCGAGCCCGCCGCAGGTCACGGTGGCTAGCATCCAGGAGGCGCTGATCACCGGTGTAGCTGTGGGTGGTGGTCATCGTACCCTTGATGATGCCGAAGTTTTCGTGCAGCACCTTGACCACCGGGGCCAGGCAGTTGGTAGTGCAGCTGGCATTACTAACCACGTCGTACTGGTCGTGGCGATAGTCACCATCGTTAACGCCGATCACGTAGGTGCCAATGTTGCTGCCTTTGCCGGGGGCAGTAATTAACACCTTCTTGGCACCGGCTTCGATGTGGCGAGAAGCGCCTTCGGCACTGACGAAGACGCCTGTCGATTCAATGATTAAATCAATTTCCCAGGCGGCCCAGGGAAGATTATTGGGGTTGCGATCGGAGTAGCACTTGATGGTTTTGCCGTTAACCACCAGGGTGTCATCGGTATAACTAATATCGGCATCCAGTCGACCCAGCATGGAGTCGTACTTGAGCAGATGGGAGTTGGTTTTAGGATCGGAGGTGTCATTGATGGCCACCACCTCCAGTTGACTGTTACTACGGGTTAACCAACACCGTAGGAAGTTTCGTCCAATCCGACCAAATCCATTAATGGCTACTCTAATCACTGCGTTTAACCCTCTGCTTTCAGTCTAGGTATGTATTCTTAGACATCCATCATCATATCCCAAAGGATGATCAACTTTATAACGGCCTTTTCCCAAAGGGCATCTATGTTACAGTCCCGGGCTAGGAATCCGATCTATGGTGCCGGTCGGAGTGATCAGCTCGACCTCCAGGCTCATGCCCTGGGGGTAACCATAAGTATTTTGGCTTAGAGGCCTGGATTTTATCGGGTATTACTATAGACGGGAGGGCCTAGACGGGGATGCTTAGAGAGGCGGCTACATCCCAGGAAACTTGGGCTGACGGTTGCTGATCAGGCGCTGACTGTATATTCAAAATTCATGATCAGAGGAATGGTCTGGCTAGCCTGTTCAGGTTTTTCGCTGTTCACCTGGTTTCCTTTAGATGGGCTGATGGCAAAGTCATTGGTGTGGGTGTGCTAGGTAGGAATTCACGGATTCGGGTCAGGGATCCGCGGCATAGCCTATCCTGACCCCGGCCCTAGGTTCGGCTAGGTTTAGGCTAAATTGACAATTATTGCTATGATTACGCCTGATATCCGGGGTGATCGGTTGATGTGGTGTTTCAAGGAGTAGATCGATGCCGAATTTGGTAGATTTCGAAGGCAGGCCATTTCATTTCATTGGGATTGGCGGCATCGGCATGTCAGCTCTAGCCTACATCTTGACTCAGAAAAAACTGCCGGTGTCAGGTTCTGATCTACGTCTCAGCCATATTACCCAGCGGTTGCAGGAGGCTGGGGCCCAGATCTTTTGGGAACAGGATGCGGCCAACCTCAACTATTTTTGCCATCAAGCTAGTGCCGGCGAGTCTCATGCCCTAGCGGTCAAGCACTCCATCCCCCAGGTGATCTGCTCCACAGCGATCGCCGATGGTAACCTCGAGTACCAAGCGGCCCTGGCCATGGGTTGTCCGATTTTCCACCGATCCGATTTGCTGGCGGCCCTGATCACCCGTTACCAAAGTATTGCCGTGGCCGGTACCCACGGTAAGACCACCACCAGTAGCATGATTGGCCATCTATTACTGCAGGCTGGTCTGGACCCCAGCATCGTTGTTGGGGGTGAGGTCACCAGTTGGGACGGCAACGCCCGTTTGGGGCAGGGGCCCTACCTGGTGGCGGAGGCAGATGAGTCCGATGGTACCCTGGCTAAATTGTCAGCGGCCATTGGCATCGTCACTAATATCGAACTGGATCACACCGATCACTACCCCGATCTTGACCATGTGATCAGCATTTTCCAAACCTTTCAGGGCCAGTGTCAGGCCCTGGTGGCCAGCCTTGATTGCGAGGTGATCCGCGCCAACCTCAACCCTACCACCACCTACAGTCTCGATCCCCAGTCCGGCGCCACCTACTACCCGACAGAGATCAGCTTTAGCCCCAACGGTACCAGTGCCACGGTATGGGAGCGGGGCGATCGACTGGGGGAACTGCACCTACGTTTGTTGGGTCATCACAACCTCAGTAATGCCCTGGCGGCGGTGGCGGTGGGGCGTCATCTGGGCCTTGACTTCGCCGCCATTGCCGCCGGCCTCAGCCAGTTTGTCGGGGCCCGCCGGCGGTTTGAGTGTCGGGGCGACTATGCTGGCATTCAGTTTGTTGATGACTATGCCCACCACCCCAGTGAAATCCGGGCCACCTTGGCGGCGGCCCGGCTGCGCCAGGGTCAGGCCGCCAGCCTTAGTCATGGGGACTTGGAGGCGGGCAGATCGGGGTGCCGGGGGCGCGTGGTTGCCGTGTTTCAACCCCACCGCTTTAGCCGCACAGCGGCCCTACTGGAGGACTTTGGCGCTGCCTTTGGAGATGCGGACCAGGTGATTTTGGCCGATATCTACAGCGCTGGTGAAACCAATACCTATGGTATTGCCGGAGAGCAGGTGGCGATGGCGGTGGCCGAACACCACTCCCGGGTGCTCTACCGCCCTAGCCTGGAGGATGTGCAAGCCACCCTCACTAGTCAGCTACGCCCCGGCGACCTGGTGCTGTTCATGGGGGCGGGTAATCTCAATCAAATTATTCCCCAGGTGATGGAGCACTATGCTAAGACAGAAGTGCCCTCCTTGCAGGAAGCCTGTTAGGGGTTAGGCCGTCCTCCTGTAGAGTGGTGTTATGACCCTGAATTCCGTAATACCCGTCTTGATTCCCTGCCTGAGTTCCCACGTCTCTCTACAGAAGTTCACCACCTGGCGGGTGGGCGGTATCGCTGATTGGCTAGCCGTGCCACGGCGACGGGAGGATTTTGACCAGCTTTTGGCCTGGGCTAGGGCGGAGGCCGTGGATGTCACTATCTTGGGGGCGGGATCGAATGTGTTGATCAGCGATCGCGGCATTCCCGGCCTGGTGATCTGCACCCGCCACTGGCGGCAAAGCGACTTTGATATCCCGACCGGTCAGGTGCGGGTGGCGGCGGGGGAACCCCTGCCCACCCTGGCCTGGAAAGCCGCTAAACGGGGCTGGCGAGGTCTGGAATGGGCCGTTGGTATTCCTGGCACGGTGGGGGGGGCGGTGGTGATGAATGCAGGAGCCCATGGCGGTTGTGCCGCTGACCGGCTGATTTCCACCACCGTCCTCGATCACCACCAGCAGGCGAACACCTTCGGTCCCGCTGACTTGGCCTTTGCCTACCGCACCTCTGGTCTGCAGGGGAGTGGTCAGGTGGTCCTGGAGGCGACCTTTCAGCTTGAACCCGGCCACGACCCAGCGGTGGTGATGGCCGATACCCTCGCCGGACTTAATCAAAGACGCGCTACCCAGCCCTATGATCACCCCAGTTGTGGCAGTGTGTTTCGTAACCCCCTACCCTACACCGCCGGTTGGCTGATTGAGCAAACTGGCCTGAAGGGTTACCGCATAGGTAACGCCCAGGTGGCCGAACGCCATGCTAACTTTATTCTTAACCTGGGGGGGGCAACGGCGACGGATATCTACCGCCTGATTCACTGGGTCCAGACTGCGGTGCGGCAGCGATGGCTGCTACAACTCCATCCCGAGGTGCAATTTGTCGGCGAGTTTCCCCAGCTAGGGCCAGGGCAGGAGGGCGATCCGTTGTGGCCGACTTCCACTACCATTGATTTAAGCTGACTCATTAAGGTAAAAAATTCCCCGGGAGGGTACGACATTGGCTCCATCCTCAGGGCAACCCCGGGTATTGGTGGTTCTCAATGGCAAGGGCGGGGTGGGTAAAACCACGACGGCTGTCAATCTGGCCGCTGTTTTCAGCGAAACCCAGACCGTCCTACTGGTGGATGCCGATCCCCAAGCATCGGCTCTGTGGTGGACGGGCCGTAGTCCTGACAGCTTAAGATTTGCGGTCACCCGGGCTAATAACCCCGCCGATCTAGGCCGACTGCATCAGCTGCATCAATACAGCCTGGTGATTGTTGACACCCCGCCCGCTCTAGATTCTCAGGCCTTAGCTACGGTGGTACCGGTGGCCGACTATGTTCTGCTGCCCACCCCCCCGGCGCCGATGGATCTGGCCGCCCTGATTACCACGGTTAATATCGCCGTATCACCCCAGGGGGTACGCCATCGGGTATTGTTAACCAAGGTGGACTCGCGCAGCTTGGGGGAAGCCATGGAAGCCCAAAAAACTCTACTGGAGTTAAACATCCCGGCCTGTCGTGCCTTTATTCGTACCTATAAAGCCCATGAACGAGCCGCCCTAGAGGGGGTTCCCGTCTTGCAATGGCGTGGTCAAAATGCCCAGGAAGCCCGTTCTGATTACTATCGAGTTGCCGACGAAATACAGCAAGACTGGATAAACCCATGACTAAAAAACGCCTTTCCGATCTGCTGAAGGAAGAAGCGGGTAAGACCGGGCTCACCGATCTACCTAGCCCTGAAGTCTCCGCTGAAGCTGAGCCTGACGTAGCTCCTGAGAGTCGCCGTTCCCTGTCCCGCCGCCGCGGTTCCGCCGCTGCTCTCCAGAGTGCGGCTAGTCAACCCCGTAGCATGGGCTCTGTCCCTTCGCCCAAACTAGAGACTACGGCCGCACCTGAGGTTGTCTCCTCCCCTGCTGTCGCTCCTGAGGGTGATCCCCGGATCCCAGAGTTAGAAAGGGCTCTGGCCACCGCAGAGGCCGCTAAGGCCAACTTAGAGAAGACTATTAAAGGGCTGCAGGTGGATTTGGAAGCCCAGCAGAGCCGCCTATTTGAGTTGAAGGATAGCCTGGATAAATCCCAGGCGGAGTTACAGGAGGCTAAACAAACTATTATCAACCTAAGCAAGGCCAGTGCGCCCCCTCCCGCCCCTACCCCTCAGCCACGGGCCAGTCGTTCAGGGGTGGATATCGTCCCCCGTGACGTGCCGTCCAGACCCAGTCAACCCGGTTACCGGCGGGGGGTGCCAGCCCAGGTACAGTTGGGTTTGCAGCCCAACTCCATGC
>CAYVMR010000160.1:0-5826 GCA_964452545.1 uncultured bacterium
TGGAATACGTGGCTGACCTACCCTCGGGGATACGTCACAATTTGGCCAGCGCCATTGTCCGACGGGGTAAGTTGTACACCTTCAACGCCTCCACTCCGGCCGACCGCTGGGAAAAAATTAAGGACCTGATGAAACAGTCCGTGGCGTCCTTCAAGGTGACCTAGGGGGTGCGGCCATGGTAACAGCGGTTCCGCGGCCTCAACTTGTCCTGGCCTCCGCCTCTAAGGCCCGCCGTTTGTTATTGCAGGCGGCCGGTATTCACCCCTTTGTTTGTGCGAGTGACTTTGATGAGTCCCAGGTGCCAATCACGGCCCCAGCCGAATATGTCACTACCCTGGCCAGGGGTAAGGCCGAAAGGGTTGCGCCTCGCTTTGTCCATGGGTTGGTCCTGGGGTGTGACTCGGTGTTGGCCCTAGCGGGGGAAATCCATGGCAAGCCGGCTACCCCTGGCGAGGCGATCGCCCGCTGGCAAACTATGCGGGGCCAAACCGGAGACCTCTATACCGGTCATGTGTTGATTGCTCCCCAAGGTCTCATCCTCAGCCGCTGTTCCGTCACCCGGGTTCACTTTGCCGAGGTTGACGACTCTACTATCCAGGCCTACGTCAACTCCGGAGAACCCCTGGCCTGTGCTGGGGCCTTTGCCATTGACGGCAAGGGTGGGGTGCTGGTGGAAAAAATCGAGGGTTGCCATACCAATGTGATCGGTCTCAGCTTGCCGGTGTTGCGGTCCATGCTGGAGGAACTTGGGTATCGCATTAGTGACTTTTGGTAGGGCGAATTTAAGCGCCTTGGGGAGTTTCCTGCCAGAGTTGGGTGGTCTGGCGCAGGCTACGGTAGTCACCGTTGCCAATAATCAAATGGTCCAATACCGGAATGCTTAAAATCTGGGCACCCTGCAGAAGCTGCCGGGTGAGGGCCAGGTCCTCGGGGCTGGGTTCCAGGTTGCCGCTTGGGTGGTTATGGGCCACAATACAACGCACCCCACCGTGGCGAATCACTTCCTTGAAAATCTCCCGGGGGTGGGCCAGGGTTTCGGTAGCGGTACCAATGGTGATCACCTTGGTCCCCAGCAGTCGATGCCGAATATCCAGCAGCACAATGGCAAACCGCTCCTGGGTCTGCCACATCAGGTCATGGCTAAGGGCCGCCGCGGCAATGGCGGGGTCATCAACGATGGTTTTCTCCGGTGGAATGGCCTGTAATACGCGTTTTCCCAGTTCGATCGCCGCCAGGATACTGGTGGCCTTAGCTGGGCCTACCCCAGAGATCTGCGTTAGATCATAGGCGGACACATCCCGCAGGGAGCTGAGGGGGTCCCGCTGGTGCTCTCCCATGGTTTGTAGGATCAGTTGGCCTAACCCCACTGCGGAGAGTTTCCCCGGGCCCTGACCGGTGCCCAGCAGGATGGCCAGTAGCTCGGCAGTGGAGAGGCTCTTAGCACCCTGGGTCAATAGCCGTTCCCGGGGACGATCGCCCGAGGGGATATCCATCATGCGCAGGTGGTAAGTCATGGTGATCTAGCTCATCGCATCAGCCTCACCTAGTAAACCCAACCGTGGCTGGTATCCCCCTCGCCCCCTACAGGGAGACGGGGAAATCCGCCAATTTATGGAAACCCAGTCAGCATCAACCTGGGTGTTACAACAGGGGTGAGCCCAAGCGGTGCTATGGTTGATCCAGGTGTTTGTCGCCCTGCTCATCTACCCCCAGGTGACCATGACCTTGCCCTGCAGTCCTCAGGACTTAGTCGATCTCCGTCAACGACTTAAGCAATTTAGTGCCCTAACTACCCCCCCGTCCTTAAGTCCTGAAGACGCCGAACAAGTGCGGGCAGACCTGCGCTTGCTGAATCACCTATCGGACTATCAGACCTTGGGGATCTGTGCCGATCACCTGGGGCAAGCCCGAGGTGCCATGGAGCAGTTCCTGGCGGCCCTAGGGGTGAGCCCTGATTTGACTCTACCGGCCCAGACGGGGTCAGTCTACCTGAAGTTTAATACCCTGAAGGGGACCTGGTACCTGGATAGCTACACCGGTCAGTCCCGTGGGGTGATCATTACTTTCCATAGCTCTGATGCTGAGGTCATGGTAGTGTCCGGCACCTATGGGCCCTTCCCGTTCCAGTTATTTGGGCCGGCCTAGCGGCCAATTCCCAGGTACTGGAAGCCTGACCGCATCAATACTTCCCGATCAAGGCAGTTGCGGCCATCAATTAAAATCGGGCTATTCATGCGACCAGCCATGGCCGTATAGTCTAGCTCTTGGAACTGCTGCCACTCCGTCACCACTACCAGAGCATCGCAGCCATCCGCTAGATGGTTAGGATCGGTCTCTACAATCACACCGGTCAAGCCATGGCGTAGACCGCTTTGGGAGACGATGGGATCGTAGGCCTTGACCTTGGCTCCTAGGCGATTGAGTTGTTCGATCAATATCAAGGCGGGGGCATCGCGCAGGTCATCGGTATCAGGCTTAAAGGTTAAGCCTAGCAAGCCGATGGTTTTACCCTTGAGAATTTTCAACACCTGTTGGAGCTTTTCCAGGGTGATTTGCCGTTGGCGATCGTTGACCTCCACCGCCGCCTTCAGGAGTTGAGCTTCGTAGCCATAATCATCGGCGGTATGGATCAGGGCCGCCACATCCTTCGGAAAGCAGGATCCACCCCAGCCAATGCCGGCCTGTAGAAACTTCTTACCGATCCGGGAGTCCAGGCCGATGCCGGCCGCCACCTGGGTGACATCGGCCCCCACCCGATCGCAGATATTGGCAATTTCATTGATAAAGCTGATCTTGGTGGCTAAAAAGGAGTTGGCGGCGTATTTAACCATTTCCGCTGAGCTCAGATCGGTGACTAGGACCGGGACCGCCTCACCTCCGGGTTGATCGCGGTAGCGACCCTCCACAATGGGGGCGTAGAGCTCTTGCATGAGGGCAATGGCTCGGGAACTGTTGCTGCCCAGGACAATGCGATCGGGGTTAAAGGTATCGTAAATGGCTGATCCCTCCCGCAGAAACTCGGGATTACTGACCACGTCAAAGTCTGCGACCATCTCTGGATGGGAGGACAGCGGCCCAGCACCCGCAACCACCGGCACCTTTTGCCGTTCAGCAATGCCATCCATAACGATCATCCGCACCCAATCCCCAGACCCGATGGGAACGGTGGACTTGTTGACAATCACCTTATAACCGCCATTGAGGTGGGTGCCGATGCCCTTAGCGACGGCCTCCACATAGCGGGTGTCACTTTCACCATTGGGTAGGGCTGGGGTGCCCACGGCGATAAAGAGGATCTCACCGTGGTTAACCCCCTGTTCTAAGCTGGTGGAAAATTGTAGGTGCCCGCTAGCCATGGCGGACTGCATCAACTCAGATAAACCCGGCTCAAAAATCGGAGATTGCCCCGACTGCATCAACTTCACCTTTTCCTCGTTGACGTCAATACAGATGACCTGATGGCCAATATGGGCCAGGCAAACCCCAGTCACCAAGCCTACGTAACCCGTACCAATTACACATACTTGCAACATATTAACTATCCTTAAATAAGTACATCCTATGGGTAGACATGGACAGATCAGACAATTCAGTCCCTACGGGCCGCTTTCAAAGACTTGCCACCAAGTGATTAATGCCAAAAACTGGGGATCAGGTTTGTATTCCAGGTGACCTAGCTCCGTACGAACGGAACCGTTGGCCGCAAGCTGTCCAGACCTTGTTCACCCATCCCTTGGTCTAACCGTAGGCGAAAGTCATCGATGGTTAAGGCTAACCCCTCCTGTAGGGGAATGGTAGGATGCCACTGCAAAAAGTTTTGGGCTCGGCTAATGTCGGGTTTACGGCGCTGAGGGTCGTCCTGAGGCAGGGGTTTATAACTTAGATCCACGTCGGGATTGATCATCGTTTGTATGGTTTGGGCCAACTGGAGAATGGTATATTCGTCCGGGTTCCCCAGGTTGACCGGGCCCATGTAGTCGCCATTCATCAGGCGAATAAGGCCATCGACTAGGTCTGACACGTAGCAAAAGCTTCGGGTTTGGCTACCATCACCGTAGACTGTGAGGGGAATTCCCCGCAGGGCCTGGACCACAAAGTTGCTGACCACTCGACCGTCATTTTCTAACATGCGGGGGCCGTAGGTATTAAAAATCCGGGCGACCCGAATATCAACATGGTTTTGCCGATGGTAATCAAAGGTGAGGGTTTCTGCGACTCGTTTACCTTCGTCATAACAGCTGCGAATGCCAATCGTATTGACGTTACCCCAATAATCTTCAGACTGGGGATGGACCTGGGGATCACCATAAACCTCCGAGGTGGAGGCCAGCAAAAACCTGGCCTTAACCCGCTTGGCTAGCCCTAGCATATTGAGGGTACCCATAACGTTGGTTTTGATGGTTTTTACCGGGTTGTACTGGTAGTGCACCGGTGAGGCTGGGCAGGCCAGGTGATAAATCTGATCCACTTCTAAGCGAATCGGCTCGGTAATGTCGTGACGGATTAACTCAAAGTAGGGGTGATCTAGCCATCGCAGCAGGTTACGCTTGTGACCGGTATAAAAATTATCCAGACAAATTACATCATGGCCAGCGGTCATTAATCGATCAATTAGGTGGGAGCCGATGAAGCCGGCACCGCCGGTGACCAAAATCCTCATTTGGAAGTTTCCTAATATAGGCCTAAAATTACAATCTAAAAAAATAATACTGCTAAATCTATCGGGGCTCCGGTAGACTGCATTAACCAGTCTGGCTACATGATAGGTTCATACAGCCCGTAATGGCCGCCAGTAAAAACCTATTGACGGTTTCTTTATTTTTTTACCGTGATTATGAGGGTTGGCCACCCCTATGAGGTCACCTGTTTCCATCCCTTAGGTAGCTGACGGAGGCCATGACTGGACTCTAGGATCGGAGATGGGGGTGAAGCGGTGGCTGGTCAGGAAATCTCCGATTAAGTATAAGGATCCACACAGGATCCTCAGGGGGCTGGGCACCTCAGTCATTGTTCGTAACCCTGCGGTCAGGCTGGCATAGCCCTGGCAATGTTGGAGTTGGGGACAGAGTTTAGAGGCGATCGCCGCCAGGGCGACTGGGTCGGCTGACGGGTTGCCAGCCACAGGCACCAGGTAGAGGAAATCCCCAGGCCGTAGCAGGGCGGCTAAAATATCGCGGTGATCCTTAGTGGCCAGCATCCCCACCAGCCATTGGGTGGAACCGATTTGACCGTCCTGGTGCAGCCACCACTGATCCACATAGCGGCGTAGCTCCAGGGCCGCGGCCGGGTTATGGGCACCATCCACCAGTAGGGGGTGGGATGGGTCAGTAGCATCTAGCCATTTGACCCACTGCAGGCGCCCTGGCCATTGGGTCAGGGCCATGCCCTGCTGAATGGCCCCATCGGTAATCCGCCAGCCCTGCTGTCGCAGCACTTGTAGGGCGGCGATCGCCAGGGCGGCATTAACCAACTGGTGATCCCCCAGCAGGGGCAGGGGGTGGGTAATTTGGTAATCGCCCAGGGTAAAACAGGCCGTACCATCCTCCTGCCGCACCGCTGGTGAGGGCCACAACACCGGACAGCCCAGATCCTGGAGTCGCCGCTTTACCACCGCCTCTGCCTCTGGTGGTAGGGGACCAATCACCGCCGGGCAGCCGGCCTTAAGAATGCCAGCCTTTTCCCCAGCAATGTCCGCCAGGGTAGGCCCCAATTGCTGCCAGTGTTCTCGACTTAGGGAGGTGATGACTGTGACCAGGGGATCCTCCACCACATTGGTGGCATCCAGACGTCCGCCCAAACCCACCTCCATCACCGCCACCTCCACGG
>CAYVMR010000161.1:0-5801 GCA_964452545.1 uncultured bacterium
GGATCTGGCCATTGTCATGACTCGAACCATTCTGACCACAGCCCCTGGAGATTTTTTAGGGCAACCGGTGATCGATTTGTTTGGCTTGTTTCTAGGGGTGTTGATTGCCCTGGAGATTTTAGAAAATATCACCGCCTACATTAAAACCCATGTGGTGGAGGTGGAGCTGGTGATCGCCACGGCGCTGACGGCGGTGGGTCGGAAGTTCATTATTCTGGATTTGACCAAAGTCTCAGGGATTACCCTGATCGGTCTGGCGATCGCCATTCTAGCCCTGGCCCTGGCCTACGGCATTATTCGTCTGAGTCATCAGCGGGAACGTTGAAATTAACCTGCTGGGCAATCAGCTCTAAAAACTTAGCCTTACTGCGATCCGGGTCATAAACACCATTTTCCCACTCACTGACGGTTTGACGGCGCACCCCCAGTTGTTCAGCAAACTCCGTTTGGGTCAGACTCATGTGCTTACGCAGGGCCCGAATGGCATCCTGATGCCAGAGAATCTTACCATCCTGGTGGTCAATCCTATACCGCCGACTAAATTGACTAAAGGTGACCTGCTCCTGGGCCAAGTCAACCTCCACCACCTGGTAACCCGCCGTGATCCAGGCCTCGGCCTGCAACGCACTGGGGCTATCCCGATTGCTCCACCAGTTTTTACGGCGGCGGGCGGAGGGGGGTAGGGCGAGGCCCAGCAGGGTTTCCACCGTGGCGAAACTCAAGGTAGTTTGCTGCTCGCCACAGCGTTGCAGGTAATCCAGTAGGGGGTAATACTTACTGCCAGGTTTCATGGTTGTAGAGGGACAGCGGGTGCTGGAGGCCACTCCAGGGCCCAGGCCCCCAGCAGACCGGTACGGAAATCGTTGAGCAGACGTTTGGCCGCTCGGTCCTGATCGGCGTGAAAGCGCTGGCTGGCCAGGTCAGCTAACCAGGCCTCGCCAGACTGCTGGCGGAGATCAAGGCCATAGCGTTCCTTCAGTATAGGGCCATAGCTATCTAACGACCGGGGTTCCAGCTCCTGCAGCAGATCCAGAAAGGCGGTGGCAATCCGCTGGCTGTCGTAGGCGGCGACCCCAATATCGTCACACATGGCCAGTTTTAGGGCAGCGGCCTGGTCTGTCAGCCGGGCTGGCATGACCCCCGGGGCGTCCAACAGGTCGAGATCGGCGGCCAGGCGCACCCACCGGAGTTGGCGGGTGACCCCGGCTCGTCGGGCGCTGTCCACAACCCGCCGATTTAACAGGCGATTGATCAGGGCCGACTTACCCACATTGGGAAAACCAATGACTACAGCGCGAATCGGGCGGGGTTTCATGCCCCGGGCCTGACGACGCTGGTTAACCGCCTGACCCGCTAGCTGGGTGGCCTGGGCGATGGCCTTCACCCCCTGCCCCTGTTGGGCATTGGTGAACCAGGGGACCTGGCCCTGCTGGCGAAACCAGCGTTCCCACCGCTGGCGGGCGGCTGGCGAAATCATATCAACCCGGTTCAAGACCAACACCCGGCCCCGGTCCCCCACCCATTGGTCTAAACGGGGATGGCAGGTCGATAGGGGAATGCGGGCATCCCGCACATCCAGCACCACATCCACGCGGCTGAGCTGATCCACCAGGGCTTTTTCCGCCTTGGCAATATGGCCGGGATACCACTGAATGTCGGGGGATGCCATAGGGAAACCTGAGGGGGGAGGCCGATCGCGGCACAGAACGATGCCGATGAGTCCATTCTAGTCAGCTCCCTGGACTTTGCGACCCCGCGGGCTGGGGCGATCGCCTACACTTGAAGCATCTGCCCAGATTTCTGGTTGCCATGTCCAAGTGCACACCCTGGTTGCCCCTACCCCAGGACTCCCGGCTAGCAGGGCTGGGGGTCTTGCTACTGTCCCTGGGGCTCCATGGGCTGTTTCTCACACTACCAGTTCCTCCGGCCCCCGCCCCGCCATCGGTAGCTGTGCTAGAGTCGGGCCTGGCCAGGCCGAGACCGGCGGCGGTGGCCGTAGTCAACCTGCCCACTGCGGCACCGATACCAGCGCCCCCTGTTCAACAGCAGCGCCCCCTGCCGCCGCCGTCAGTCCCGGTCCTACCGGCCCAACCCGCGGCCCCCGCACCGGTGGAGGCGGACCTGGCCCTCCAGCCCCCCGCCGACCTCACCTACAACCACCAGGCCAGGACCCTGACCACGACCACCGAAGACTTTTTAGACTGGTATGGCCAGCAGGACTGGAGCCGTCTCGACCTGCCCCCCTTACCCGGACGAGAAACCCTGGCGCCCCTGATGCTCAGCTATAGCCTGGAGGTCTGCCTCAACCCACCGCCGGCGCCTGGACGTTTGGAGGTGATCGTGGAGGCTAACGGTGCGCTGGTGCGATCGCCCCGGCTACTGGCCTCCACCGGTTACGACCGATTAGACGCCACCGCCCTGGAGCAAGCCGGTCAGACTGCCTTCAGCCAGCTCCAGAGCGATCGCGTGGCTCACCCTCGGGTATACTGGCTGGCTGTGGAGGTGCCGTATGACCCGCAAACCTGTGCCTCCAGCCCGCCCCAGGCAGGATGAAGCCTAGCCTACCCCCAGGGCAGAGGCGGAAGCCTCCTCGCTATCGCCCGCCACCTCCTGGAAGCGGATAATATCCTGACGGGGGCTGGCATGGCTAACCCGGACCTGGAAACGCTCCCCCAGAGCTACGGGGCGATCCAATCGCATCCCTAACTCTAGACCCAGGTCCTCCACCATGATTAGGCCCAGGCCCTCATCCTCCCGCAGCCAGCGCAGCAACATGACGTCCCAGACCTGCTCCTGGTGCCGTCTTAGATACTCCAGAGCCCAGTACCGTTTAGTTTGGCGCTCCACCAGGGTGGCTTCATAGGCCGCCGAACTGACCCCCTGGGCCAACTCGGTCACCTCCATGGGTGAAAAAGGTAGGGGATCGCCCCGCAGATGAGCCTTTAGCTGAAAGTGAACTAACAAATCCAGGTAGCGACGAATCGGTGAGGTGACCTGACTGTAGCTGTCTAACCCGAGGGTGGCATGGCGGCTAGGGGTTAACCCCACTTCACTGCGAGGCATACAGCGGCGAATAGCGGAGTCCCGCACCCAACCGGTGGGCAATTGAATAAGTTCGTGATCAGAGGGGAGTTCTGGTTGGGGCTGGCTGCGGAAGGGAATGGCCAGGTCATGGACCTGACCGTAGCGAGCGGCCACTTCCCCGGCCAAAATCATCATTTCCGCCACCATTTGGCGAGAGGCAGAATCCTCAAGCACCTCAATGATGATGTCCTGTTCCTGGTGATCCGCCTGATGGTCAATCACCTTGATACTGGCCTCCGGCATACTGATGTTGATCGCTCCCTGGGTAAGGCGCCACTGGCTGCGCACCTGGGCCCACTGGGCTAGGCCCTGCAGCTCTGGCTCAGCGGTGATGCCCAACTGCAGCATTTCATCAACATCGTCGTAGGTGAGGCGGTAGGTGGGTTTAATCAGGCTGGGATGGATGGTGTAAGCTTCAATGTCACCGGTGGGGGTAAGGTCGATGGCAAAACTCAGGGCACAGCAGACTTGCCCCTGGGTTAGACTCATCGCCCCGGTGGCAAGCTCCTCAGGAAACATCGGAATCATACCCGTGGGCAGGTATACGGTGGTACAACGACGCCGTGCCTCGAGGTCGAGTTCATCGCCGGGCAATAACCAACGGGTGGGGTCAGCGATGTGGACCCAAAGACGATGACGGCCATCCCCTAGGACCTCTAGACTGAGACCATCGTCGATTTCCTGGGTGCTGGCATCATCAACGGTATATACCTTGAGGCGGGTGAGGTTGAGCCGTTCAATATCCAGATCGGGAGGAGGAGATTGCATTCGACGGCGCGCCATAATCAAAATTTCCTCCGAGAATTGGTTGGGAATTTGGCTACGTCGCAGGGCCAAATTTTCATGGCGATTCCACACTCCAAGGGCCACCAAAGCATCAAAAGCCGCGGCGGGGGTGGCGGCATGGCTGAGGGCCGTGAGCACCTCAACCGCTTGGGTCCGCTGGCTGCTTTCATCGCCAAACAGAGCAAATCGCTCTAAGTATTCTAACTTAGGGCGATCGCTCTTGTCCCAGGTCACCCGCTCTCCGGCCAGAGCCCGCTGAGCCTTTTCTAGAAACACCTCCCACTCCTGTTGGCGCTGGGTTTCTCGCTGGATTTGGTGGAGCAAGTCCTCAACCTGCAAAGGAGTGCGGGGTTCGAAGTAATTGCCCTTCTGTTTGAAGTAAACCCGATCCTCCGTCAGCAGTCGGTAGGCGGCATAGCACAGGGGGGGACTTTGGTCGGAAAATAACAAAATAGCCAGGGAAGTGGGTTCCGCCGTCTCCTCCATCTCCCGCAGAAGCTCCCAGGCTACCTCTAGGCTGGAGGGGTCGATGTGAGCCTCTGCGGTGGCCAGAAACGCCTCAATCTCGCCATGGGTACAGGTAAACCCTGGCACGGCATAGGTAATTTCCCTGGGATGGAGACTGTGGGACTGCCCCCGCTGATCAATGACAATCCAGTTCTTTTTACCCTCGGGCCGATCTACCACGGCTAAACGCGGTTGTCCCTGCCATTTAAACTCAATTAGTGTGCCCTTTTCCACTCGACCCCTGCCCTATGCTTGCGCTATTTCTAGCCTAGCCTAGAGCGGCGGAGACGGATCAATGGGGTAGACCCGATGGGCCAATTCTCGCGAGTGGCTCAAGGATTTGTTTAGGAAAGACGGTACCAGATGCCAAACTGGCATCTGGTGGTGAGGGCTAGCCCTGGGCCAAAACTAGCCCTCACCGTTGACGTAGGGCAATAGGGCCAGGATTCTAGCCCGTTTGATGGCGGTGGTCAGATGCCGCTGTTGCTGCGCCGTCAACCCAGTAATCCGACGGGGCAGAATCTTGCCCCGCTCGGTAACAAACTTGCGCAACAGGTCGACATCCTTGTAATCAATTTTCTCCTCAGGCTTAATCGGGGAGACGCGGCGACGAAAATAGGCCATGGCGATGATTGAGATGGGTTACTTGATTTCTTTGTGGACGGTGTGCTTATTACAGTGGGGGCAGAACTTTTTCAGTTCAATCCGGCCAGTGGTGTTACGCCGGTTTTTTTGAGTGGTGTAGCGCGATACCCCATTAGAGCGCTTGGCCGGGTTGGTACGGCACTCAGTACACTCCAGGGTAATGACGAGGCGGACGCCTTTGGCCATGACAGGTTACCTAGACTAGCGACGAACAAAAGATAAACACACAGTCTTTTATCTTCTCATGATCCTTGACTATTTGCCAACCCTGATCCCTAGGATTCAGCAATTCTCAATTTTGGCAAAAGCTCTTCAAAGGCCACACCTCAGCCTATGGCAATGCCATCTGAGAAACCTCAGAGAGCCAGGGCGGACACCATCGCGGCGGTTTGTTCGACCGGCGTATGACCACTGACTCCTGAGAAGCTCTTAAACCACCGTTCCTGGAGCTGAACCATGGGCTGGGATAGAATGGAAACATGTTGCGGGTGGCTGAACCATGACCCCCTTGCCCCGTCCCAAACCCCTGGCAGCCTCTCCCTTGCAGCCGGGGCGGCCCACCATGTACGACCTGCCCAGTGAGTTTCCTGAGGAGCCGGGTTTGCCTGACGTTTTCCATGATTTGCAGCCCCAACTGCTGAGTCAGACCCTGCGACTGGTAGACTACGGCAGTGACAACTATTGCGATGCCTCGGACCTGAACCTCTACTACGACCCGGACCATCCCCTGTGGCACAAACGACCCGATTGGATGCTGTCGGTGGGGGTGCCCTGGCTCT
>CAYVMR010000162.1:0-5755 GCA_964452545.1 uncultured bacterium
GAGCCAGTCTGGGGCGTCGCCGAGGCTATCCACCACCTCAAAGGCGGCGGTCTTTTGCCCCTCCAGGCGAAAGGGATTGACGGAGTTGACCAGGGTCACCGGGTAGGCCTCGGCCAACTCCCGGACCCGCTCTAGGGCGATATCAAAGTTACCCTGGATAGCCAACACCTCCGCCCCGTAGAGCAGGGCCTGGGCCAGTTTACCCAGGGCCACATAGCCATCGGGGATTAGGACGAAGGCGCGCATACCCGCCCGCCGAGCATAGGCCGCCGCCGCCGCCGAGGTATTGCCCGTGCTGGCGCAAATTACCGCCTCGGCCCCCGCCTCCTTCGCCTTCGAGAGGGCCAGGGTCATGCCCCGATCCTTGAAGCTGCCGGTGGGGTTGAGGCCATCGTACTTGACCCAAACCGTTACCCCTTGACCCACCTGGGCCGCCAACCCCGGCATCGGAATTAGGGGAGTATTACCCTCCCGTAGGGTCACCACCGGAGTTTGATCAGAGACCGGTAGGTAGGGGCGGTAGGCCTCAATCAGGCCAGGCCAGGGTTGGGTGGCAGCTGTGGTGGCAAGGGCGGGCGGGGTCAGACTAGTGGTCACGGTCAACTCACAGGGTAAGAACGCCAAGGGTAGGGTTACCCGGGGCGAGGAAAACATGCTGATCTTACCGAAATTCTGACCCCTTGCAGTGGTTGAGCCTCACCCCAAGCAGGGTCTTGAGCGGCCTGGGCCCACCCGCCCCTGGCCACGGACGCATCTGAAGACCGCAGGGTAATCCGTACAATTAACATCTGGACAGATTACTTCAAATACCTTAACCTGCTTCCTAGGTACATTTTCCTATAACATTTCTTCGAAAATATTTCCATGGCTAATTTTAAGTCTTCACAGTCCGGCGCAGCGACGGCGGTTTTGTCCCCCTCCGTTGACCGTTCCCCCGCTAGTCAAGGGGCGATCGCCTGGATTGAATTGGAGCGATCTCCCTATCCCCTCAACCAACAGGTAGAGTTGCTCAACCTCCAGGCCGAAGCGGAAGCCCTGTTGTTACAGCTGCAATCTCGACCTGATCGGGGTTAGCCCTAGGGTTGGGTGGGTCATTTCCTCTGGAGTTCGCTATTCTAGGGAGATATTCAGGAAAATGGCCCATGCTCTATTCCGAACCAATCGTTGCTGAGGTCGACCGGCCGGCCCGTTCCCTTACACCGAATCGTCGCCGGCATTCCCTGATCCTGGGCGCGGCCATGGTTGCCGCTCTCCTGGTCGGCTCCAGCCTGCGATTGTGGCGACCCTTCCCTACCGTTGAGAAGGGCCCTCCTGGAACCGTAGGGGCTGTCCCCGGCTCCCCTGATTTTGCCCAGCCCTTCCATGCCGCTGCCCCCACCTTGAGATTGGCCAGTCCCGGTCTGCTGGCCTCTACACCATCCCAGGCGCGACTACAAACCCTGGCGGTAGGGCGTAGCGATCCCTTTGCATCGGTATTAACCCCTGATCAAATCGGGGTGGTTTCTCCAGCGGTGGCTAGCCCCGCCCCGCCCCTGTTGGCGGGGCCACCGTTCCCCCAGCCCTTGCCTATAACCGCCATCACGGCCCCCGTCGGACCTGGGCCGTTGGCTATGTCAGCAGGGCGGGGGGCCACTCCAACTGAGCCTGGGGTTGGGGCTGTCCCTCAAGGGGAGGACACCCTTAACGCTAAATCGACCTCGGTCCTGGATCAGATTGCGGTCACTGGGGTGGTGCAGGTGGGTGATCACATTAGTGTGATTATTGCCGAGCCCGGTAGTCCTGGGGGGCGTCGGGTGGCCGTTGGTGAAACCCTGGCCACTGGGGTGCGTTTGCAGCGCGTGGATCTATCCGAGGCCGAGCCGATGGTGGTACTTCGCCATCGGGGCAACGATTACTATCGCAGCGTTGGCCTCGGAGGTCACCTTTAGCTATGGGCTCTGCTGAACCATCCCCTGGGGCCCCAGCCCAGGGGCGATCGCTCACCCTGGAGGGTGGGGACTATCCCTGCCCAGTTTGTTGGCAGGGCCAACTGCAGCCCATGGTTTTAGTGGATGCCTACGGCTGTAACCTCTGCCGGCAAATCTTATCCGTTAACCTCGATCAACAAACAGTCTACCTGCTTGACCGTCCCCATGCCTTAGGCTGGCGCTGGCAGGGGCAACGCTGGCAGCGCCAGCACCATGGCCCCCAGGTGGCTACCCTCACCCTTTGGCTCTTGGGTTTGATGCTGGTGATGTTACCCGCCACCATCGTCGCCCTGGGGGGCTATATGTTTCCCCCCTTAGAGGGCACTCCGGGGGTTAACGGGCCCTGGGTATGGGCCGCCCTTACCCTGACCAGTCACGGACTAATGGTGGGATGGCTACTCGCCGAACACCACCAACCCCCCCTCTATCGGCTTCTTCAGATCAGACTGGAGCGCCTCCTGTCCCCCTGATTGGTCTGTACAATAATCAAAGAGGCGGGCTAACAGGGAGTGCCGCCGAGAGGATCGCCAGCCATTTGTAGTTTTCCAGGCCATCCCTCCAGCCTTGAGTTCGTCGCTAATGTTTCTGGTGCTTATACCCCATGGTTGCCGCAGTTACGGTTGAACACTTAAGGAAAGCCTACGGATCAGTCCAGGCGGTCGAGGATGTCTCCTTGACCATTCCCGCCGGTGAAATTTTTGGGCTCCTGGGGCCTAATGGAGCGGGCAAAACCACCACCATTCGTTGCCTTTGTACCCTTGCCACCCCCGATAGCGGTCGGCTTGAGGTGATGGGTATCTCGGTGTTGGACCAGCCCCGTCGGGTGCGCCAGTATCTCGGTTATATCGCCCAGGAGGTGGCCCTTGATAAGGTGCTGACCGGTCGAGAGTTGATGGCGTTACAGGCGGACCTGTACCACTTGCCTAAATCCTTGGCTCGGCGGCGCATGGAGGAGATGATTAGCTTGCTGGAACTGGGGGACTGGGCTGATCAAAAAACCGGCAGCTATTCCGGTGGTATCAAAAAGCGATTGGACCTGGCCCTGGGCCTGCTGCATCAGCCTGAGGTGCTGGTGCTCGATGAGCCCACCGTTGGCCTCGACATTGAAAGTCGTGCGGCGGTGTGGGGCTTTCTGCGACAACTGCGGGCGGCGGGCACCACGGTGCTGATTACCAGTCATTACCTGGAGGAGGTGGATGCCCTGGCCGACCAGGTGGCGATTATCGATCACGGGCGGGTGATCGCCAGTGGTCGCCCCAGCGATCTTAAGGATCAACTTGGGGGCGATCGCATTACCCTACGACTGCGAGAATTTACTAACCTGGCGGAGGCCGAACAGGCTCGCCAGCAACTCAGCCAATTACCCGTCGTTCAGACTGTGATTATTAACACCGCCCAGGGTAATTCGCTCAACCTAGTGGTGGACCGTCAGGCCGATGCTCTTGGGACGGTACAACAGGCCCTGGTGACAGCGGGCTTGCCAGTTTTTGGTATTGCTCAATCGCGCCCTAGCCTTGACGATGTCTATCTAGCTGCCACGGGCCGCACCCTAATGGATGCTGAACTAGCCGCGGTGGGTCAACGTGATTTAAAACAAGAAAAGAAACAGGCCATGAAGGGAGGCTAACGAGTAGATACTATGGGCACATCCTTACCCACTTCAGTCCCTAACCTAGGGGGGCCTTCCTCCCTGAATAATTCTGATCTGCGGGCCTGGAAGGCCAGTCAGATCGATGATCACGCCTTCAGTGCTGGGCGCCTTGCAGACTTTTTCCAGGAAACCCTAGCCATGACTCGCCGGTTGTTTATTCAACTGCAGCGGCGGCCCTCCACCCTGGCTGCAGGAGTGATTCAGCCCTTGATTTGGCTGGTGTTGTTTGGTGCTCTCTTTCAAAATGTACCGGCGGGTCTATTTGGTGAAAGTCGTAACTACGGCCAGTTTCTAGGGGCTGGGATCATTGTTTTCACGGCCTTTGGCGGCGCCTTGAATGCGGGCTTACCGGTGATGTTCGACCGTGAGTTTG
This sequence comes from uncultured bacterium, assembly GCA_964452545.1. Classification (GTDB taxonomy): domain Bacteria; phylum Cyanobacteriota; class Cyanobacteriia; order Phormidesmidales; family Phormidesmidaceae; genus Nodosilinea. The sequence continues at coordinate 3,992 of CAYVMR010000162.1, forward strand.
GTTTCCTCAACCGCTTTTTAGTGGCCCCCTTAGCCTCTCGCTACTCCATTGTGGTGGCCTCAGCCTTGTTTATTGCTACCCTCAGCTTGATCCAAACCGCTGCGATTTTGGGCCTTAGTGCCATGCTCGGGGCCGGATTGCCAAATCCCCTAGGGCTGCTGTTGGTGCTAACCATAGTTCTGGTCTTGGTACTCGGGGTGACCGCCCTGAGTCTGGGGCTCACCTTTGCCCTACCGGGCCACATTGAGCTGATTGCTGTAATCTTTGTCACCAACCTGCCCTTACTGTTTTCCAGTACCGCCCTGGTGCCGATTGATTTCATGCCTGCCTGGTTGCGCTGGGTTGCCAGCCTTAACCCTCTCACCTACGCCATCGAACCGATTCGCTATATCTATCTCCACCATGATTGGGGGTTAGCTAGTGTGGTGTTGGAAACCCCATTTAGGTCCATATCTCTGGGGTTTTGCCTGGCGGTTTTAGGGGCGTTTTGTCTGGTCGCCCTAGTCTTGATTCAGCCCTTGCTGCGGCAACGGATGGCTTGATCGCCGCCTCCCCAATTTCGGGGGAAGCCCTGTTATAGTCTGAAACAGGTTTGGAACCTTCGAACGGGGATTTCGGTCTTGAGATGTAGTGAGGGATGGCCCCGTTGGGTAGATCGGCTTGACCAGTCCAGGCGGTTTATCCTAGTTGCCAAGTCTGTTGTACTCGTTTCCAATTGTGATCGTTTTAAGGAGTGTTGCAATGACCCATCCATCGCCCTTTCCTCGGCTAGGGCTAGCCAGTCTGGCGATCGCCGCTCTGCTCAGCCTGCCCACCCAGACCCTGGCCCAAGCCACCGGCACCGATCCCAACGCCCGACCGGTGGTGGACACCAATACTGGCTTTAATAACGCCGATGCCGGTGGGGGCGCCTTTGGGGAAAGTGGATCCCCCTTTGATCTGATTCATCGCGCGGTACTGATGAATGGCATGAGCCTGTCAGACTTTAGCAACCAAAACCAAAATCGCATGACCACGGAGGCCGCTAACTTCCGCCAGCAACAGCAGGAGGCTTTGCGCAGACAAAACGAGGCCGTCACCACTCCGGTTGCCCCTACCCCTTGAACCCCCCTGGGGTAGCCAAGGGCAACGGTAAGCCACAACGCCTATCCAGCCTTGGCGTTGCCCGATCACCCTGTTCTCAGCATCCTGGCTAAGGTGACTGATAGTCCCGACCGCTGCCGTAACGCAGGGCATCGCGCCAACGATGGCTGTAGTAACGGGCCCGGGGGGAAAGGGGTAGGTCACTCCGAGCTAAACCTTCCATCAGGGGGGCAAGCCCACTGTAGGCCCCCAAACGACTATAGTCGGCCAGCCAGGTCAGCAGGGTGGGCAGTCCCACCTGGGGGATGATTTTAGCTACCAAGCCAGGATGGTGCAGACCTGTGGCCAGCAGGGTTTTAGCCAGGGCCGGAAATTGCACCACATCCTGCAGAAAGGGTTTTAGGGTGTCTTCCCCAAGGTCGGCCATATCCTTAAAAATCGTCCCCAGCAGGGTATTAATTTGCTGTTCAGGAATCTGCTGATCAACCCCGACTCCCATGGATCGTTGAAATAACCAGGTCACCGACAGGTTGGGCTGGTAGGGCTGCAACAGCCCCAGCGGACCCGCCCCCAGACAATCGCCGCTGAGGGCCTCGTCAATACCTAGGGTGAGGCGTCGCAAATGCCGCAGTATGGCCCCAAACCCCCCAAAACTCAAGGGCGATTGTTGGCCGCTGCTGT
>CAYVMR010000163.1:0-5752 GCA_964452545.1 uncultured bacterium
TGGCGGTCCCTTGGCGGCGAAATATACCTGGGACAACCCTTTTCAAACAACCTCTAAGGTTGATAGAGCACTAGGTCAACCCTTGAGATCGCTGGTCCACCCAATCCAGCACCCGGTTCCAGGCCCACCAGGGGTCAGGGTCCTGGCTGCGGCGTTGGCCCATCAGGCTGCTGTAGTAGCCAACATGGCCACCATGGCGGGTCAAGACCAGATCGAGGTGGGGGTTGGCGGCGCAGACCCCCTGCAAGTCAGGAATGATGCTGGGGTCAAACAGGGGATCATCGGCGGCGTAAAGAATCAGGGTGGGTAGGGTGAGGTCGGCCATAAAGGGTAAAGGACTGCTGGCGGCGTAGTAGTCGGCCACGGTGGCAAAGCCCAGGCGGGGAATCACTAACTCCTGGTCAAAGGTCCAGATGCTGTGGGCCCGGGCGATCGCTGCCGCATCCAGGTGATCGGGATGGGCCCGGTGGAGTGCCTCCGCCAGGCGTCGTAATTCCCTAGCAATGGAGCGTTCTAAATATCGACCCAGGGGATGGGCGGTGAGGTAACGCAGCGATCGGTTGGCATCCAGGTTGGGGCAAACCACCGCCACCCCACCGATATCCTGCGGTCCCAGGCGTCCCTCTGGGGGCAGGGTCATGGCCTCCCGTCCGCCCCAGAGGGCCAATTGCCCACTCAGGGAGTAACCCACCAACCAGTAGGGAGGCGGGCAGCCCAGTTGCTTAGCGGTGGCCGCTAGGGCCAGGTAGTCCTGGCCTTCGTAGAGGCCATCGGAGCTGAGGGTGGGGGAAAGTTCGCCGGTTTTGCCGTGACCCCGCCAGTCAAACACCACCACCCCATAACCCCGGTGGTGGGCCTTGCGGGCTAACATCTCGAGAAACCATTGGTTGTCGAGGCTGCCGGTAATCCCGTAGGTGGCAATGATGGTGCCCCGGCCGCGGGAGGACCCCACCCAGCGACCAAAGATCGGTACGTCCCCCTGCCCGGTAAAGACATGGTCCTGATAGGGCAGGGGGGGAATCTGCAGGGTTTGATCCCAACTCCGGGGAGCCAGGAGGGCCGTATAGAGGGTCATGGCTAGACCACTCTGGAGTAGCCAGGGGGGAGTAAACGGGGCCATGGCAGGGGTTCTGTAATTTGGCTTAAGGTCAGGGGTGGGCGACCTGAGTTGGGGTAGGTTGGGACTAATCACCTTGCTTACCTCCTGGGATACTGCCATGCCTACCCCTATCGTTGAAGTTTTGTCGGACAAGGTTGAGCTGGTACAGCGGGCCCTGGAGTTGGTGACGGGCTTAATTCAGACAGCCATCGCTGATCAGGGCTTTTGCACCCTAGCCCTGGCCGGTGGTAGCACTCCAAAACCACTCTACGCGGCCCTGGCGGCCCAACCCCTAGCCTGGGATAAACTTTATATTTTCTGGGGAGATGAACGCTATGTCCCAGTTAGCCATGCCGATAGCAATAGCGGGATGGCTAAGCAGGTTTGGTTGGATCAGGTGCCCATCCCCCCCGATCATATTTTCATTCCCCCGACCGATTTGAACGATCCTGTCGAGGCCGCCGCTGCCTATGGAGCCCAGGTGCGATCGCAATTCTCCCAACTCCAGGGCCTAGCCCCCGATCAAATACCCCAATTTGATCTGATCTTATTAGGCATGGGAGACGATGGCCATACCGCTTCCCTCTTTCCCCACACCGCTGCCCTGCAGGTGAGGGATCGGTTGGTGACCCTGGGCCAAAAAGCTAACGATCCACGACTCACCTTCACCGTGCCGCTGATTAACCAAGCACGATGCGTCATCTTTCTGGCCGCGGGGGCTAGCAAGCGCGCTGCCCTGGCTCAAGTTTTTGCTGAGGTAGGCGATGACCTGGCCTACCCCTCCCGCCTGGTACGCCCCCAGGGGGAGCTTTACTGGCTATTGGATGCGGCGGCGGGAGCTGCTTAAGCCGATCCCCTGCTTTTTCTCCTGTGCCCGACAAATAATCTTCACATCCATCCCATGCCGCCAACACTGGGGCCGGTAAGTTAGTCCAGGCTAATGCCAGGTTAATGATGAAATTGGCTGGTTCTAGAGAAGCGGCTGGAACCACTACAGGTCCCTCCCTTACCGAATTAATAGCCCCCACTGGGCAACGCCGTGGGGGCAGGTTAGCATAAGAAATTAAACTATAAAATTAAATGCTCCAGCCGGATTGTGGCCGCGCCCCAGGCCAACCAGAACCATAATCAACATTGTTATGATGCCTAAAGGCTCAATCCAAGCAAAGCCCCTGAAGGCAGGCTTCACAGCAAGTTAACAAAATTTCATTAAATAAAAACCTTCGACAAATTGTGTGATTTGCATCCTGACGGGTCAGGTCGATCAACGGAACTTCACTTCATCGATCCTAAAATTCCAGCCAGCGTATATCATAGTCCTGAATTAGCAGGGGTTTTAGGCTTTGTTTCCCTCAGTCGGCCGCTGCTATATATCATCCCTATCAAGATCTCCCTGGTGGAGTGAGGAGCTAACCTATGCCTGGCATGCAAGGAATGATCATCACCCTGGCAATAGTGTTTCTAATCGGTATCATTATTGGCTTCTATCTTCGTCAAGCCAGAATTAATGAACTGACGGAGGGGCTTAAGCGGAGCCAGAAACGCCAGGAGGAGTTGGAGGTAGAGCATCAACAGCGGCTACAGGCAGCCACCCAGCAACTCCAACAGGACTACGAAGGGCAACTGGCAGAGCGCATTGAGACCTACCAAGCCCAGTATGAGGCTCGGGTAGGGCAATTGGAAGCCGACTATCAGGCCCAGTCTACAGCACTAGCGTCCGCCACCGCCGCTGACCGGTCGCCCGCCTACAGCCCTGGAGCAGATCCAGGCGTCGAAGCCAACCTGGCGGTCGAACAGCACCTGCGTCGGCAATACGAGACCCGTCTGCGGGAGGTGGCGGCCAAACTGCAGCGGGCCTACGAACAGCACCTGCGGCAGAAACTGGCAGAAGCTCGCCAGGCCTATGATCGTGACTACGAGAAACGGCTGACCACCGCCCTGGCGCGCCACCATGATCAACGGCTGGAGCAACCCCAAGAGTTAGACCCTGACGTAGCCAATCGCCTGCAAATGATGCAGGCGGGTGCTTCAGTGCCGGCCACCTCCGGTCTTGATGGTGACCAGGCGGCTCGCTGGCGGCAGGAAATTGAAGCGTCAGTGAAATCGGACTACGAAATGAGACTGGCGGAAAAAATTGAACACTATCAGCAGGAACTCAGCCGCCGTACCGAAGAATTGCAGCAGGAGATGGAAAACCGGTTGCAGTTTCTGACCCAGTCCTCCGTTCCACCCAGGGATGGAACAGCCGAGGAGAGTAACCTCAATCTCGAGGACTTAATCAATGCCGCCATTGACAATACCATCGCGGAAACAGCTCTGAACTCCGACTCCCTCGACACTCTGCTGGGGGAGGCAACCCCTGAGGATGAAGCTACCGCTGAGCTGCTGAGTAGTCTGGAACATCTGCAGGACCTCAATCCCTAACCCATGACCCTCTGGCAATGGCAATCCTGGCAGGAACAGGAATTTCTTACCTGCCAGCTCCTCCAGGGCTGGCAGCACGGTTTTTTTACCCGGGGCTTTTGGCCCCAACCCCCTGAGCAACTCACCCCGATTCTCGATGCTAGGGCAACGGTGCAGCGGCTTAAACAGGTGCATGGCAATCGGGTGGTCAGCCCGATCGATCTGGCGATCGCCGGTGAGGATCGCCCCACCAGCCCCTGGCTCGAGGCCGATGCCTTGGTTAGTAATGCCCCTGGGCAGGCCCTGTGGGTTTGTAGTGCCGACTGCAGTCCGATTTTAATTGGCGATCCAGTCAGCGGACGAGTGGCGGCTATCCATGCCGGCTGGCGCGGTACGGCGTTGAGGATTGGACCCCACACCGTGGCCCAACTACAGGCCCAGGGCAGTCGGATCGCAGACTTGGTGGTGGCGATTGGCCCGGCCATCGCCGGGTCAGTTTATCAAGTCTCTCAGGCGGTCGCCGCCCAGGTGACGGCTACTCTGTTAGAAACGGTGGCAGATCCCCTAGGCGCCGATCAACTTCGCCCCCAGCAAGACCCGCAGGACTCTCCCATCCTGCCTGACCCCGAACCAGGCAAGGTACGGCTCGATGTGCGTTTGGTAAACCGCTGGCAATTCACTCGCCTGGGGCTTGATCCTGAAAAGATCGCGATCGCTCCCCACTGCACCTTCCAGGAACCCCAGCGGTTCTTCTCCTACCGCCGCACCGGGGAAAAGTTAGTGCAATGGTCAGGGATTATTAGCCGAGAAGACGGTTGACCGTACCTGGCACCCCCATGCAATCTCGGTTAACTTATCTATACTAAGATCATCTTCAGTCCTTGGTCTCTGTCCCAGGCCCGGGACAGAGAGACGGTTAGAAAAATGATATAGTATCTCGACCCTTCGAGATGAATCAGACATGACCCTAGACAAATATCGTCTGCGCTCTGACTTCTTAGGTACTCAGGTAATTACCCGTAGTGCGGGCCAGCGCCTTGGCATCGTCAGTCAAGTCTGGGTAGACGTGGACCAACGCCAGGTCGTGGCCGTTGGCTTGCGAGAAAATATTATGTCAGGGTTAGTTTCCAGCACCCAGCAAGTCATGCCCCTCACCAGCATCCGCCAAATTGGTGATGTGATCCTGGTGGACGATGAGACCAGCCTCGATGACGAATCGAACGTGTCCCCCTATAGCACCCTCATCAATTGTGAAGTGATTACGGAAACCGGTGAGCCCCTGGGGCGAGTGCGGGGCTTCAAGTTTGACGTCACCAATGGACGGGTAGAAACCATTGTGATTGCTTCCTTTGGGTTACCCCAGATCCCTGACCAGGTGATTAGTACCTACGAGCTCTCCATGGATGAGGTGGTCAGCAGTGGACCCGACCGATTAATTGTCTTTGAAGGGGCGGAGGAAAAACTGGTCCAGCTGAGTGTAGGGCTGCTGGAGCGCCTGGGCATTGGTAGCCCCCCCTGGGAACGGACCAGCGATGGGGAGTACATCATGCCGGTTTCCACCGCTAACCAACTGCCCTCTGGGGTGCAGACCCCGGCTGAGTTCACCAAGGCTCGCACCCCCGCCAGACAAGAGCGTTGGAGCGATGATGATTGGGACGAGGCCGACCTGGTGCAAGAGACCCTGAGGCGCGATCAACCCGCCGAACGTTATCAGGCCGCTAACCTGGGTGAGTCCCCCAACTGGGAGACCCCAACCCCATCCACCTACGAGGTCAAAGATGCGGACTACCGCGAGGTTAGTGACGATGTCTGGTCACCTGAGGATGAACCGGAGACCTACCAAGCCCCCCCGGTGAATATTCCTCAAAAGAAAAAGGTGACCGAGTACGAAGAAGAGCTGGATTATTAGGGTTACCCGATCTACGGCTCTGGTACTAGGTGGGCTTGCTCTTCTGACTGTTGTTGGCGATAGACCATAGAAAAGCCCCCCCTGGCCAAGCTAGGGGGGGCTGTTTTGAGTGGGAGGTTGAACTCAGAGGGGTCCTGGTCAATCCTGGCGGGAGGGCCGGCGGCGATCGCGACGACGGGTACCCCCCGCCATGGCGTACTCATAGCTATCCTTGCCATAGCGGGCGGCCACGGCAATTAACATCCGCTCCGACAACGCCCGCAGCTGCTGTTCGCTATCCCGCACGGTTTGACCGGCGCGGTCGAGGGCAGAGATAAACTCGTTATAGGCCCCCACCTGGG
>CAYVMR010000164.1:0-5739 GCA_964452545.1 uncultured bacterium
TGCCATCCACGGAGAGTGGATTGAAGCCCCAGGGGCCGAGTTATTTGAGGCGATCGCCGCTGAACTGGGTAGTCTGCCGATTTTGGCGGAAGATCTGGGGGTGATTACCCCAGAGGTGGAGGAGCTGCGGGATCGATTTGAGTTTCCTGGCATGAAAATTCTTCAGTTTGCCTTTGGTTCCGACAGTGCTAACCCCTATCTGCCCACCAACTACGTCCACAACAGTGTCGTCTACACCGGTACCCACGATAACAACACCACGGTGGGGTGGTTTGAGACTCTGCCTAACTACGAGCAGGACCGCCTGCTGCTCTATACCGGTTGCTTCTGTCCCGAGGGCATCCACTGGACCCTGATTCGCCTGGCTCTGATGTCCGTGGCCAACCAGGCGATTATTCCCCTGCAGGATATCCTGGGCTACGGCAGCGATTCCCGCATGAATCGTCCTGGCGAGGCGGAGGGTAATTGGAGCTGGCGTTATTCCCCTGATGCTCTCAACCCCGAGGTGCGCCAGCGGCTACAGGCCTTAACCGCCCTGGCCAACCGGGCCGCCCCCCCCAGACCAAGTTCCCATGCATCTGAGACGATTGACTGAAGACTGCAACGGGTACCAGCTGAAGGGGCCACCTTCTATGGGGGCAGCGGCGATGGGCCAGAACTTAATACCCTGATTACATCCTGACCAACCCTCCTGACTTCCTTCCCCATCAGGGGGTTCTGGCTTAACTGGCTCAAGAGATATCCACTGAAATCTATGCCAGGTCTTCCTCCAGGTCGATCTCGCCATCCTCCAAATCAGGAGCTTCCTCGACTATCGCCGCCCCGCCGGAGATGGCCAGCTTCTCCCGCACCTGGCCCTCCACCTTGGTGGCAAAGGCTTTGTCTTCGATCAGGCGCAGGACCGTGTTATCCCGTCCTTGGGCGACATTATCCCCCTCGTAGCTATACCAGGCCCCCTTACGCAGAATGACGCCGGTCTGTTCGGCCAAATCTACCAGGCAGCCCATGGTGGAAATCCCCTGGCCAAAGAGAATGTCAAACTCGGCGATGCGGAAGGGCGGGGCAACTTTATTTTTAGCCACCTTAACCTTGGCCCGGATGCCGTATTCCTCCGTACCCTTCTTGAGGGTTTGGATGCGACGAATATCTAACCGTACCGAGGCATAGAATTTTAGGGCATTACCACCGGTGGTGGTTTCGGGGTTACCGTAGGACACTCCAATTTTCTGCCGCAGCTGGTTGAGGAAAATCACCGTGCACTGGGATTTGCCAATGCTACCGGTGATTTTACGTAGGGCCTGGCTCATCAGGCGGGCCTGGAGACCGACGTGGGCATCCCCCATTTCCCCCTCGATTTCCGCCCGGGGAACCAGGGCGGCGACGGAGTCTACCACCACCACATCAATGGCGGAGGACCGCACCAACTGATCGACCACCTCCAGGCCCATCTCCCCGGTGTCAGGTTGGGACACCAGTAGCTCATCAATGTTAACCCCCAGGGCTTGGGCATAAACTGGATCCAGGGCATGCTCAGCATCCACAAAGGCGGCCACCCCCCCGGATTTTTGTACTTCCGCCAGGGCGTGGAGGGCAACGGTGGTTTTCCCGGAGCTCTCGGGCCCATAGATTTCGATAATTCGCCCTTTGGGTAAACCCCCTCCTAGGGCTAAATCAAGGGTGAGGGCACCGGTGGGAATGGTTTCTACCTTCATCCGGGCCGCATCTCCGAGACGCATGATTGACCCTTTGCCAAAATTGCGCTCAATCTGGTTGAGAACCAGGGAAAGCGCCTTCTGTCTTTCGGAAACCTCGTTATTTTTGGATGCCATGGCTGTCTGGGAATAGGTGGGCAAAAAAGCAATCAAAACAATCAGTAGGGGATGTACCGGTTAAGCCGGTTAGCTAGCCCTAGTAAACCCCTAGCCCAGGCAAAAGTCTAACTGCAAAATATAGCTTTGGCCAGAACGCTTAGGACAGAATTGACCGGGGAAGGTTATCTCTGAAACCTTTGGTAAGCTCAGCCGAACCTCACTGACCTGGGTGTTTCCTGTCACGAGACTTAGAGAAAATCAAGACCGGGCAGGGGCACTGATTAGTCTCCTCCCCCAACAGGGGCTAGGGCTGTAACCTCGGGTTAGAAGACCCAACCCTGGGCTTGTCTTCCTGAAGACAATATAGTACACTTGAACCATTAAAGCAAGCCCTAGGGGCAATGGCGAGGTGAGTTACCCATGGTAACCCGTTCTTTAATTCATGTTTCCGTATTTCCCGGCTGGATTGCTGGTGTGACCTACCATCGGGGTGAGGGCTACCGCTGTTGGGTGATTAATCCCGATCTAGCGGTGCTGAACGATGGTGAAACTTACCCCAGTAGTCAGGCGGCGATCGCCGCTGGGCGTCAATTCATTCACTATTCCATTGAGGCTGGTTCCTGAGGTCAGCTCGGTCGGCGCTGCCAACTGGGTGAGGTGGTGGGGTTTAGGGGTGAAATGTTTTTACTGCGAAAGGTAACTGTCACCCCATCCTTTGATTGTTCAACTACCAGCAGCGGTGTCGGTTTGGCCTTTTGGTCCCAATGGATGTGGGCAATGCGACCCTGGATGGTTGGTTGCCAGTGGCTATCCTCCAGGGATGAGTCCATAAACTTTTCAATGCAATTGATCAACTCCTTGATGGTGGCTGAGGTGGTTTGGGTGGGTAATTTAGCTAACTTGATTTGAATTCGGAATAGTACCCGTTGGTTAGTCGCGGCACTATCGTTTAGTTTGTATTCCACGTCAAAAATTTCGTCTACCATGCGAGCCCTACTGCCTACCCCGACCATTCCCAGGGGAGCAGGGGCGGGACGTAAAGCGGCTGTAATTTTTTGTTTTACCTTAGCCTTGAGCTGATTCACAATCACCGCATGGAAGAACTCCTCCTCCATACGCATGCGCAGATAGTCCAGGTTAAACTCCCGGGAGTGGATCAGGTCAGGATTGCGTTCCATCTTGCTAAGGGTTTGCAGCGCCATCTTTACCTTCTTACGTAGATCCTGGTTGAGGTAGCGCTCTCGTTGCAACTGCTGAGTCAGGCGGTGAATTTGCCGATAGCTATGGAGGCTAACTAGCAGGGCTATGGCTATCGCCAGCCCGGTGCTGATGATCCACAGATTAGGGTTCTGTAGCGCCGTTGGCAGGCCTCGTTCACCAACAACGGCGGTTATGGCCATAGGGACTATCATGACTAGAGCTTTAGGGTAAGCGACCAAAGAATAGAGATTAGATTGATATAGCTGTAGCTCCGCGGAGGCAAGTTAGAACGCTTAGCTAGTCATAAAATTGACTAATTCACTCTGTTCCAAGGGTTCTGACCAAAACTATACTTCCCAAAAATCTATTCCTGATAGACCCCCAGGGTAACCTGATCGCTAGGCGACTGTCAGGCCTCGATGGCGTAGTAGGGCCTCCGTGCTGGGTTCCCGGCCCCGAAAGCTTCTAAAGACCTGCATGGGATGGTGACTTCCCCCCAGGGATAGAACCGTATCCCGAAATCGCTGTCCGATTTCCATCAGGGCAGCTTGGTCGTCTAGGCCGGCTTCTTCAAAGGCGGCAAAGGCATCAGCGCTGAGCACCTCGGCCCAAAAATAGCTGTAGTAGCCAGCGGCGTAGCCCCCGGCAAAGATGTGGCTAAAGGAGCAGAGGAAGGCATCCTCCGGTAGAGGCTCCAGGACGGAGGACTGGCGGGCAATGCGTTGACTGAGTTCGGTAACGGTTTCATCCCCACCAGGATGATAGCGGTGGTGCAATTCCAGATCGGTCCAGCCAAAGCGTATTTGGCGTAGGGTGGCGGTGCCGGTCATGAAGGTGCGAGCTGCCAGTAGCTTTTGATAGATCTCTTCTGGCAGAGGCTCACCGGTCTCGTAATGGCGGGCTAGCTTGAGCAGGGTATCGCGATGGTAACACCAGTTTTCCATGAATTGACTGGGGAGTTCCACCGCATCCCATTCGATATTATTAATGCCTGCGGCGCCTGGGTAATCGACCTCAGTGAGCATATGCTGTAGGCCATGGCCAAACTCATGGAAGAGCGTTTCCACTTCGGCAAAGGTCATCAGGCTGGGTTTGCCGTCGATGGGAGGCACCTGGTTGCAGACTAGGTAGGCCACCGGTAGCCTAACGGTACCGTTGATGTTGGCCCGGTTGATACATTCGTCCATCCAGGCCCCTCCACTTTTTTCAGCCGGGCGGCTGTAGGGATCGAGGTAAAAGTGGGCGATCGCCACTTGTTGACTATTCAGCACCTGAAAGTAGCGCACGTCAGGATGCCATACCGGAGCCTGGCCATCAGCGGGGATGATGGTAATGGCAAAGATCCGGTGGGCCAGGCCAAACAGACCCTCTAACACCTGGGGTAGGGGAAAATAGGGGCGTAATTCCTCGTCCTTGAGGCCGTATTCCTGCTCCCGAATCCGCTCTGCCCAAAAAGCCGTGTCCCAATGGGTGAGGTGATCGGCTTCTGGAGCGCTATGGGATTTAGCAAATTGCCGTAGCTGCTCGAGCTCGGCGGCGGCCCGATCGTAGCTGGCCTGGCGTAATTCCTCCATGAGATTATAGACGGCCTCTACGGTGGGGGCCATTTTCCGGGCCAGGCTGAGTTCGGCGTAGGTGTCGTAGCCAAGGATTTGGGCCATTTCATGGCGCAATTCTAGGATGCGATCGATGTGGGCCCTGTTGTCGTAGGTACCGCTGGAGGCCCTGGTAATGTAAGCTCGATAAATCTGCTCCCGCAGATCGCGGCGCCGGCTGTGCTGCATAAAGGGGCCAAAACTGGGATAGTCAAGGGTAATCCGCCAGGGCCCAGCTAGGGTTGTTGCTTCTGGATAGCCTGCCTCTCGGGCGGTCTGAGCTGCCAAGGCTAGTAAACTCTCTGGTAGACCCTCCACCTCTGCGGCGCTGGTGAGGTGTAAACTGAAGGCCTTAGTGGCATCCAGGATGTTGTTGGAAAACTGGGTGGAGAGCTCCGCCAGGGCTTGCTGGATCTGGTTAAAGCGATCGCGGCGATCGCCCTCCAGCCCTACTCCAGATAACTCTGCCTCCCGTAGGGCAGACTCCAGAATGCGTTGCTGAGCCAAATCTAGGCTTTCCCAGCTATGGTTGGTTGCCATGGCCTTCATGCCATCATAGATGGGACGGCTCTGGGCTAGTCGGTTCTCAAACTCTACCAGGGCAGGTTGAATGGCTTCATAGGCGGCTCGTAGCTCAGGGCTATTTTTCACCCCCATTAAGTGACTAATCACCCCCCAACTCCAGCGTAGCCGTTCCTGAATAGCGGTCAGGGGCTCCACCAGATCAGACCAGGTGGGGGACAAGTGCTGCTCTAAGGTCTCCAGGTCTGCGGTTAACTGGGTCAGCAGAGCTTGGATTCCAGGCTCGATATGGGAGACATTGATCTGATCAAAGGGGGGAATGCCGGCCCCGATCAGAAGCGGGTTGAGCAATAGGGCAGAGGATGTCATGGTCAAAGTAGTAGGAGACACACCGTGGGGTTAACCTCTAGCGTCCGATCAAGGGGAAGCGATCGCAACTCTAGCCATAGATGACCAAAGTCATAAAAAGTAACTCCAAGTAGGACTTTGAATTTATATCATAAAACCTTCCAGGTTCATCTGCCGGAGAAGGACAATTATTTTATTCAGGATAACCTTGCTAAATCCTAAAGCTTTGTTAAGACTTTGGCCATGGGCAGCCCGTCCGACGA
>CAYVMR010000165.1:0-5655 GCA_964452545.1 uncultured bacterium
TGAGGGGGTGGAGCCCATCCACATCCTTGTCCGGGTCGATGGCGTTGAGAATCACCACCGGATCCAGGTGAGCAGGTAAGGGTAGTTGTACTAAAATACCATCGATCGCGGCATTGCCGTTGAGGGTCTGGATCAGCTGCAACAGTTCCGCCTGACTGGTCTGACTGGGGAGATGGTGAGGGAAGGAGGCGATGCCGACCCGTTCACAGGCCCGTTCTTTATTGCGCACATAGGTGGCACTGGCGGGATTGTCGCCCACCATCACCACCGCCAAGCCCGGTGGCCGGTGGCCCTGGCTGATGTAGGTGTGGATACGTTGGCTGAGATCGGCCTGCACCTGCCCGGCTAAGGCCTTACCGTCGAGCAGCTCGGTCATGGTTACAAGGAAAAGGGGACACCTGAAGATACTAGGATAGTAGGCACAGTCTCAAGCCCTGTGTCCCAGTCTCTCAGATTTTTTCTTTAATGATTGATCGGCGAGGTCTCCACCATGGTATTTCCCCTTAAGTCTCTCACCTATCCCGGATTAGTTGGGTTAGGCCTGGTGGCCCTGGTCGGCTATGGGGGCAGTCTCAACCCCAATTTGGGGTTTGTCTGGCGCGATCGACTGCATCAGCTGACCGGCCTAGCCTGGCTTGACCCGATTGTGCCCCTCGGTGAGGTGGGCCGCCATGGCCAACGCATTGTCTATCTGCAGGGCCAGGTGCAACGTCACCTATCCCTAGTCGGTCAGGGACTGTATGAACTACAGGATGAATCCGGTCAGGTTTGGGTGCTCAGCCCCCAAGCGCCACCCCCCCTGGGGGCCCAGGTGAGGATTCGGGCCCAGCTTCACTATGAACCGATTTTGATGGCCGACCAGGATATTGGTGAACACTACGCCGAAGAACTAGAGCGGCTAGCCGACCCCGACCCCTCAGGTTCGGAGCAAGGCGGGATTTCCCCCGTTGCCCCCCTGCCCCCGAGGGGATGAGAAAATGATAGGCTCTTAGAAATGCTCTATATCGATTTTATTAGGAGAGGAATAGGGGAGATGAAACGACTGGTTAGCCTATTGATTAGCGTCATGGTATTGCTGGGTTGGTGGCTGAGTCCAGCTCAATCGGCCCAGGCCCTAGGCCTGAATAGTACCACCGTGAGCGCCATCACCCTGCTGGCAGAACGTCCCCTACGTAACGCCGTAGACGCCAAGTTAAGCACCGAATACGGATCCAAGTTGGACTTGAATAACACCAACGTTCAGAACTTCCGTAAATATCCGGGGCTCTACCCCACCCTGGCCGGCAAGATTGTCCAAAACGCGCCCTTTGAGCGGGTGGAGGATGTACTCAAGATGCCAGGCCTGACGGACCAGCAGGTCCAGGTGCTGAAGGACAATCTGGACAACTTTACCGTTACCGTGCCCGACCCAGCCCTGGTGGAAGGTGCCGATCGCTTTAACAATGGCGTTTATAAGTAACGCTAGCGATTCTGCAACGGTTGATGTACTGGTGGTGGGTGGCGGGGCCGCAGGGCTCTATGCCGCCCTGTCCATTCCCCCCCAGTGGCGGGTGGCCTTAATCACCAAAGATAATTTATCCCTATCCGCCAGTGACTGGGCTCAGGGTGGTATTGCTGCTGCCCTGAGCCCAGATGATTCTTTAGCCTTGCATCGCGACGATACCTTGCGGGCTGGGGCGGGGCTCTGCGAACCGGAGGCGGTGGATCATCTGGTTGAGGCCGCCGCCCCCTGCATCCATCGCCTGGTGGATCTGGGGGTAGCCTTTGACCGCACCGATGGAGACCTGGCCATGACCCTGGAGGCGGCCCATAGTCGTCGCCGAGTGCTCCATGCCGCCGATGCCACCGGTCGGGCGATTGTGTCGATCTTGGCGGAGGCCGTCGTGCGGCGGCCCAATATTACGGTGTACGAGCGGGCCTTTGCCCTGGACCTGTGGTTAGACCAGGGCCGTTGCCGGGGGCTGTTGGTGGCCTGTCGGGGTCAGCTGCGCTGGTTTGCCGCCCAGGCCACGGTGCTGGCCACCGGTGGCGGTGGTCAGGTCTATGCCTACACCACGAACCCCGCCGCCAGCACCGGTGATGGGGTAGCGATGGCCTGGCGAGCCGGCGGCCAACTGCGGGACCTGGAGTTTGTGCAGTTTCACCCCACCGCCCTGGCCCAACCCGGTGCTCCCCCCCTGCTGATCAGCGAAGCGGTGCGGGGGGAGGGAGCTCACCTAGTGGACAGCCAGGGCCACCGTTTCGCCCAGGATTATCACCCCGATGGGGAACTGGCGCCGCGGGACGTGGTCAGTCGGGCCATTTTCCAGCACCTGCAGAAAACCGGCGATCGCCAGGTCTGGCTGGACATGCGAGTGATTGATACCGACCGTTTGTACCACCGCTTTCCCAACATCATTCAGATCTGTCGCCAATGGGGCTGCGATCCGCTGGTGCAGCCTGTGCCCGTCGCCCCCGCCGCCCACTACTGGATGGGGGGGATTACCGCCGATCGCCACAGTCAGACCAGTATCCCTGGCCTCTATGCCGTGGGCGAAAACGCTAGCACCGGGGTGCATGGGGCCAATCGTCTGGCCAGCAACTCCCTGCTGGAATGCCTGGTCTACGGGGCTGAATTGGCCCATTTACCCCTCCAGGCCGGGGCGGTTGTCGCTCCTGCCCCCCCCAGGGCCAGTCCACCCCCTGACCTGGATCTGACAACCCTTGATCGGGGAGAGATCGACAAAAAACGGCAACAACTGATCCAGCTGATGTGGACCTATGCCGGCATTAGTCGCCAGCGGCAGGGGCTGGCGGCGGCGATCGCCCAGCTGCAAGACTGGCGTCACCAGTGGCAGCAGCATCCCCTGCAGGGGCCCCTGACCACCCTGCCCCCGGGCGGCTCTCTGGACCTGCATACCTCCGATCTAGAGCCATTGCGAGCCTGGGGGGAGCTGCGCAATCTCTATGATATTGCCTGGCTAGTGCTCAACAGTGCCGCCTTTCGCACCGAGAGCCGGGGCGGTCACTTTCGAGAGGATTACCCCCAGCCTGACCCCGCCTGGCAAGTCCATACCCTGGTCACCGCTGGGCAATGGTCCACCTCTGCCCCCATCCCTAACCATGACGCGTCCTGCCCGTAACCCTCTGCCCCACCCACTGACTCGCGGCCTTCGACGGAGCCGTTTGAGTCAGATCCGCCGCACCCTGGCGGCAGGGAGTGGGGGCTATGGGCGCCGTCTCGGCCTCGGCCTGCTAGGGCTAATCCTCAGCCTGGGGCTACTCACGACACCGGCCCTGGGCCGCCCTGGAGAGCGGGCTCCGGTGTTTATCGATGGCCTATTTCTCTTTGACGTGTCGGGGGCGGCCAACCTCACCGCCGCCGAACGGGCCGCGACCATTGAAGCCAACCTGCAGGCTTTGCTGGAGGGGCCAGGTGCGCCATCCCCAGTGCGCGTGGAAACTCGCCAGACTGGGCAGGGGGAGCCGGCTCCCATCCTCTTTGCTGGTGACCGGTACCTGATGACGGTGACCGCCGCCGATGCGGCGGTGGGCGGGGCGGGTAGCCCCAGGGCCCAGGCCGATCAGTGGCTGGCGCGAGTCAACCAGGTGTTGGTTAATGTCCAACGGGAGCGCCAGGGGAGGTTTTCCCGGACCACCCTGGGGTTAGCCCTGGCGGCCCTGGCGGTGGCCCTGGCCCTGCACTGGCTGAGCGGTTGGCTGTGGCGACACTGGCTGCAGCCCCTGGTGGATCGACTACCCGGCTCCCCTGATCCACAGGAGGAGGCCCCCACCGGCCTGGGGCTACTGGTGCGGTTGGGGCTTTGGGGTGTGCGCGGCGCCATCTGGGTGACGGCCCTGAGCTACGTTACCCGCTGGTTTCCCCTCACCCGTCGGGTCAGTCACCGGGTTTCGAGAAGCCTGAACGATGGGTTATTTGACCGCAGCCTGGCCCTGGGGGGACGGGCCTATTCCCTATTTGACCTGCTGTTGTTGCTGGCCACCCTCCTGGCCCTGGTGATTTTGGCCAATACCACCACCAATGTGGTGAGGTCCCGGTTTTTGCACATGACTGGCATTAGCCAGGCGGCTCAGGAGGCGATCGCCGTCCTAGCCAAGTACACCCTGATCCTGCTGGGGGGGGTGGTGATCCTGCAGTTGTGGGGCATTGACCTCAGCTCCATTGCCCTGATCGCCAGTGGCCTGGGCATTGGCATTGGCCTGGGGTTGCAAACCCTGGTTAAGGACGTGGTTAGTGGCCTGGTGATGGTGTTTGAACGGCCCGTGCAGGTGGGAGACTTTGTCGACTTCGGCCCGGTCAAGGGTACGGTCACCCGGATTGGGTCCCGCAGTACGGAAATTCGCACCCTGGACCAGGTGGCGATTATTGTGCCCAACTCCCGCTTTCTTGAGAACGAGATCGTCAATTGGAGCCATGGCAACCCGGTTTCCCGCATTCGCCTGCCGGTGGGGGTGGCCTACCACTCTGACCCAGAGCAGGTGAAGATGACCCTGCTGGCCGCCTGCCAAACCCACCAGGAGGTGCTGGCCAGCCCTGCGCCCCAGGTGTTTTTCTTGGGGTTTGGCGACAATGCGCTGAACTTTGAGCTATTAGTCTGGATTGCTCAGCCCCATCGTCAACTGGTGATTAAAAGTGACCTGTACTTTGCTATCGAAGCCGTCTTTAGGCAACACCATATTGAGGTTCCCTTCCCCCAGCAGGACCTGCACCTGCGATCGGGGAGCCTCCCCATTGATCTGAGCCAGGCCACCCAGCAATGGCTGAGGCAGCTCAGTCAGGGGGACCCGCCCCATTCTCCCGGGTCAGAGCACCATGGCCAGGGCTAAATTTCTAGACTTTTCTGAAAACCTCGAGCGTTTTTAACAAAGTTAGCTAGAATTACAGCCGTATTTAACCTGAAGTCAGCTCTGGGTGACTGTTGGGGTTGCCAGAGTATGTCCGTCTACGAATTAAGGGAGCGATTGTCATGAAGCCAGCCTGGCCCCGTTATCCATTGAGCCGTTGGTCAAGGCGGCTGTTGCGGTTGTTTTCCTTAGCGATCGCCAGCTTTTTTATGGCGATCAGCCTGTCCATTCCCGCCACCGCGGCCCTTGATCAGTCCAGCCGCCCTGGGCCAGCTCTCCAGCCCGTTGAGCCCGGGTCACTCCTAGCCCAGGACACCAGTAACAACAGCACCCTCCATTTCAACACCGCCAATTACGTCGTCAGCGTTCATCCGCGCAATACAACGGCTCTCAAGATGAATGTCTACCGTAGAACCTCTCCCTCCCGCAGTGAGGCTCTGAACAACCCCGTCACCTACCGGGGGTCTCTGAATAACGATGGCTGGGTGAGCTACGATGCCTTTGGCTCCCGGGATGGTCGTAACGTGATTTTCCGGGCGATTGCCAATCCCAGTACTCGTCAGGCCCGCCTGGAAATTTTAGACGCTTCAACCAATTCCATTATCCTTAGTGAGAACAGCACCAGCATTACGGCTATGAACGTTCCCACCCAGGGTGGAACGGGCGGTGATCAATTGAGGGATACGCTAGTGGGCTTCGAGACCCAAAACTATGCGGTGCGGGTCTTCCGGGATCCTAATGGCACCCAGCGCAAGATGAATGTTTTTAATAAGGCCTCTCAACAACAGGTGGTGAACGGTCAGCCGGCCA